>NZ_JBGUAV010000008.1:0-167601 GCF_041821005.1 Halalkalibacter sp. AB-rgal2
AGTTCTTCAAGGAACGGCATTCTCTATTTAGATATGAGATATTTTGATATTACTTTTTGGTCTATAAGCTTGTTATACATTCTTGCATTAGCGGGGATTTTAAGTTCAAAGCATTTAAAAGGCTTTATGAAAGTGTTACTCGCGACTGTTGTGATTTGGCTTTTAGTTGCTCTTACTTACCTTTCACTAGGAAGTGCGATGATGATCTTTTTAGCTACGTGTCTGATCATGTCGGCAGTAGCGCCGATGAAGAGAAAAAGAATATTCTATATCGTAAATAGCGTTCTTTTATTAATAGGAAGTACGGTCTTCGCATTGTTTCTTGCAGAGCATCAAATGGAACGAATCGTAGGTTTTTTGTATCCAGAGGATTATCCAAGTAGCTATGGCTATATCTACGTGGTGATCAAAGAACTATTGCGAGAGGCTACTTTTTTGGGGAATGATTATACATTTATAGGTGAAAAGCTCCCTGAAGCACATACAGACTTCATTATTGTCTCTATCATTCATCAGTTCGGTTGGGGGGGTGGAAGCTTAATATTTATTACGTTGTTTGCATTTCTAATTAGAATTCTTCAAATTGTCAAGAAAACAAATGATCCTTTTGGTCGTATCATCGCTTTAGCAAGTATGGCGGTGATTGGGGTAACGAGCGTTTGGAATATGGGAATGGTCTTTGGGCTATTACCGATAATAGGAATCTCCTTACCGTTCACAAGTTATGGTGGAGCATCTATGATTTTATATAGTATTTATGTTGGCTTTATTCTGAGTGTCTATCGGAGGAAAGATTTAGTCCAACATCAAACAAGTAGAGCTGTTTGAAACGTTAACAGCTCTTTTTTCGTATATAATGAAGGATAGTCGAATATCGTTTAGAAATAGTATAACAGGGAATATCATTCGTATGAGAAAAGGATAGGAAGGGTTGTGTCGAACGTGCATGTGTCATTAATTGTGGCAATGGATAAAAATAGAGTGATTGGTAAGGACAACCACTTGCCATGGAGCATTCCTCATGATTGGGCTTATGTTATGAAGAAAACGGAGGGGGTACCCATTATCCTCGGAAGAAAAAATGCTGAATCTAACGGGAAAGCACTCCCTGGACGACGCAATATTGTTGTGACAAGGAATAAGCAGTTTATGTACCCTGGATGTGAGATTGCTCATTCTGTTGAAGATGTGTTTGCTTTATGTCGAGATGAAAAGGAGATTTTTATATTTGGTGGCGAGCAAATCTATGAGCTGTTCATGCCTTATGTCGAAACGATGTACATAACAAAGATTGAGCATCAATTCGAAGGTGATACTTTTTTCCCGGAAGTGGATAGGACTGAGTGGCAGGAAATTTCTGTTGAAAAAGGGCTAAAGAATGATGATAATCCATATGATTATTATTTTTGTGTGTATGAACGTAAGAAGTGATAGAGAAATAGAACATAATGAGATTTAGTAAAGAGTGTCTAGAACCATCAACAAATTATATTTTTACTCAAAGGTAGGAGAAGTATGGTTCAAACTGAAAAAGTATTTATAGAAGTAGATGGACATCAACTAGGAATGTTTATTGAGACAGTAAATGAAGATCACCCAGTTTTGTTATTTTTGCATGGAGGGCCAGGCTTTCCACAATATCCAATGATCAAGAAGTCTGAACTTAGGTTGGAGGCGGAATTTACCGTTTGTTATTGGGATCAGCGTGGAGCAGGAATGTCGTATAATGCTAGGACGCAAGGTGAATTAACCTTGGATAAAGCGATAAAAGATACATTGGAAGTGACCCAGTTTTTAAAAGAAAGATTTCGCAAAGAGAAAATTTATCTATTTGGACATTCGTGGGGTGCTTTGTTAGGAAGCGTTGTAGCAAGTCGATTTGGAGAGCATTATGCTGCTTATATCGGTTCGGGTCAGTTCGGTCGCCATAATCAATCGAATGAAGAAACCTATCAATTTCTATTACATACCGCGATTGAGAAAGGGGATCAAAAAGCTGAAAAGGATATTCGTGCGTATACGTTTGATGAAAATTTCTATCAGAGTCAGACGTACAGAAAGATCTTGAGCAAGTATTTAACGAAGTATGGTGGAGGGATGAAACGCGAGAGTTATACGCAGTGGGACGGATTAAAAGAATGGTTTACATGTAAAGAGTATACGTGGGGAGAAAGATTCAATCTTCCTAAAGGGGTTTTTGCTTCTTATGATGCTTTATCAGAAACGATGGCCAAAGCTGATGCAACGCTACTTGCACCGAATTTTCAAATGCCTGTATACATTTTTCAAGGTAAATATGATTATCAAACGAGCTACAACGAAGCTAAAAGATTTTTTGAATTGATTAAAGCCCCACATAAACAATTCTATTCGTTTGACAATTGCGCTCACTCTCCATTTTTGGAGGAAGCAAGTAGATTTCTATCGATCTTAAAAGAGGAAGTATTGAGAACACCTATAGAGAAGGGAACTGGTAAAGTTTGATTTTCAACTTTTTTGGTGCTCTCAGAGCGAGGAAGCTTAGTTAGAAAGGCTTCCTCACTTTTCTTTTTAGGTTATAGTTTCTAGTAGATCTTTGAGTATATGACAAAGGATACAAAGATAGTAGTGATCATTAGCGCAATTAATACATATAGTAATTCGTTCGCATTCAACGTGATGAACTCAAGCTGTAAGCCAAATATAAAAAGGATAAAATAAACCATTAATGCAATAAAGGATGCGAACATCCCCTTCTCTCTAATGCGTCTCATGCGTTCATCTTTTTGTTTAAATTGTGGGTAAAGGTAAGCGAGGCAAAAACACATAATCGCTTGTGCTAGAAACAAATACATAACCATTAATGGTGGTTTACTTGTGAAAAGGCTAACGAAAAGTAATAACCCACTGAAACCAATGAAGCTAAATCCAAATAGTGAAAATATTCTTTTCATATACTCCTCCTGTCATAATAACTCACTTTTCCATTTATAATTTACTTGGAAAAACTATATCATTATGAAAATTCCTTCATCCTAATGAGATCCTTTTGATCATTGATGAAGCTTTCTCGCAATCGACTCTAATATATAAACAACAGGGACTTGAGTTGTCACATTTGCGTTTTCGCAATGCTCGACTGTCACGTAGTATGGGATATTAATTGTTGAGATTTTCGCAACGGTTGAATGTTTATCATTCGTAATACTGATGATTGTGCTGTTTACTTTTTTTAGTTGGTTCATTTGAGCTAATGTAAAAGGTGTTTCACCAGATACGGATAAAGCAATGGTCACACTATTATTACGAAATTTAGCATGGATGGGGAAATGAGGATCTTTAATGTAAATTGAGAATTTACCCATACTAGAGAAATAACGGGCACCGTATTCAGCGAGAATTCCCGAACTACCCGTTCCAATGAAGATGACCGTATCTGCTTCCGTAATTGTTTTTGCAGCTTGATTCATTTTATCCTCTATATCCCCTTCTAACGTTCGTTCAAAAAACTCCGTGATCGACTGTTGTGGTGTTTTTATTGTGGTTTTTGTTTTTCGTTCGTTTTCCATTTTAAGTTTGACTTTAAATTCAGAGAAGCCTTCACAGTTTATTTTTCGACAAAACCGTAAAATGGTTGCAGTTGATACATGGGTTTCATCAGCTAGTTCACGAATACGCATATAGGCCACTTTCTCACTGTTTTGAGAAATATAATTGTAAAGAGAGGTTTCTAAATCATTAAAGGATGCGATCATTTCGGCTGTAAACATTTATCGTACTCCTCATCATTTGTTATTTCATTAGTTTACCATAAAGTAACATATCGTTACATCGTTGAAACATTTCACTTGTTCTGTTATATGAAACAGGATGGTCGTGATTGCTATGAAGTGATATTGGATACGATATACTTGAACTAGAAATCGAATAGAGGAGGCTATGATATGAGTCAATTGAATACTTTACAATTTCCAGAAGGGTTCTTATGGGGAGGCGCAACGGCAGCTAATCAGCTAGAAGGTGCCTATAATGAAGGTGGAAAAGGATTAAACTTAGCAGATGTTTTACCAGGTGGTAAAGTAAGGATGAATATTATTAAAGAAACAGGTTTCAATTTTGAAATTGACAAAGAACAATACACATATCCAAATCATGATGGGATTGATCATTACCATCGTTATAAAGAAGACATTGCTTTATTTGCTGAAATGGGCTTTAAAACGTACCGTATGTCGATTGCGTGGTCACGTATATTTCCAAATGGTGATGAAACAGAGCCAAATGAAGAGGGATTAGCCTTTTATGACC
Source organism: Halalkalibacter sp. AB-rgal2 (assembly GCF_041821005.1). NCBI lineage: Bacteria > Bacillati > Bacillota > Bacilli > Caryophanales > Bacillaceae > Halalkalibacter > Halalkalibacter sp. AB-rgal2. The sequence goes on from NZ_JBGUAV010000008.1 coordinate 4,288, forward strand.
GTGTGTTTGATAAACTGCATAAGTATGGAATTGAACCAGTTGTGACGATATCGCATTATGAAATGCCGTTATATCTTATTAAAAAATATGGCGGATGGAGAAGTCGTGAAGTCATTCCGATGTTTGTGAAATACGCAGAAACGCTATTTAATCGTTATAAAGGAAAAGTGAACTATTGGATGACGTTTAATGAAATTAATAGTGCGGTCTTTCATCCGATTATGAGCTTAGGCTTTTCTCCAGACAATGAGGAATCAAAGCTCCAAGAAACGTTTCAAGGCTTGCACCACCAATTTGTTGCAAGTAGCTTAGCAACGAAAGCTTGTCATGAAATCATTTCTGGTTCGCAAATTGGTTGTATGATTTTATATGCTCCTGTTTACTCAGGCGATTGTAATCCTAATAATATATTAAACGCCTTAAAGGAAGAGCAAATCTTTGATTACATTTGTGGTGATGTTCATGTCCGTGGTGAATACCCTGCCTTTACGAAGCGCTACTTCAAAGAAAACGGTATAAAGCTTGATATTCAGGAAGGAGACTTAGATATCATTAAAGAGCATACCGTCGATTATATCGCTTTAAGCTATTATATGTCGCGTACTGAAGTGAAGGAAGAAGGAGACGGTGATTATACAGCCGGAAATTTCTTCACTGGGATGAAAAATCCATTTCTAAAAGCGAGTGATTGGGGATGGGAGATTGATCCAGTTGGCCTACGTATCTCTCTTAATCAATTATATGATCGTTATCAAGTGCCACTATTTGTCGTTGAGAACGGTTTAGGAGCTTATGATACGGTTGAAGAGGACGGATCGATCAATGATGATTATCGCATCGAGTATTTACGTGAGCATATTAGAGCCATTGGCGAAGCAATCGAAGATGGCGTTGAGGTGATGGGGTATACGGCTTGGGGATGTATTGATTTAGTTAGTGCATCAACAGGTGAAATGTCTAAACGTTATGGTTTCATTTATGTGGACAAGCATGATGACGGAAGTGGGACACTTGAGCGAAAGAAGAAAAAGTCATTCTTCTGGTATCAGAATGTGATTGCAACGAATGGAGAAGAGTTATAATCGTAGCTAATGTATAACTAGCCTAAGACTGGACAAAAGGTTCCGAACATTGATTTTTGATGTTCGGAACCTTTTTTAGTAAGATCGTTCGGGGCTTTTGATCCAATAGGTGCTTTTGGCAATTATATGTCCAATAATATAAAATAAAATCCGATAACGGAAAATTTTTAAAGTAGAAGAATGTTTCGTGGTTTCTGACATTCGTTGCATTGTTTTAAGCCATAGTTAAAATTCTGTAAACTTTTGTGATTTGCCATCCTTTTTATGAATAAATTAGTAAAATGGTGCTACACGTACTGAGGATGGTGAATTCATGAAGAAGTTTTCGAAACAAGAAACTAGTTGGATGTTCTATGATTGGGCGAGCAATGCCTTTTCAGTCATAATTACGACTGCGGTTTTTCCGATATTTTATAAAGCACAGGCCACATTAGCAGGTATTGATGGTGCTGATTCAACAGCATATCTTGGGTATACAATTGCTATTTTTACATTTATTTTAGCCATTATTGGGCCAATATTAGGAACGATTGCCGATTATGAAGGATATAAGAAACGATTTTTCATTAGTTTTTTACTATTAGGATTAGTTTCTACCTTCAGTCTCGTTTTTGTTCCAGAAGGGGAATGGCTATTATTATTAGTTTTTTATACGCTAGCTTCTCTTGGATCAACAGGTGCCAATCTTTTTTATGATGCTTTTTTAGTCGACGTCACGGAAAATAAGAGGATGAACAAAGTTTCAGCTAGAGGGTTCGGCTATGGGTATATCGGTGGAGCGATCCCATTTGTTTTAAGTATTGTTGTCATTTTAATGGCTCAACAGGGGATCATTCCGATCTCAAGTACAACTGCGAGCAAAATCGCCTTTTTGATTGCTTGTATCTGGTGGGCGTTCTTTGCCATTCCATTGTTGAAAAATGTTAAACAAATCCATGCAATCAAACGCGACAAAAAGCCAATTCGTACAAGCTTTCTTCGTCTTAAAGAAACGATTACACATATTAGTCAATATAAGTACATATCAATTTTTTTAATTGCTTACTTCTTCTATATAGATGGTGTTGGTACAATTATTTCAATGGCAACCGCTTATGGAACAGATGTTGGAGTTGATTCGACGGTATTATTAATCGTACTTTTTGTAACACAAATTGTCGCAGCTCCTTTTGCATTGCTGTATGGGAAGTTAGCTGATCGTTTTTCCGCAAAGCTCATGTTAAACGTCGGTATTGTGATCTACATCATTGTGTGCGTGTATGGATATTTCCTTAAGACGGCATTGGATTTTTGGATTCTCGCCATGCTCGTTGCCACATCACAAGGGGGAATGCAAGCACTGAGTCGCTCGTATTTTGCTAAGATGGTACCAAAACATAAGTCGAATGAGTTCTTTGGTTTTTACAATATCTTTGGTAAGTTTGCATCTGTGACAGGGCCTTTATTAGTCGGCGTCACAGCTCAAGTGACCGGCAAATCAAATGCTGGTGTATTAAGCCTAATTGTATTGTTTATTATCGGAGCGATCGTGTTATTTTTTGTTCCTTCTGATAAGAAAATAGAGCAGTTTAACAATGAAGCTACTTTGAAGAGTAGGAAAATTTAAAAAGTCTAGGGAGCCTGAGCTCAAGTTAAAATAGAGGAGTGTTTTCCAGTGAAGCGGAATAATACGATAATCGTAATGGGGATAGTGTGGACGGTCATTTTTTCAGGGATGAGCTTTTATTGGGCAATGGGTGGCATGATAGGTGTTAGGTCGCTAGGAGGGTCAATTTACGAAATGTCTCTAGATCCTTCTCCTTCGTTCGTCGCAGTTGTTTGGCTTTCTGGCTTCATTAAGCTACTTGGTGTCATTGTATTATCGATGCTGTTTGTTCAATGGAAGAAGCTGATAATAATTAAAATTCTTTATTACATAACGAAAGGTGTAGGAATCTTTTTATTTTTATATGGATTTCTTAATTTTGTTACGATTACATTAAGTGCATTTGCTATTTTAGATTTTGATTTAGAAAATGATGCGACGTTTTGGAGGTTAACTTTTTGGGAGCCTTTTTGGATGATCGGAGGTATTTTTTATTTCTTTTCTGTTAAAAAGAGTAAGCTGTAACTGAGCTTGTTCCGAACCCTTTGATAGAGTCTGCTTTATATTTATAGAGACTACTGCAAAAGTATAAATGAATATTTCTAATGTCTTTCATTCGAGTAGCAATGGCATCAAACGTTGTGCGCTTGATACGAGAAGATCACTCGTATCAAGCTTTTCATAATAATGAAGGATCATTTTTAAAAAATTGCAGAAACCTTTTAATTAGTTTGATGAAATTTTAACAGCTGTCCCGTATGCAATAATCTCTGCAGCAGAAGCCATAACTGTTGACGTTTGTAAACGAAATCCAATAATTGCATTAGCACCTTGACTTTCGGCGTTTTCAACCATACGGCCGATAGCCACTTTACGAGCTTGCTCCATCATTTCGTTATAGCCACTAATTTCACCACCAACAAGCCCTTTCAATGAAGCGGTAATATCACGGCCGACATGCTTCGTCTGTACCGTACTTCCTTTCACATACCCTATTACTTCTACTATTTCACGGTTTGCCACTTCATTAGTAGTCACGATCATCATATTGATCTTCCTCCTTTTTCTCTTTCAATCGTTCTTTTATAAACAATATAAATAGTAAGACGACGGTAACCCCGTAGAGAGCAAATACAACGAGTGCCCATTTTAAAGAGTAAATTAATAGCCAAAAAGCTGCAATATGTAAAATGACAATCAATAAAATGAGCAGTAATTTGCTCTTCACGTATTTTTCTTTCATTGGCATTCCATCCATTTCTTTGTTGTGTCTATATCTTTACGTTTTGTTTAACTGAATTGTTTCATATTTTGTTCAAGTTTATGAAAAAATTTAGAATGTATGTACTCGTTCATGATATTGTTAGAATAAAATGATGCAATTGGTTGTCATTAACATTGATTTCTAAAGAAACTGATATAATAATAAAAGTAAGCAAATAGATGGAAGGATATGTGATGAAGTGTGATGGAACTAAAAACAAGAGAAGAAATAAATGAGCGTAAATCATTACGACATCATATAAGACAAGTAGTAGAGCATCGATATTTTCAACCTACCGTGATTGGGATTATTTTATTGAATGGATTGATCATTGTTGCTGAAACGTACGCAACAGGAAACTCTTTATTAATCACATTAGATAAAATCATTGTTTGGGTCTTTGTTGTAGAATTGATTTTAAAATTAATCGGATTAGGGTTTAGAGGTTATTTCTCTGATCGTTGGAATCTATTTGATTTTGCTATTGTAATAGGTAGTTTAGTCTTCTATTCTACACCATTTGTTAGTGTGTTACGACTTATTCGTGTCTTACGATTAATAAGAATGATACCTGCAATACCAGCATTACGAAAGATTATTGATTCGCTCTTAAAATCAGTACCAGCTTTAACGGGCATTTTAGGCTTATCGATTTTGATTTTTTCTATTTATGCGATTATTGGAACGACATTTTTTAGTGACGTCTTACCGTATGAGTTTTTTGGGAGCTTTCATACATCGTTATTTACATTAATGCAAGTCGTAACGTTCGAATCATGGGCAAGCCAAGTGGCACGACCGATCATTAATGAAATCCCATGGTCATGGGCGTATTTTGTTTCGTTTATTATCATTGGTGCTCTTGTCATCTTAAATCTTGTTGTAGCTGTGATTTTAAGTTATTTAGGTCAAGAGGATGATGCAGAGCGTGATAAGCAAATGAATCGTTTGTATGAAGAAAATAAGGCATTAAAGCAAGATGTAGCTGAGATTAAAGAGATCCTGTTGAAGGGACAAAAGAGTCAATAAGGAAAAGAAAATAGCGTTAATAAAGGATCATGCTGACTAAGGCTGTTTGGAGATCACAAGGGTTACTTTACATTTGTAGGCTGATTATGATGAAATGGTATCAAAAGGAGAGATGTTTATGTCTTTACATCAAACGGTTACTCATTTAAATCGTGTTCGAGAACAAAATCCACTAGTGCACAATATAACGAATGTGGTGGTGACAAATTTTACAGCGAATGGTTTGTATGCACTTGGCGCTTCACCAGTCATGGCTTATGCGAAAGAGGAAGTAGCCGATATGGCGCAAATTGCTGGTGCACTCGTATTAAATATCGGTACGCTGAAAGAAGAAGACGTGGAGGCGATGCTCATTGCCGGGAAATCAGCAAATGAGCATGGAGTTCCTATCATTTTTGACCCAGTTGGTGCAGGAGCAACTGTTTATCGAACGGAAACGTCTCGTAAAATTCTCGATGAACTCAATGTTTCGGTTATCCGTGGAAATGCAGCTGAGATTGCAAATGTGATCGGTGAGCAATCTGAAATTAAAGGCGTCGATGGCGGGAGTGGTCGCCATAATTCAGTTGAATTAGCGGAGAAGGCAGCTAAACACCTTGATACAATTGTTGTGATTACGGGTAAAGAGGATGTCATAACTGATGGTCAGTCGACATTTATTGGACGAAACGGCCATCCGATGTTAACAAAAGTGACCGGAGCGGGATGCCTATTAAGCTCTGTCGTAGGAGCATTTGCCGCTGTTGAGGAAAATCTCGTATTAGCTTGTGTATCAGCAGTATCTGTTTATGGTGTGGCAGCTGAATTTGCAGCAGATCAATCGGCAGAAGAAGGACCTGGTAGCTTTCAAATAGAGTTTCTAAATCAATTATCGAAGGTAAGTACAAAGCATTTGGATGAGCGTCTAGCAGTTAATAAGAAGTAATAGGAAATCCCTAAGCTGAGCGCTTTTAGGGATTTCTCTAAAAAAGAAACTGAATGGAATTCTTCCTGATCTCCTTTTAACCTTAAGAGGTAAAAGATGCTAAGTATTTTCCAATATAGGGAATCCTCTTTAATTCTTCTGATTTGACTAAGCCAAGTGCAAGAGTAAGGGCACAATAAAATAGAACAGTAATGGAGATAGTCAGTAAAGTATGAACAAAGAGTGATGATTGTGTAAAAGCATATTCAGATAATAGATAGCCAACCCAGCCCGAGATGAGGATAAGAAAGATGGATTTTAGCACCATCTTTGTATCGATTGTAAAGCTGATTGATTTAGCAACAGAAGCAAAATGAAGCAGCGTGACAAGAATAAAGCCGATCACAATAGCGAGAGCGGCTCCCATAATGCCGAACTCAGGCCTAGTGGCTAAGGCGAAAATAGCAACGATTTTCACAACGGCTCCAAAGAGACTATTCATCATGGCCGCCTTTGCTAAATCGAGGGCTTGTAATGTTGCTTGTAGGGGTGCTTGAAAATAGAGAAATAACGTAAAAGGAGCCATAAGCTTTACATAGGTGGCAACGGTTGGTGCGTCGTACATGAGTGTCATAATCGGCTCTGAATAAATATAAAGCACGACAACAGAAATACCACCAGAAAGCATCGCGAGTCTTAAAGCTTGATTTAGTCTGAAATGAACGGTTTGATAATGATCACGAGCAACAGCTTCGCTAATAGCAGGAACCAAAGAGACAGATAGCGAATACGTAATAAATGTAGGAAGTAGAATCAAAGGAATGACAAATCCTGTTAGCTCTCCATATTGCTTCGTTGCCATAACGGTTGTCACGCCAGCGATTGCTAGACTATGGGCAACGACAATCGGTTCAAAGAAGAGACCAACGGAGCCAATTAAGCGGCTTCCGGTTGTCGGCAAAGCAATGCCCATTAGATCACGAAATGTTTTTTTCCCATCCTTTACATATTGGAAGAAATGACGACGAACCTTAAAGCGTTTATTTGTTTTAAACATGAAGATCATATAAAGCAGCGACGCAAGTTCTCCAAAGACGACAGAAATCATAGCGCCTGCAGCAGCATATTCAATTCCTAACGGTAAGAAAGCTGAAGTTGTAATGGCTACTAGTGTGATACGAACCACTTGTTCAATTACTTGTGACATGGCTGTTGGTTTCATATTTTGCTTACCTTGGAAATAGCCTCTCATAACAGATGAGAGTGCGACGATCGGAACAATGGGAGCGATCGCAATAAGTGGATAATAAGCTCGTTCATCCGTTAAAAGCGTCTGTGCGACAAATGGAGCAAAAATGATCATAGCAGTTGTGAAGATAAGACTTAATATAGCAGTGATCGAAATGGAGACGACGAGAATTTTTTTGATTTTCCCGCGATCATTGTTTGCTTCGGCTTCAGCAACTAGCTTAGAAATGGCTACAGGTAGTCCTAATTGTGTTAGTGTGATGACGAGTATTAGTGTTGGAACGGCCATCATATATAGACCAACACCTTCAGCACCCATAATGCGAGCGACGACAATTCTATTCACAAACCCTAGAAATCTAGTGATTAAGCCTGCAATGATTAGGATAAACGCTCCTTTTAGAAACGTTTGTTTTGACATGGGCACCCCTACTTTCTTGAAAAAAATGATGGATATTTGCGGTATTTATTTATATGCTTAATAGTGGGTCAAGCATGACAAGTTGTTTACTAGAAAGAGATCATATTTATTTACTTACTGTTATCCGTTTTCCGAAAACTGGAGCGTATCGTGTTGGTTTAGCAGCAATTTTACAAAAGGGAGGAAGCAAGTATGACAGAAAAACAACAATTTGAAGTGTGGAAGGAAGATGTGGAACCGGCGTTACGTAGCAAAGTCGATGAGTTTCATCTATTGGGCTATGATCGCGCTACGATGGAGGACGTATGGACATGTGTCTTGTATCAATTAAGGAAGAAAAAAGAATACATGCATAAACATACTTTTGTGAATCACATTTTAACGTTGAAATCACAGACATATATGACATGGTTGACGATGCATGCTTTTAAAGAGCCAACGGATTGGTTTACTGAATTTGAAGAGAAAGAGGCTTAGATAAAAACATCTCTTGCTGGCTGATATTAATGATAAGAAACGATAACATTTAAGGGGATTCAAAGAAAAAACCGTTTTGGAAGCCACTGAAAAAGTCCGAATCAACTTTTTCAGTACCCTACCGCTTTGCGGTTTTTCTTTAGGCAAGATATAATGGAAATTATTGTAGTCACGGGATTAGAGAAGGGGGCAAAAGAGACATATGGTTAAGAAAGGGCGAATTGTCGCTTTTTTTCTCATTGTTGCTTTAATTGCTGGTCTTATTTGGCAGACAGCGATGGACGTGGCAACGGAGATTAAGCTAGGGCTTGACCTTCAAGGTGGATTTGAAGTGCTTTATGAAGTGAAGCCTGCTAATGAAGGAGACATTATAAATGATGAGGCACTTGAAGCGACAGCAAGTGCATTGAATCAAAGAATTAACGTCATCGGGGTATCTGAGCCATTCATTGGGATTGAGGGTGATGATCGGATACGTGTGCAATTAGCCGGTGTTGAGGATCAGCAATCAGCGAGAGAGATACTCGCAACGGAAGCAGAACTATCGATTCGAAATGTGTATGATGAAGTTCTAGCGCATGGTAGTGATTTACGACAAGGTGGGGCAAATGCCAATCTACATCCAGATACGAACGACCCAATTGTGAATCTTACGTTTCAAGATTCGCGATTAATGCAAGAGATTACTGGGGAGTTATACCATGGTCCTCCTGAAGAGAACATGCTTGTCGTATGGCTCGATTTTGAAGAAGGAGTAGACTCATACGAAGAAGAGCGAATGAAAGCTGATCCTAAATATTTATCAGCTGCTGTTGTTCGAGATGTGATCACGAGTCCTACCGCTACGATTAGTGGTGACTTTACAGTAGAGGAAACGAGACAGCTAGCGGAAATTTTAAATGCAGGTGCGCTTCCGACAACATTAGAGGAGTTATCCTCGAATTCAGTTGGGGCATCACTTGGTGAAAGAGCTATGGAGCAAACGATATATGCTGGCTTTATCGGCATTGCACTCGTATTTATTTATATGATCATCTATTATCGTTTTATGGGAGCCGTAGCAGTTGTCACATTGAGTGCGTATATTTATTTAGTGCTACTCGTCTTTAATTTGATGAATGCTGTACTAACATTACCGGGTATTGCTGCGCTTATTCTTGGTGTTGGGATGGCGGTGGATGCGAACATTATTACATACGAACGGATTAAGGATGAAATTCGTTCAGGTAAGTCTGTTTTATCTTCATTTAAAGCAGGAGCGAAACGATCTCTATCAACGATTTTAGATGCGAACATCACGACGATTTTAGCAGCAGCTGTTCTGTTTTGGTTTGGGACAAGCTCTGTACAAGGATTTGCGGTGATGCTGATTGTCAGTATTTTAACAAGCTTCATCACAGCTGTATTTGGTACGAGATTGCTCCTCGGACTTTGGGTGAAGAGTCGTGCTCTTGATAAGAAATATCGTTTGTTTGGGGTAAAGGAGGATGAGATAAATGATCTTTAATTTTCAAAACAAAGACATTGACTTTGTGAAGCATCGTAAGAAATTCTTCCTTTTCTCAGGCTCCTTTGCACTACTTGGGATCATTCTATTACTTACATTTGGTTTAAATTTAGGGATTGATTTTGATAGTGGCTCACGAGTTGACCTTTTATCTAATGAATCAATAACGGAAGAAGAGCTTATTGAAGACTTTGAACAGTTAGGACATAGTATTACAGTGAATGATATTACGCTCGCTGGAGATACCTTCGATATGGCGAGTGTACGATTTGTCGGTGTATTAGATTCAAATGAAATAGCAGAAATCCAAACGTTCTACAATGATAAGTTCGGTGCTGAACCAAATATTAGTACGGTTGATCCGCGAATTGGTCGAGAGCTTGCTCGCAATGCATTAATGGCTGTGGCGATAGCATCGGTTGGGATTATCATTTATGTCTCAATTCGGTTTGAATATTTATATGGAATTGCGGCCATTGTTGCCTTACTTCATGATGCGTTCTTTATTATTGCCGTCTTTAGCTTGTTGCAAATAGAGGTGAATGTACCGTTTATTGCTGCCGTCCTAACAATCGTCGGGTACTCAATTAATGACACGATCGTCACCTTTGACCGAATTAGGGAGAATATGAAGCTAGCGAAGAGGGTAAAGGACTTTGCTGATTTAGCTGCCATTGTGAATAAGAGTCTTGTCCAAACTTTAGCTCGTTCGATTAATACGGTCTTAACTGTAGTCTTTGCTGCAGGCGCTATCTTCTTATTTGGAGGAGAAGCGATTCGTACGTTTGCGTTTGCTCTAGTAGTAGGGTTAGTTGCAGGAACGTATTCATCCATGTTCCTTGCTTCTCAGCTATGGTTAGTTTGGAAATCAAAACAACTTGCGAAGAAACGATTTGATGCACAAAAGCAAGATCCAGAGGGAAATCCGACTGTATAAGAAGAAAGGGTACATGAGCAATTAATATGTTGCTTATGTACCCTTTTGTCGCTAGAAAACGAGTGATGATAGAAGATTTCGGGTATACTTAAGAAGAATAGAGGTTCGGTCTGACTTAAGTAACCCGAATGAAAAGTAGGTGTGAATGTTGGTAGGAGCAGAATCAGAGGTTCGTTATAAAAAAGTCCGATTTGCAGCGTGGGTAGGGATCGTTGGAAATGTGATTCTTGCAATTGTAAAGGCTATTATTGGTGTAATGTCAAATAGTAAAGCATTAATTGCTGATGCAGCTCACTCAGCGTCCGACGTAGTCGGTTCCGTTGTCGTATTAATTGGCGTTCGTGCTGCCAAGCTACCTCCTGATCGTGATCATCCATATGGACATGGAAAAGCAGAATCTGTGGCAGCGATCATAGTGGCGGTGCTATTATTTATTGTAGGGTTTGAAATTGCGATTCGTGCTATCCATTCATTTTTTGAACCTGTTGTCGTACCGAAGGCGATTGCGATTTATGCTGTTCTTTTTTCAATAATTGTAAAGGAATGTATGTTTAGATATAAGCATTACTTGGGTAATAAATATAAGAGTGAAGCGTTAGTGACAGATGCGTGGCATCATCGCTCTGATGTGTTTTCCTCATTAGCAGCCTTGATAGGGATCGGGGCGGCTTTGCTCGGGGGGCGTATGAATATTGCTTGGCTCGTTTATGGAGATGCGATAGCAAGTGCCTTCGTTGCGATTCTAATTGCGAAAATGGCTTGGTCTCTTGGGCAACAGTCGATTCATAATGCGTTGGATCATGTCCTTCATGAAGAGGATACAGTGGAGATGAAGCGCATGGCTCAAGAAGTAGATGGTGTGATGAATATTGATGAATTCTATGCGCGTGAGCATGGGCATTATGTCATTATTGATATTAAGGTTGCTGTAGATCCATATATCACTGTTGAAGAAGGCCATGCAATTGGTAAGCAGGTGAAGGCGAAACTAACGGAGGATAAGCAAGTTCAAGATGTTCTCGTTCATATTAACCCATATGATGTAGATGGAGACGAAGATGAGAAGGAGGAGACGTGATGCGAGGACAATGGGCACTCATAATAAGTCTAGTTATAGCGATTATTATTTCCGTTTTTGCTATTATTAATGTTGAAGCTGTACCTGTCAATTATTTATTTGGTGTGGCAGAATGGCCTCTTATTTTAATAATATTAGGGTCAGTACTAATGGGGGCTATTATTGCCGGAGCAATTGGGATGGTTCGAATTTATCGGTTACAGTATGAATTGAAACGAACTAAGCAAGCACAGGCAGTAGCAGAGTTTGATAGTGAAGCTAATCAGACAATTGAGGAAGAAGTCGAAAGCACATCCAATGACAAGAAGTAATACAAGAGGCCACTGAAAAAATTAAAACTAAACTTTTTCAGTGCCTTTAATAGAGAGCATTGTCACCCTTTGACCACTCCTGTATAATGGGAAGGTCAAGGGGTGTTTGTATGTTAAAATCTAAAGCACGATGGAAGGTTGAAACACAGCCAAAAGAACGTGTTGAACAATTAGTTGACAAGCTTCAAGTTGCACCATTAGTTGCAAAGCTACTGTTGAATAGAGGGATTGATACTGTAGAGGCAGCTCGAAGGTTTTTATATAAAGAAGAGATGAACTACCACGATCCATTTTTACTAGATGATATGGATCGTTTAGTTGTCCGTGTAAAGGAAGCTATTGAGAAGCAGGAACGAATATTAATATTCGGTGATTATGATGCTGATGGTGTAAGCAGTACAGCTCTCATGTATGAAGCTTTAACTTCACTAGGAGCACACGTCGATTACTACATACCGAACCGTTTTACAGAAGGATATGGACCAAATGAGCCAGCCATTCGTCAAGCAAAAGAAGACGGTGTTGACCTCGTGATAACGGTTGATACTGGTATTGCTGCTGTTGATGTTGCACGTGTTGCTAAAGAGATAGAGCTTGATTTCATCGTTACTGATCACCATGAGGCACCACCGCAATTACCTAATGCATTGGCAATCGTGAATCCGAAGAAGCCAGGCTGCGAGTACCCATTCAAAGGGCTAGCAGGAGTCGGAGTCGTGCTAAAGGTAGTACAAGCACTTTTAGGGCGTGTGCCGACTGAATGGCTTGATATAGCTGTTATTGGGACTGTCGCTGATCTTGTTCCACTAGTAGACGAAAATCGCCTTCTTGTTATGGAAGGGTTACAAACTCTACAGGAAACTTCGAGACCTGGCTTAATTGCTTTAAAGAAAATGTGCGGCTTAGACGGTCAAGTTCTCCAATCGGATCATGTAGGGTTTGGTATAGGTCCGAGAATTAATGCAGCTGGTCGATTAGACTCAGCTGATCCTGCTGTTGAATTATTACTGACAAATGATAGCGATGAAGCGGAACAGCTAGCATTAGAAATTGACCGTTTAAATAAAGAGAGAAAATCGGTTGTTGCGACAATTGCCGATGCTGCCATTGCTAAGGTCGAGTCTGAATTTCCAGCAAATGAAAATGAAGTGCTTGTCATTGCAGGTGAGGGATGGAATCCAGGTGTAATTGGTATTGTCGCATCGCGATTAGTCGAACGTTATTATCGACCAACAATCGTTCTTAGTATTGATGCAGAAAAAGGATTAGCCAAAGGGTCAGCTCGAAGCATTGAAGGGTTCGATATGTTTGCAGAATTATCAAAGAGCCGTGACATATTGCCCCATTTCGGAGGTCATCCAATGGCTGCGGGGTTGACGATGAATGTAACTGATGTTGATGAGCTAAGAGCACGCTTGCTCCAACAGGCAAAAGAGGGATTAACAGAAGAAGATTTTAAGCCTGTAACAAAAGTAGACCTCATTGCAACGGTTGAAGAGGTATCAGTATCCGTTATTCAGCAGATGGAGCGTTTAGCTCCATTTGGAGTAAACAATCCAACACCGAAAGTGATGCTTGAGAATGTTTCTCTTTCACAAATGCGAAAGATAGGCAGTGAATCTAATCACTTAAAAGTGTTATTTTCTCAAGCGGCAGCAAATCTAGACGGCATCGGTTTTCATTTAGGGTATTTATTTGAGCAAATGACCCATCAGGCGAAAATTTCTGCTGTTGGAACGTTATCGATTAATGAATGGAATGGTCACATAAAGCCACAATTAATGCTAGAGGATTTGGCGGTTCATACCTGGCAGCTATTTGATTGGCGAAGTGCACAACAGGCTAAGTTGAAGGAGAGACTTGAGGGAATAGCTGAAGAAGAACGCTTGTTAGTCGTATTTCAAAATGAGACGATTGATGATTTAGCTCTTCATGACTTAGACGTGACACTTGCTGAAAATGTGAGAACGACTGATGATCGTTATCTCGTATTACTTGATGCTCCTAAACATTTGCAACAGTTAAAGGAATTACTTAAAAAAGGGAAGCCGAACAGGATTTATGTTGTTTTTCATCAAAAAGAGGATCATTTTTTCTCAACTCAGCCTAACCGTGAACAGTTTAAATGGTTTTATGCTTTTTTAATCAAACGAACGATATTTCCATTAAATCAGAGCCATGATTTGGCGAAGCATAAAGGCTGGTCCAAGGATACGGTAGAGTTTATGATAAAAGTGTTTTGTGAGCTAGGATTTGCTACAATAGAAGGTGAGAGCTTATCAGTTGTTTCGAATCCAGAAAAGAAGCATTTAGAGGATTCTGCTAGCTTTAGACATAGATTAGAGCAAACGAAAATTGAAAATGAGCTTATTTATTCTTCCTACGATCAATTAAAGCTATGGTTTGAACAAGAATTGGAATATGATCAAATGAAAATCAAGGAGACGGTGTAAGATGGATTTTAAACAATTTATTACGATTGTCGAGGACTATCCAAAAGAAGGTATTCGTTTCAAGGATATTACAACATTAATGCAAAACGGTGAAGCTTATAAGAAGGCCATTTATGAAATGGTTCAATTTGCTTCGCAGAAAAAGGCAGATGTCATTGTTGGACCTGAGGCGCGAGGGTTTGTGGTTGGGTGTCCTATGTCCTATGCGCTTGAAGCCGGGTTTGTTCCTGTGCGCAAACCAGGGAAGTTACCACGTGAAGTGATTTCGCAAGGCTATGGACTTGAATATGGGAAAGACGAATTAACACTACATCGCGACTCGATTCAGAAAGGACAACGTGTTGTGATTGCGGATGATTTATTGGCAACAGGTGGTACGATTGAAGCAACGGTTAAATTAGTCGAGCAACTCGGCGGTGAAGTCGTTGGGATTGCGTTTATGATTGAATTAGGTTATCTAAATGGTAGACAACGATTAGATGGGTATGACGTATTCTCATTAATGACATACAACTAAGAAATGAAGGAAAGGTTCCGCAATTGTGGTGCCTTTTTCTTGTATACATGTTGGTATTGTAACGTTTTGGTTAGAATCTTGAAACGTTCTTAAAGAATAGTATGTGAATGAAAAGGCGAACTTCATAATTGTTTTCGATTTTTCTCTTTACATAAGCGACAAACTTCACCATAATATAAAGAAATATCGAATCGTAAAAAATTAGGTGATTCCATGACTTTAGATCAAGTATTAGAGCAAGCGGGTCTTTATTTAAATGAAAAAGATGTCGCTTTTATACGAAAGGCCTATGAATTTGCTGAAAGAGCCCATGAAGGTCAATATCGTAAATCAGGTGAACCATATATTCTTCATCCTATTCAGGTGGCAGGCATTGTCGTTGATCTTCAACTTGATCCGAACTCAGTGGCAGCAGCATTTCTCCATGATGTTGTTGAAGATACGGATATTACCGTTGAGAAGATTGAAGAGGAATTTAACGATCAAGTGGCTATGCTCGTTGATGGTGTAACGAAGCTGAAGAAGTTTAAGTACAAGTCAAAAGAAGAGCAGCAAGCAGAAAACCATCGTAAAATGCTGATTGCCATGGCAAAGGATATACGCGTCATTATGATTAAACTTGCTGATCGCCTTCATAATATGAGAACGTTGAAGTTTATGCCACCACATAAACAGCAAATTACGTCAAATGAAACGTTAGAAATCTTTGCGCCACTTGCTCATCGATTAGGGATTTCGAAAATAAAGTGGGAGCTTGAAGATACCGCACTTCGCTATTTAGACCCACAACAATATTATCGGATCGTTAATCTAATGAAACGAAAACGCGCGGAACGAGAGCAGTACCTTTCTGAAGTCATGGATACAATTAATGAAAATTTAGATGACGTACATGTAAAGGCAGAAATATCGGGACGGCCGAAGCATCTTTATAGTATTTATCGAAAAATGAATTTGCAGCATAAACAATTTAACGAAATCTATGATTTGTTAGCTGTTCGCATTATCGTTGGAAGTATAAAGGACTGCTATGCCGTTCTTGGCGTAATCCATACATCATGGAAGCCAATGCCTGGTCGCTTTAAGGATTATATTGCGATGCCAAAGGCGAATATGTATCAGTCCATTCATACGACCGTTGTCGGTCCATATGGTGATCCATTAGAGGTTCAAATCAGAACTCAGGATATGCATCAAATAGCAGAATTCGGGGTTGCTGCTCACTGGGCTTATAAGGAAGGCAAGACGATTAACCCAAATAAGAATACATTTGAGGATCGATTGACATGGTTTAGAGATGTAATTGAATCACAAACGGATACGAATGATGCACAGGAATTTATGGAATCATTAAAGATGGATTTGTTCTCAGATATGGTATTTGTCTTTACACCAAATGGTGATGTAATGGAGCTTCCACAAGGCTCGATTCCAATCGATTTTGCCTACCGCATTCATAGTGAGATCGGAAATCGCTGCATTGGAGCGAAGGTAAATGGCAAGATGGTTCCGCTTGATCACGAGTTAAATACCGGTGATATTATTGAAGTGATGACATCGAAGCATTCATACGGGCCAAGTCAGGATTGGTTGAAAATTGCTAAGTCGTCACATGCGAAAAATAAAATAAGACAATGGTTTAAAAAGGAACGTCGTGAAGAAAATATTGAAAAAGGTCGCGAATTAATCGAAAAGGAAATACGCGAACGTGATTTTGATGTGAAGGTCGTTCTGACGGAAGAAAATATTGCTGATGCCGCTCATAAGTTTAGCTTTGTTGGTGAAGAGGATATGTTTGCTGCAACTGGTTATGGCGGTGTAAGTGTTAAGCAAATTGTTAATCGATTAACGGAAAAGCTTCAAAAACAAATCGATCAAGAGCAAGAAGAACAATCATTAGCTGAAGCGATCTCTGATGTGCAAACGAAAGGGACGCAAAAAAAAGCAACCTCAGGTGTTCGTGTGAAAGGCGTAGACAATTTATTGACACGCTTATCACGGTGCTGTACCCCCGTACCCGGTGATGATATCATTGGGTACATAACAAAAGGTCGTGGTGTATCTGTTCACCGGGCAGATTGTCCTAATATTCAAAATGAGTCAGAGGAACGATTACTAGAAGTGGAGTGGGAAGGTAATCAACGCGAAGGAAAAGCCTATAATGTTGACATTGAAATAACAGGCTTTGATCGCAATGGATTATTAAATGAAATCTTATATGCTGTGTCTGAATCACGAACACCGATTAATAAAGTGTCGGGACAATCAGATAATCGACAAAAGCTCGCAACAGTTCATTTAACGATTTCAATTACAAACATAGATCACTTGCATAAGATTGTTGAAAAGATTAAACAGCTACGGGATATCTACTCAGTTCGCAGAGTGACACATTAAGGTAAGGTTTTGTGTCGTAAGGAGAAGGAACGATGAAGGTTGTATTACAACGTACGAAGGAAGCAGCAGTACATGTTGATGGAGAATGTGTTGGCCGCATCAAACGTGGGGTGATGCTTTTAGTCGGAGTAACCCATGAAGACACGATCGCGGATGCAGCGTATTTAGCTGGAAAAATTGCCCATCTTCGTATATTTGAAGATGAAAATGGAAAAATGAATCATTCTTTAAAGAATGTAGGAGGAGAAGCGTTATCTGTTTCGCAATTCACATTGTATGGTGATACTCGCAAAGGTAGAAGACCAAATTTTATGAATGCAGCAAAGCCTGATTGTGCTAAAGAATTATACAAGCATTTTAATCAGCTTTTGCAAGAAAAGGGCATACATGTAGAAACAGGAACGTTCGGAGCTATGATGGATGTTTCATTAGTTAATGATGGGCCTGTTACATTAATTTTAGAAAGTAAATAGAATGTAACTTTCCTCTGTTTTTGGGCAAGCTAGTAAAAAACGGAGGAATGAGAATGCGCTCTAATAAAAGACAGCTTGCTCAACAAAAGGCCGGACCATTGTTTCAAATGAATGCTCATAACGAGAAGCAAGATTGTCATGTAGAACTGACTTGTGAGTTGGGTTTGTCACGAGAAGAAGTTCAACTATTGAAAAATCAGCTATCTCGTAATTAAGCATTGACAGTTGATTGGACAATTCGTATGATGTATACATCATCATTTTGAATCCATTGAAGAGGAATAGTAATTAAGATATCAAGTAGTCTAGAGAGGAAAGGTCGTGGCTGAGAGCCTTCCCTATTTGTCTTAATGAAAGAACACCTCTGAGGAGTTTCTCTGAACGACTTCTAGCTAGTAGGAGAAAACGTGAACAGGCGTTAACTGTTTAAAGTGGAAGCGTAGGCTTCAAGTAAGGGTGGCACCACGGGTATAACTCTCGTCCCTGATGTATGTTAGGCATCAGTGGCGGGAGTTTTTTATATTTTTGAAAAAGAGGAGTGAGAGGATGAGTATTCATATTCCACGTGGGACACAGGATATTCTACCTGGTGACGTAGAGTTATGGCAATACATAGAAGCGAAGGCAAAAGAGGTGTGTCGTACGTATCATTATAAAGAAATTCGTACACCAATATTTGAACATACGGAGCTGTTTCAACGTGGTGTCGGTGACACGACAGATATTGTTCAAAAGGAGATGTACACATTCACTGATCGTGGTGATCGGAGTCTGACCCTTCGTCCTGAGGGAACTGCAGGAGTTGCACGGTCATTTGTTGAGAAGAAAATGTTTGGAAACCCGAATCAGCCTGTTAAGCTATATTACCAAGGGCCTATGTTCCGCTATGAACGTCCTCAATCAGGAAGAATGCGGCAGTTTGTTCAATTTGGTGTTGAAGCGATTGGCAGTTCAGATCCGACGATTGATGCGGAGGTTTTGGCACTAGCGATGAGTATTTATGAAGAGCTTGGATTAACAGATGTCAAGCTCGTCTTAAATAGCTTAGGTGATAAGGAAAGTCGTGATGCGCATCGACAAGCTTTAATCGATCATTTTAAACCAAACATACACGAGTTTTGTGAAGATTGTCAATCAAGATTGGAGAAAAATCCGTTACGTATTCTTGATTGTAAGAAGGATCGTGAGCACCCATTAATGCAAACAGCGCCTTCAATTCTCGATCATCTTAATGATGAATCAAGAGCTTACTTTGAAAAGGTTCGTAATATTTTAGATCAATTAGGCATTCAGTATGAGGTGGACCCAACACTCGTTCGAGGGCTTGATTATTATTATCATACAGCTTTTGAAATTATGGCTGATGGTGAAGGATTTGGTGCCATTACGACACTATGCGGTGGTGGTCGTTACACTGGACTAGTTGAGGATTTAGGTGGGCCGTCTGCACCAGGAATTGGGTTTGCTTTTAGTATTGAACGTTTGATTATGGCTTTAAAAGCCAAAGGGTTGGACAAGCCGTCTGTTGAAACGCTTGATTGCTTTATTGTAGCACTTGGTGATGAGGCGAAGGATAAAGCAGCAGAGCTTCTCTATCAATTGCGCAAAGTTGGAGTGAGCTGTGATAAAGACTATCTCGATCGCAAAATGAAAGCACAATTTAAAGCGGCAGATCGCTATCAAGCTCGTTATACAGCTATTCTAGGTGAAAATGAATTAAAGCAAGGTCTTATTAACGTAAAAGTAATGGAATCAGGTGAACAAAAAGCAGTAGCTTTAACAGAGTTTATTCAATATATGCAGGATCAACGATAAATAAGGGGGAAGAAGAATGAGTCAAAGAACACATCATTGTGGTAACATTCGTGAAGAACAAGTTGGAGAAGTCGTATCGTTAAAAGGGTGGGTCCAACGTCGTCGTGACCTAGGACAAGTCGTATTTTTAGATTTACGTGATCGTTCGGGAATTGTTCAAGTTGTATTTAGCCCAGAAGTAGATAAGGATGCCCTAGCTATTGCTGATCGTGTTCGAAATGAATATGTATTAGAACTAGAGGGCAAGGTTGTGAAGCGTGATCCAAGTACGGTTAATGAGAAGCTCGAAACAGGTACGGTTGAGGTTCATGCGACATCTGTGGCTATTTTGAATGCTTCAAAATCATTACCGTTCCAAATTGAAGCCGATACAGATGCTTCAGAAGATATTCGGTTAAAATACCGCTATTTGGATTTACGACGTCCTGATATGCAAGAGACGATGATCTTACGTCATAAGACGACAAAGCTTATACGTGATTTCTTGGATGAGAAAGCGTTCCTTGAAATTGAAACACCGATGCTAACGAAAAGCACACCAGAAGGAGCGCGTGATTATTTAGTTCCGAGTCGTGTGCACCATGGTGAATTTTATGCGTTACCACAATCGCCGCAGCTTTTTAAACAAATGCTGATGGTTTCAGGGTTTGAGCGTTACTTCCAAGTTGTTCGCTGTTTCCGTGATGAAGATTTACGAGCAGATCGTCAGCCTGAATTTACACAAGTGGATATTGAGACATCCTTTATGGATAAGGAAGAGCTACTAGCGATGGCTGAAGAAATGATGGCAAAAGTATTAAAAGAGCTAAAAGGAGTAGAGGTAACAACGCCATTTCCACGATTAACGTATGATGAAGCCATGAATCGATATGGATCAGATAAGCCTGACGTTCGTTTTGACATGGAGCTTGTTGAGTTATCTGAGATTGTGAAGGATGCTAACTTTAAAGTATTCCAAGGAGCCATTTCTAGTGGAGGAATTGTAAAAGGGTTAAACTTAAAAGGCGGTGCGGATAAGCTTTCTCGTAAAGAAATTGATGGACTAACGGATTTTGTGAAGCAATACGGAGCAAAAGGGTTAGCCTGGCTAAAAGTCGAAGAGGATGGCCTAAAAGGACCGATTGCGAAATTCTTTGAAGAAGACGTACAAGAAGCGATGAAGGCCGCGTTAAATGCTGAAGCTGGTGACTTATTGTTCTTTGGTGCTGACAAGCATCAAATTGTTTTCGATAGCTTAGGAGCTCTTCGTCTACGCTTCGGGAAAGAGTTTGGTTTGATTGATAAAACGAGATTCAATTTCCTATGGGTCGTAGATTTTCCATTAGTCGAGTATGATGAAGCAGCAAAGCGCTATGTAGCATTGCACCACCCATTCACAAGTCCACGAAAAGAAGACCTTGAATTGCTTGAAACAGATCCAGCAAGTGTTCGAGCAAATGCGTATGACCTTGTCTTAAATGGATATGAGCTTGGTGGTGGATCACAACGTATTTATCAGCGTAATGTACAAGAGCAGATGTTTAAGGCGCTAGGTTTTACGGAGGAACAAGCGAAAGAAGAATTTGGTTTCTTACTTGAGGCATTTGAATACGGTACACCTCCACATGGAGGCATTGCCTTTGGATTAGATCGCCTTGTTATGTTGCTTGCTGGACGGACAAACTTACGAGATACGATTGCTTTCCCGAAAACAGCAAGTGCGAGTGATTTATTAACGGATGCTCCTGGTGCAGTAAGTGTTGAACAATTAATTGATTTAAATTTATCAATTATTGGTAAGAAGGTTGAGCGTACAGAAGGATAATCGTGTAGAAGTAGTTGTCTCATTTGCTCTAAGGTTGGAGTAATGAGACAACTTCTTTCAAGTTTTGAGTGCACAGATAGAGAAACGTGTAGCAGAGGTAGGGGATTATCGATGATACAAGTGGGGTTAATTGGCTATGGGACTGTTGGGAGCGGTGTTTATGAGCGTATACATCAGTCAGAGGAATTAGAATTATTACTTGGTGAGCCAGTTGAAGTGAAGGCTATTTTAGTGAAAGATCGGCAAAAGCAGAGAGCGACTCATATTCCAGCTATCGTGACGTCAGAGTGGGAGCAGTTTTGTGAAGTGGCTCATTATGATGTTATTTTTGAGGCAATCGGTGGAATTGAGTCTGCTTATTTATATACAAAGCATTGGCTTCAAAAAGGGGTTCCAGTCATAACAGCTAATAAGAAGCTCGTAGCCGAGAAAGGAAAAGAGCTTGAGGTATTGGCTAGCAATCAACATACGTATTACGGGTATGAAGCATCGGTTGGTGGTGGTATTCCGATTATTAATGCATTAAAGGGAACGTTGAGCGCAACTGCCATTTCACGCGTTTCAGGAATCTTAAATGGGACAACTAACTATGTACTTACGGAGATGACTGAGCATAATCGTTTATTAGCAGAAGCGTTAGAGGATGCTAGAGAAAAAGGCTATACAGAATCAAATCCGAGTGAAGATTTAGACGGGTATGATTCATGGTATAAAATTCGTATATTAAGCCGGCTTTGCTTTGGAGAGTGGCCAAATGGGTTGCAGCTAATCCGTCAGGGGATATCAGAATTAGAGGATTGGCATGTTGAAGCTGGAGAAAAGTTTGGTTTTACAATAAAGCTAATAGGTGAAGCCTGGAAACAGGGCAGCTCGATTGTTGGTGGCGTATATCCTGCTTTCCTATGTCAATCGGAGCAGCTTACTTATGTGAATGGAGTCACAAATGGAATATCGATTGAAGGAGAACAAATCGACCAGTTATTGTTTATCGGTCCGGGTGCCGGAAAGGGTGCAACAGCTAATAGCATGATTGAAGATTTTCTTTTCCACCATCGGTTCGGTCAATGGCAGCGTTCGTATTCATCTTCAGCCCTATTAGAGCACCCATATTCACATATGTTAGTTTGTGTAACCCACACCCAAAGGGAAAAGGCTCTGCAATGGGTGAAGGAAACTGGCATTGAAGTGTTAGATACGTATACGCATCATGATGGTGAAGGCTGGATTATCGCCAATTGGAATAAAGGTGATCTGCCATATCCGCATTATCCAATTTACGGTGATGTTTCTTTAAGAAAACGAGTCAAAGCCTTATATTCAGCGCAATTCGGGACGATCTAACTTAAGTTGTTGATAAGCACTTAATAATGAGGTCGGTTCTTCTTTAATATAGAAAGTCCGTACTCCATTTGCAGTGTGTAAATAAAGAAAGCCCATATCTTGCGAGTGAGGCTTCTTTCGATACGAAATATCAAAAATCGAAGTAAGTGGGAAACGCTCTTGTTTGACGGTTATACATTCATCGTATAATTTCATTTCATAGACCGTTTCAACTGTGACTTTCTCTGTCCACTTTATTTGTTGTTCGATTTCAATACAATGCTGAGTAGCTAGCAAATCCATGAATGACACCTCACTGAATGATTGTTCTACTGTAAGTGTATCATAACTTAAAATGGATTGCTTTTTTTGACACGATGGAAATGTTACATAATAAGGGATGAAAGGAGAATAGAATGTTACATCAATTTTCACGAAATGAACTGGCGATTGGTCATGATGGTTTAGAACGCTTAAAAGGAAGTACGGTAGCAGTATTAGGGATTGGAGGTGTTGGTTCCTTTTCAGCAGAGGCGTTAGCACGTTCAGGAGTTGGCAAGCTTGTACTCGTTGATAAGGATGATGTAGATATTACGAATGTGAATCGTCAAATCCATGCATTACTATCAACAGTTGGAAAGCAAAAGGTTGAATTAATGAAAGAGCGTATTATGGATATTAACTCAGAATGCGAAGTCGTCGCTTTGAAAATGTTTTATACGGAGGAAACGTATGAACAATTCTTCAGCTATGATATAGATTATGTGATTGATGCAAGTGATACGATTTCGTATAAAATTCACTTAATGAAGGAATGTCTTAATCGAAACATCCCAATCATTTCTAGCATGGGGGCAGCAAATAAAATGGACCCAACACGTTTGCAAATTACGGATATTTCCAAGACTACTCATGATCCGATTGCAAAAGTGATTCGAACGAGACTACGTAAGGAAGGGATTCGAAAAGGAATTGAAGTTGTGTATTCGGATGAGCAACCTATTCGAATTCGTGAGGACATTCGAAAAGAGATTGTCCCAGAAGCAGCAGAAGCAGGAAAGATTCGTAAGGCCAAAATGCCTCCATCTTCAAATGCATTTGTTCCTTCAGTAGCCGGACTTATAATGGCTGGTCATGTTGTTACGAATTTGCTTGCAGGAATAGAAATTAATAGAGGGTGAAGTGAGCATTCTCTTTTCTGTGGATTGAAAGTAATGAGGAGCTATATGTCAGGCCTGTTATTCTAGTTCGTAACAGACCTGACATTTGTTTGTCTTCTGTTTATTTAATGGGGCTCTTTGTGAGTTGCCATATTTCTGATGCGTACTGTTGAATGGTTCGATCGCTCGAGAATTTTCCAGAATAAGCAATGTTTGTAATGCTTTTATTAAGCCATATTGAACGATCGCGGTAAGCTTGCTCTACAAGCTCGTGAGTTTCAATATAGGGATCGAAATCCTTTAAAACAAAGTATGGATCATTATGATATAAAATATTATAGTAGAGGTCCTTAAATTCCATTTCTTGTTCACCAAATACACCACTGTTTAACTGATCTAGGATTCGACTAATTCGATCATCGGTATTATAAATGTCTCGTGCCGAATAACCTCCATGCTCATAATAGTGGAGTACTTCATCAGAAGTAAGTCCGAACATAAAAATGTGTTGATCTCCTACTAAATCACGTATTTCAATATTCGCTCCATCCATCGTGCCTACTGTTAATGCTCCGTTCATCATCATTTTCATATTCCCAGTACCAGAAGCTTCCTTACTAGCGGTGGAAATTTGTTCACTAATATCCGCTGCCGGTATAATTTTTTCCGCTAAACTAACATTATAGTTTTCTAAAAAAATTACCTTAATTCTATCCGCTACGTCAGGGTCATGGTTTACTAAAGAAGCGACCGTATGAATGAGTTTAATGACTTCTTTTGCAAGATGATAGCTAGGAGCCGCTTTTGCTCCAAAAATAAAGGTACGTGGTGTAAGGTCAAGCTTGGGATTATCCTTTAATTCATTGTATAAGTAAATGACATGGAAAATGTTCAAAAGCTGACGCTTGTATTCATGAAGTCGTTTAATTTGAACATCAAAGATGGACTTCTCGTTCACTTTTATTCCCATTCTGTCATAAATAAATTGAGCTAGTGTTCGTTTGTTTTGTAATTTGACCTGCTCTATTTGTTGGAGAAAGGCTGCATCGTTCGAATAACGAAGTAAGCTAATAAGCTGATTTGGACGTTTAATCCATGCTGGACCGATGACATCTGTTATGACGTTAGCTAGGTGCGGGTTCACTTGAAGAAGCCATCTTCTGTGTGTAATGCCGTTTGTTTTATTATTAAATCGTTTCGGGAAAAGCTGATAAAAAAGCTTCATTTCTTTCTTCTTTAAAATCTCTGTATGGAGCCTAGCAACACCGTTAACACTATAGCTTCCAACGATAGCTAAACGTGCCATGTGAATTTGTTCATCAGCGATAATCGCTAGCTCGGGAATATGGTCTCGTAACTCAGGATAATCAAACCATAAGCCTTGGCAAAAACGTTCATTTATTTCATCAATAATCATGTATATTCTTGGAAGAAGGCTTTGAACCATCCCTTTTGGCCACTTTTCGAGGGCTTCACTTAGTGTTGTATGATTTGTATAAGCAATCGTCTTATGAGTTGTTTCCCACGCTTGGTCCCAATCAAGATCGTAAATATCCATTAACAGTCTCATTAACTCAGGAATCGCTAAACTAGGGTGTGTATCATTAATTTGAATGACAATATGATCGGATAATTGTGTAAGTGAGCCGCGTCCTTCGTTTAAGTATTGACGTAATATATTCTGAATACTTGCTGAAACGAGAAAGTATTGCTGTTTCAAACGAAGCTCTTTACCCTCATAGCTCGAGTCGTCAGGATATAAGAAACCGGATATTTGGTCAATGGAGTGAGTATGATCAAGCGCATGATAATATTGATCATTGTGATTTGCGACACCATTTCTATCTTGTGATTCGGCACTCCAGAGTCGTAACGTATTAACCGTATGATTATGATAACCACTGATCGGAATGTCGTATGGAACAGCAATAACTTCATCGGTATTTTCGTAACGGAATTCTAAAGAACCGTTTGCA
This sequence comes from Halalkalibacter sp. AB-rgal2, assembly GCF_041821005.1. Classification (NCBI taxonomy): domain Bacteria; kingdom Bacillati; phylum Bacillota; class Bacilli; order Caryophanales; family Bacillaceae; genus Halalkalibacter; species Halalkalibacter sp. AB-rgal2. Next base: position 30,046 of record NZ_JBGUAV010000008.1, read on the forward strand.
CGATGATGCATGTGTACACTCCCACCAAAATAAACATAAATACGCTCTTCTGACTTTCGAGTTTCCCAAGGATACTCTTCTTTTAACCAGTAGTCAGGCAATTCGATTTGATGGCCATGAATGATCCGTTGTTCAAATAACCCATAACGGTAACGAATGCCGCAGCCGTGTCCTGGATATTGAAGTGAGGCAAGTGAATCGAGAAAGCAGGCGGCTAAACGTCCTAAGCCACCATTTCCAAGTCCAGCATCATGCTCATGAATAAATACCGCATCTCGTGCAAAACCAAGTTTTTTCAAAGCGTTGTTCGTAATATCTAGAAGCCCACAATTTAGTAAATTGCTTTCAAGAAGTCGACCGATCAAGAACTCCATTGATAAGTAATAGACCTTTTTTACTTTTTTTTGCTCGTAATGCCCATTTGTTTTATGCCAATGGGGATGCATTTCATCGTTGACGATGGATGCAAGAGCATAATAGAGGTCTTTTTCGTTAGCATCGTTTAACTCTTTATCGAAAAGTGTGCGAATCTTTTCAGTTATTTGGCTGATGAATTCATCCACATTTTGATAGGTCAATTTTGACTCACTCCTTGTTCTGTCAACACTTTTGTGTATAAACGATTATATTCAGCTGCTGAATGCTTCCAGTCGTATTTGCATTTGTTTATGTTTTTACATAGTTGCTTCCAATTTCCGTCATCGTGAAAGATTCGCAATGAGTAGTGAAGAACGGTTAGCAAATCATGGGCATTATAATTAGTGAAACTAAATCCATTTCCTTCACCTGTAAGTTCATTATAAGAAGAAACCGTATCCTTTAAGCCACCCGTTTCTCTAACGATTGGTACCGTCTTATACTGGAGAGCGATAAGCTGAGATAATCCACACGGTTCAAATAGAGAAGGCATGAGAAAAAAGTCAGCGCTGGCATATAACTTGCGTGAGAGAGCCTCATCAAAGGTTAAAATTGCTGCTGACTTGGATGGGTATTTATTAGCTAGATAAGAAAAGTAAAGCTCAAATTCTCGTTCACCGGTTCCTAATACGATAAATTGAATGTCCTCTTGTAAAAACTCTTCTAAAATACATTGAATTAAGTGAAGTCCTTTTTGCTCAACTAAACGTGTAACCATAACATATAACGGTTTTTCTTCACTCATTTGAAGATTAAGCTCCTCTTGAAGAGCTAACTTATTTAATTTCTTCTTTGCACGGGAGTAGCTATATGGTACATCTACATGTGGATCCTTTAGTGGATTATACTCATCCGTATTAATACCATTTAAAATTCCACAGAAGTCAGCTTCACGATCATTTAATAAAGGATGAAGTCCTTCACTATAGTAAGGGTTTTTCAGTTCATTCGCGTAGCTCGGGCTAACGGTTGTTATTTTATCAGCATGAAACATACCTGCTTTTAAACAATTCAGCATTCCATTCCATTCCATCCCTCCGATATGCTCTCTCGGTAGAGAAAAGAAATCTTCATACATATCAAGTGGTATCAGACCTTGATATTTCATATTGTGTATAGTGAAAACCGTTTTCATCTCTTCAATAGGCTGATAAATTTTTGCGAAGGCTACTGCTAGACCCGCTTGCCAATCATGAGCATGGAGAATATTAGGGACGAAATCTAAGTAATCAAGTGATGAAATGACAGCCTTGCTAAAGAATAAGAATCTTTCACCATCATCATAGTAGCCATAGACCCCTTTTCTTTCATAATAAAATGTGTTTGCTAGGAAGTAATAGTGTACACCTTCATAATTTAAACAATAAAGCTCAGCTGTTTGATTGCGCCAACCAATTTCTACAGGGACAATCGTTTTAAATTCCATTTGATTCTTCCAATCTTGCGAGATTTCATCATAAAGTGGAAGAATGACGCTAACATTCAGGTGTTCATGAGTTTTTAATGCATGTGGAAGAGATCCTACTACATCAGCTAATCCTCCAGTTTTAATAAAGGGTGTACATTCAGAAGCGACAAATAATACATGATTCATCCGATCTCTTCTCCTTTCAGAATAAGTTTAATGTTGTTTATTACTGATTAAATGATTTTTCGTTTCGGGACAACATATGGTTTATCAACACTTCCCACTAATGTTTGACCGTCTGATATGTTGACATCTTTATCGAGAATAACATTTTCTAAATAGGCGTTAGCTTGAACAGTACAGTTTTGCATAATAATTGAGTTTTTAATCGTCGCTCCTTCTTGAACTTTTACGCCTCGAAATAAGACACTGTTCTTAATATTTCCTTTAATGTCACAACCGTTAGCAAGTAAAGATGATATGACCTTTGCTTCATTACGATACTTAGTCGGAGGTTCATTGCTAATTTTTGTTAAAACAAAAGGTTTTTGATAAAAGAGACTTTTATAATGGTCTGTAGAGAGTAAATTCATGTTATGACGATAATAGCTTTCAATGGAATCGATAAAAGAGCTATATCCTCTATGTTTGTAAGATTGAACAATTAATGAATCTAGGTTGGCAATGATCCCATTAGTGAAAAGGTTCTCTTTATGATAAGCAATACATTGATCTACAAGTTTCATTAAGCACTTTTTCGTTATAATATATACACCAGTAAATAACTGTGGGTTTGTCGTATCGTGTGTCATATGGGTGACACGATTATGCTCGTCTTGTTCGATACGCATACAAGCTTGATGTTCAGGCTTATCTTCTGCTACATATGTAGTAATAAGCGTTACATCGGCATTTGCTTCTAAATGTAGTTGAAAGGCTTCTTTATAATCACATGTTGCAATAAATTGACTGCCACTTATTAAGATATAATCTGAATTGCTTCGTTCAAAATAATCACGATTGTTATGGAAATGCCTAAGATCGCCTTTTGAAATATCAGTTGGATCATTCCAGTCTGGAGGAAGGATGAATAGGCCTCCATATCTGCGGTCAAGGTTCCAATCAGCACCTGTTCCAAGATGATCCATAAGAGAGCGGTACTTATTTCGTGTGAAGATGGCGACCTCTGTTATATCAGATTGGACCATGTTTGAAAGAGTAAAATCGATTAGGCGATATCGACCGGCAAAAGGAACAGCTGCACCGCAACGGAAATAGGTTAATTCATTTAAAAAATCTCGTTCATTCTCTAAGTTTATAACACCCATCATCGTTTCTATTTGAATTCCTCCTTACAGTTTATTATGATTTCGACATCATTAATTCTAAACTAGATTGGTCTATGACAAGTGGCTCGTTATGAGGAATAGATGAAATGTGAAACCCTTCAGGAATAACGGTATTTTCCATAACGATGACGCGTTCAAGTGTAACATTTTTTCCTACTGTAACATTCGGGTGTAAAATGGATTGTTTGATGGAGCTTTCAATATCAATGGAAACATTTTTTGAAATAATGGAGTGATCAATCGAACCACAAATCCAGCATCCAGAATTGATCAATGAATGTTTTACAACAGCATTTTCTCCTAAAAACTGTGGTGGGAAATTTGAGTCTTGCGTATATGTTCGCCAATTTTTATGGTTTAAGGACAAGGTTAAATCATCATCAAGTAAGTCCATGTTTGCTTCCCAGTAGCTTTGAACCGTACCGACATCTTTCCAATAACCATCAAATCGATATGCATAGAGAGACTGATTATGAAGGAGCATGGAAGGAATAATATTTTTTCCGAAGTCATGAGAAGAATCTTGTTTTATTTGATCATCGAGTAAATATTTTTTTAATGTTTGCCAATTGAATATATAAATTCCCATTGAAGCTAAGTTGCTTTTTGGAGTAGCTGGTTTTTCGTCAAATTCATAAATTCGCAAGTTGTCCATTGTATTTAAGATTCCGAAACGTGAAGCCTCAGCCCAATTCACTTCCATTACGGAGATGGTTGCATCAGCACCAGTCTCTTTATGCTGCTGGAGCATCTCTTGATAATTCATTTGGTAAATATGATCACCTGATATGACTAATAAGTACTCTGGATCATATTGTTCAATATAATGAATGTTTTTATAGATGGCATCAGCCGTACCTGAATACCAGCTTCCACCACCTTTTGCTGTGTAAGGTGATAGGATTGAAACACCATCGTGCTGCCGGTCCAAATCCCAAGGTTTGCCGATTCCAATGTGCTTGTTTAATTCAAATGGAGAATATTGAGTTAATACGCCAACCGTATGAATACCTGAATTCGTACAATTGCTTAACGTAAAATCAATAATTCGATATTTTCCTCCAAAGTGTACGGCTGGCTTTGCTACATTCTTCGTTAATAGTCCTAAACGTTTGCCTTCTCCTCCTGCCAATAGCATCCCGATACATTCTTTTTTCATCCAATATCCTCCTCAAGTACTGACTCCCTTAGATGGTGTTGAAAAAACAGATATGGCTAATGGTGGAATTTTGATTTTGATATGTTGGTTATGACCATGCCACTTCTCAGGGAAGCTGAAATAACGACCAACATTTAATTGATTAGATCCTCCATATTTATCCGCATCTGAATTGAACACCTCTTTATATGTACCTGGGTATGGTACACCGATCTTATAGTCATAATAGACATTCGGGGTGAAATTACAAACAATAATAAGCTCTTCATTAGAAAAATCACCTCGCCTCAAAAAGACTATGATACTTTGATCGATATTATGAGGGTCAATCCAATCAAATCCGTGCACTTCGTGATCACATTCGTATAGAGAGGGTTCGTGCTTATAAAAATGGTTTAGGTCCTTTACGAAATCGAACATCGCTTTATGCAATGGATAGTCGAGTAAATGCCAATCAAGTTGCTCCTTGTCTTTCCATTCAGAGTAAAGGCCTAGCTCTCCACCCATGAATAGTAGCTTCTTACCTGGATGTGTCATCATATAGCCGTATAACAATCTAAGGTTTGCGAATTGTTGCCATTGGTCACCAGGCATTTTGTTCAATAATGATTTCTTTCCATGTACAACTTCATCGTGCGAAAGAGGAAGAAGAAAATTCTCTGAGTACGTGTACATAATTGGGAATGTTAAGCATTGATGATGCCATTTTCGATAAACAGGGTCACACTCCATAAAGTCAAGCGTGTCATTCATCCAGCCCATGTTCCATTTGAAATTGAATCCGAGTCCACCAGAATAAGTGGGGCTTGTTATAAGTGGAATATCTGTACTGTCTTCTGCCATCATCAAGGTGTGAGGTTTATAGTCGAAAACGACTTCATTTAACTTTCTTAAAAAAGCAGCTGCTTCAAGATTTTCTTCTCCACCATAGCTGTTGTACAATTTCTCTTCTTCATCGTAATTGTCAAAGTTTAAGTAGAGCATGCTGGCAACGGCATCGACTCTAAGTCCATCAATATGAAATTCCTTTAACCAAAAGAGAGCGTTTGATATTAAAAAGCTTTGTACTTCTGGTCTGCCAAAATCAAAAGTAAGTGTCCCCCAATTCCGTTTCTCAGCTTTACGTGGATCGGCATATTCGTAGGTTGGGGTTCCATCAAATAGGCGTAAGCCATGATCATCTTTACAAAAGTGCCCCGGTACCCAGTCTAAAATGACACCAATCTCATTTAAGTGGCATTCATTTATAAAGTATTTCAAATCATTAGGATGACCATAGCGTGATGTGACAGAATAATAGCCTGTTTGTTGGTATCCCCAAGACAAATCAAATGGATGTTCACCAAGTGGAAGTAGCTCGATATGGGTGTAGCCGAGAGATTTCACATAAGGAATTAATTCTTTTGCAAGCTCTTTATAGCTGTAAAGTGTACCATCTGCATGTGTTCTCCAAGATCCTATATGGACTTCATAAATATTAATCGGCTTTTTTAAAGGATTGGTTTCTTCTTGTAATAGTCTCCACTGTTTATCATCCCATTGAAATGTTGAATCAGTTGTCAAAATCGAAGCTGTCGCAGGTCTAACCTCAGATTGAAACGCATACGGGTCTGCTTTTAAAAATGGAATATCTGATTCTGAGAGTATTTCATACTTGTATGAAGAACCAGCAGGAATAGAAGGGAAAAAACGATGCCACAGTCCTTGATTAGAAATTTTTTCAAGCTTGAAATGAGAACCTTCCCATTTGTTAAAATCACCGACTACCCTTACTTCCGAGGCGTTTGGAGCCCAAACGGTGAAAAAATATCCTTTTTTAAAATCAACTGTAGCTGGATGTGATCCAAGAAATTGGTAACTTAAGTAATGTGTACCTTGGTGAAATAAGTAGATGTCATGTTCCGTGATGAACTCGTTCATGAAGCAAGAATCTCCTTTCATAGACGAATGTTTACGATTTTTATGGGTTTTTTACAATTTAATATGAATCTTGAAAGAAAATGATACGTAGTCGTAGTTGTTTATTGTAGGTATTGTTATGATGAGACTAGAGGTGACAAGCTTGTTTTCAAGTTGATATGAATACATTATAAAGGAAGTTGAAAGAAATGTAAGAAAAAGTGTTAGACAATTTAACGCAGGAATTTAGGGGGTTGTGTCCATTTATGACGAACAAATTATTGAGAAATAGCACTAAATAAAATGATTAAAAATTGAAACAATGTCCAAAATGAAAATAGAAATCTAATCCACTTAATGATGAATTTTGAGAATGAATAACATTAATGAAGTTTTATGAATAACGTAATGTGAGATAAATAAATAAGAAAAGAGGAGTGTCCAGTGTCTTCTACGATCGCTTGGTTAGATGATGTTCATGATTTGAGACTAACGTCAGAAGGGTTAGAGGAGCTATCATTTAATACCCCTCTTCTTATAAAAGGGAAGAAGCAAAATTTCTCTGTGCAATTTGTCGGTATAGAAGGAGAGTACACAGCAAAATTTCATGTGGAAGAACCCCTTCCATTAGGAGAAGAACTATCCCTATACATCGAAGGAAAGCGTTTTCGAATCTATCCTAGAAAAATTATTAGAACGGATTGGTTTGAGCAAAATTATACGAACATTAACATTGATTTAGGAGCAATATGCACGAAAGATGAGACTAAATTTAGATTATGGGCACCGACAGCTACATCAGTTAAGTTATATATAAATAATAATATGATGTCACTAAAAAAATATGAAAATGGCATTTGGCAAGAAGAGATTCAAGGAGACATGCATGGGATGCCTTATGAATATGAGCTTGTCGTGAATGGAGAAGTGGTTCGGGCTATTGATCCATACACTAAGGCATTACTTGCTAATAGCGAAAAAGGAGTGGTTGTAGATCTAAAAAGGTTAAAAGGATCAACTAAAGTAGAGAGAAACTGTCACGAAATAGCAGTATTGAATGATGCGATCATTTATGAGATTCACGTTCGGGATGCGACGATTTCTGAAAAGAGTGGAGTTAGGGAAAAGGGCAAATTCATTGGATTAACAGAAACAAAAACAACTACCCCAAACGGATTCTCGACAGGAATATCATATATAAAGGATTTAGGAATCACACATGTGCAATTACTACCAATTAACGATTTTGCTCGGGTGAATGAGCTTGAACCAGAAGAGAGCTATAACTGGGGGTATGACCCATTATTTTTTCAAGTACCCGAAGGTAGCTATTCAACCGATGTTCAAAATCCGATTACTCGACTGGAAGAATGTAAAGAAATGATCTCATCTTTTCATAAGGAAGGATTGGGTGTGATTGTAGATGTCGTCTTTAATCATGTATACATTCGAGAAGAATCCTCATTTGAAAAGATCGTTCCAGGTTATTACTTTAGGTATGATGATAATGGAGAGGTTAGTAATGGAACAGGTGTTGGAAATGATTTTGCAACAGAACGAATAATGGCAAGGAAATTCATATTAGATTCTATTGAATATTGGCTTCAAGAATATCAAGTTGATGGTTTTCGTTTTGATTTAATGGGAGCAATGGATGTAGAAACGATAAAGGCGATTGAAAAAAGGTGTCAAAAAGAAGAGCGCCCGATTCTTTTACTTGGAGAAGGCTGGGATTTACCTACTGCATTACGATACGAATTGAAAACAACACCTGATAAAGCCAAGCAACTACGAAAGGTTGGTTTTTTTAATGATTTATTCCGAGATTCGTTAAAAGGTCAACTATTCAGTGATCAAGATCAAGGCTATGTGAATGGAGAAGGCATTTTTGTAGAAAGGCTACCACACCTTATAACAGGTTCTGTTTTAGAAGAGTATGGAATACCATTTGTTTCAGAGCCGAGTCAATCTATTAATTATGTTGAATGTCATGACAATCATACACTTTGGGACCGTCTCGCAAATACTAATCCCATACACAATGAAGAAACACGAAAACGAATGCACCAATTGGCAACTGGAATCACACTTCTAAGCCAAGGAATCCCATTTCTCCATGCAGGTCAGGAATGGTTCCGTACAAAGCATGGTGATGAAAATAGCTATATATCAGGAGACAAAGTAAATAAGCTTGATTGGGAAAAAAGAGAGGTAGAAGCCGAAAATATAGAATTTATACGAAGGTTAATGACAATAAGAAAAAAATATCCTGTTTTTCGTTTACGTTCGAAGGAACAAATACGCAAACAAATTCATTTTTTGAAAGTGAAATCGCCTATTTTAGGATATATTCTATTAGATGTAAATACAGATTTAGTCGTATTTGTGAATCCGACTGATCAAAAGCACCGTTTGCGTTTGCCTTCTTCAGCATCATGGGAAGTAATAGCATCGAATGATAATCAGGATGATGTCATTTATAAAGGCGAATTTGCAATGATTAAGCCATTTGAGCTATGTGTATTGGAAAAATCACGATTGTAAGAGTGTGAAATATAAATAGTTCTTTACAAAACACGAAGAGGTTGGGACTGAAACAAAATTGCCCCACCTCCTTCGTGTTTTATGATTCTACAAACGTTTAATCAGCATAATAAAGTGAGTTGAAATTTGGATAAGACTAATAATGAAGATTCTCAGGAGGAAAGTAATGCATATTTCCCTTATTAGACATGGGGAATCATACATTAACGAAAAGGTAAGGTAAATAGCGATCAATTTTCTGAATGGATTAAAAAAAATGATCTAGCAAGTGTTAAAAGAGAGGGAGATTCCCCTCCAGCACTTTGGAGGAGGTTGGTCATGCTAAGTAATTATAACTAGCATTCTCTTACGTTCGATTCAATTTGCGAACTTGTTAACGATGGATCGAAGCTATTACTCTGATTCACTATATCGTGAAGTAGAGATGCCAATATTTCCGTGGAAATGGAAATAGTTAAAAATAAAGACGAAGTTGTGATCTGTTCTTATGAGAATTTGTTGGTTTTTTGAGTATTCAAAAGAATGGGGATGTTGTTTTAATTGGTCATGTTTTTTTATCGTTTTGTTGGTAAGGAATTAGTGAAAAGAGGGTGGAGTGGTTCCAGTAAGCCAAGTTCAATCCCTGGAATTGTACATCTTATAACTGTAAACTTAAGAAATGAACAAAGTGAGTGATTCGTGTATAGTGGAATAAATAAATATGAAGTTAGAAACGCTTTTACTTCTCGAAGCTGTATTTAAATAGTCTAGATGAACTACTATTACTCAATCGATATAGGTGTAATAAACTAGGATAATTTTGATTAAAATAAGACTTGTTTGACCTGTAATGTTTTTGTTGTTTATTAATAGTTTTTGAACATTTTTAGTATATCGTTTCACTTCACATCTTTGTATAATGTACACACTTCTTAGATTACACATTAATAAATTGTAAGCGTTTTAAAGGAGGCACAGTTCATATTGCGTTTTAGAATCCATACTGAGCCAAACGTGTAATGAAAAAGAAGGAGTATGATAGAAAAGGAGTCTTGCCATTTTTATGTTATTTTCAATGTTTTCTAGTGTAGGATCAAGTACTTCAGCTGAAAGTAATGAAGGTGTGAATGATTTAGAAGTGACTCATATAACGGATCATTCGGTCACTTTGAAGTGGTCTGCTTATCATAAAGCTGATGAATATGCTATTTATTGGGCAAATAAAGATACTGAAAACATGCAGTATCAACGTGTCGATACGGTAATGAGCACATCTTATCTATTTGAACGTTCCACACATGTGCCACATTACTTTAAAGTAGCTGCTGTTGTTGGCGAAGAAGAAGTCGCTACTTCTCATACGGTACGATCAGAAATAAAAAAGCAATTTTCAGTTCAATTAGAAGATTTAGATCGTGGTTTAGTAGCAGCCTCAACCTCAGAAGGAGTGTTTCTAAGCTGGCGCCTGCTAGCGGATGAAGTGACAGGTTATTCTGACTTTGGCTTGAGAGGTACTAATTTTCATGTGTATCGTGACGGTGAAAGGATGGCTACTGTTACAAATAGTACAAATTATTTAGATAAAGAAGGAACGGATTCTTCACAATATTATGTGAGCGCTGTTGTTGATGGAGAAGAAATTGGTGATGTAAGTGAAGTGGTCACACCTTGGGAACACTCTTATTATGATATACCATTGCAAAAGCCAGAGGACGGTGTGACACCTGATGGGGAGACGTATACGTATTCAGCGAACGATATGAGTGTTGGTGACGTAGATGGTGACGGTCAGTATGAGTATATTGTTAAATGGGACCCTTCTAATTCCAAGGATGTGTCTCAAGTTGGCTACACAGGCAATACGTATATTGATACGTACAAGCTCGATGGAACGCTTTTGTACAGAATTGATCTAGGTGTTAATATTCGTTCAGGTGCTCATTACACTCAATTTCTCGTGTATGACTTTGATGGGAACGGAAAAGCAGAACTAATGTTCAAGACAGCCCCAGGAACGAAAGTTATTCACTATGATGAGGGCGGTAACGTGGTCTCTGAAGAATACATTTCGATACCACAAGGTGATATAGATGCTGGATATAGTCATGAGGATGATTACCGTTTTAGTTCTGAAGATTATTATGAACATGTTGTTGAAATGTTCTTAGGTTGGCATGACCATGACGAAGTTATAGCTGGAAATTGGCCAGCTACTTTAGAAGAAAGTTTTGGGATAGACATTCAATATGAATATCCACTATCGCGTGAGGATGCGGAAGCATTAACAGACTACTTTATGGATGTTTATGCGCCGAGTCGAAGTGAGCGTAATGATTTACGGAATTTTGAAGGGTTTGTTGTAACAGGCCCTGAGTATTTGTCCGTGTTTGCTGGTGATACAGGTGCTGAGTTAGAAACGATTCGTTATGAACCTGGACGTGGCGATGATGGTTTATTATGGGGTGATTATGCTTATCCGCACATTGAACCTGGCAATCGTGTTGATCGATTTAATGCTGGGGTTGCTTACTTAGATGGAGAACGACCATCGGCTTTCTTTAATCGAGGTTATTATACTCGTGCTGTGTTTGCGGCATATAACTGGAATGGCCACCATTTAGAAAAATTATGGATTGCAGATAGTGGTCATGTCGCAATGGAGAACCCATTTAAAAGTGCGCCACATGGTGGGCCAGGTGCAAATGATCCTTTTGCGAGATTAGCTGGTCAAGGTAATCATGCCATTAGTGTGGCGGATGTTGATGGTGATGGTAAGCATGAAATCATTCACGGTGGTGCAACTTTAGACCATGACGGATCATTGTTATACAGTTCAATGGATGACTTGCCAGAAGAAAGTGGCGCTCCCGGTGATTATGTCATTTTGGGACATGGCGATGCTCTACATGTCGCAGATGTAATCCCTGATCGGCCGGGATTGGAAATCTATTCAGTGTTTGAAGGAGGTCCTTGGGCTCCTTATGGCTATGCGCTTAGAAGTGCCGAAGACGGAGAGGTCCTTTATGGTGAGCACACTGGAGATGACACGGGTCGTGGCATGATAGGTGATGTTGTTCGCGGTGAGAGGGGACTTGAAACATGGTCTGTTGATCTTCGAACAGCTGATGGACGTGTCTTAAGTACGAGCCGTCCAGGGACGAATATGAATATTAAATGGGCTGGAGATATGTCTACGCAAATTGTCAATGGCTCTGGAAATCATACTCCTACCATTGATGACTGGGAAGTTGGACGTATGCTGATAGCTGATGGGACATTGACGAATAACGGTACAAAAGGCACTCCTTCCTTAGTTGCTGATGTCTTTGGAGATTGGCGTGAAGAGTTGCTCGTACGGACGGCGGATAGTACTGCTATTCGGATTTATATGAATACTGAAGTAACTGACCGGAAGCTTTATACGTTAATGCATGATAGTCAATACCGTACGGGAATTGCTTGGCAAAATTCAAGTTACAATCAACCTTCTTATCCAAGCTTCTACTTTGCATCAGATATCGATTGGGGATATGTCCCGATTCCTAATTTCTATGGTGATATAGAGTATATGGAAGAGGAAGGACCTGATTTAGATAAATCAAGGCTTGAAAGCAAGGATGAGGACTTCGTATAGGAGCTGGCAGAAGCATTAGCATGATGATCAGTCACATCCTCAAACCGTAACTAATCTATTTAATGTTTGATTATTGGGTTAATAGTCCTGAAAGCGGGCTTTAGTTTATTATTTGCATGTAAGCGATTTGTGAGATAACAGTGATTATGAAATGAACGTAATAGGGTCGTGCTTAGTTGGTGCCTTAAGAGGTTTGTTGGAACCTTGTAAAGGCACCTTCTTTTAGCATGATAACGGGGCATCAAAGAAGGTAGCTTTTGTAGCGATATAACGTACCTAGTAAATGAATAAGTCTTTTTGCTTATGACAGAAAAAAAACTAGTTAAATAGATGGATGTTTATTAAATTTATGGGATTTAAAGGTATTTATATGTATAATGATATGTAAATAGAAAGAATAAACATCTATCTCATACTTTACTAGACTGATAAAGCTTTCTTGCAGTATTTAAGCTAGTCCTAACTGAAGGGAATGAAAGGTAATGAGTGTACACAAGGATCCCCCATACATTCGTATCTCAAAGCATTACTGTCAGCAAGCAGGGATGAATCCAAATGATGTGAAGCAACCAAATATTGTCATGACAAGTGAAGAATTAATGGAAAAGAGAGAAGAATACAATGAAATACTAGAAGTTGTAAGTTTCTTTTCATATAAATTGTTAAAGGCACTTGAAGGGACACCTATATTGCTTGTTATGTCAGACAAGGATGGATTCATCTTAGATATTGTTGGGGACGAGTCGATTAAAGAAATGGTCACAAAGCTTGGTATTTGTTTGGGAGCCCAATTTACTGAGGAAGAAATGGGTACAAATGTCATTAGTTTAGCTTTAAAGCATCGACATCCAATTCAATTAATTGGTGATGATCACTATTATCGCTTTTTACATGATACAGCATGCTATGGTGTTTCGTTTCATTATACGGACATTGATAATCTTTTAGGAAGCCTCTCCATAATGACAACGACAGAGCAACAAAATCCACTGTTCTTGAATATGCTATCCAATGTTGTCGACTCCATTGAAAGAGAATTACTTCTACGAAAGCAAAATCGAAAGCTCAATATTTTAAATCAAATTATGTTAAGAAGAACGAGAAACGCCATTATCATTACGAATGAAGATGGGACAGTAACTGAATTTAATCAGTTTGCTGAAACGATATCGGGAAATAATCGCGATGATATAATTGGACGGAATATTCTTGATTCCTCTATACTCGGATTGTACTTTGAAAAAGTAATTGAAGATGAACATGTCTTTAAAGACGTGGAGTTGAAATTTACAAATCAAAAAGGCGAGGACATTGTTGCCCTGTTTGATGCTCAACCGATATATGATCATAAAAATGCTAAGATGATAGGATCATTTGCCCAACTTCGTGATATAACCGAACGCTACATGATGGAAGAGAAATACAATTATTTAGCCTATCATGATGAATTAACGGGCCTTCCGAATCGTCGTTACTTTCATACGGAGGTTAGAACGACACTCGAAGAAAAAAATCGAGATGAAGAAATTGCTCTTCTCTTAATTGATTTAGATCGATTCAAATCGATTAATGATACATTTGGCCATAGTAATGGTGATAAATTACTTATTTCTGTAACTGAACGAGTGAAGCGTTGCTTACGGCAAGAGGATATGTTAGCGAGAATAAGTGGTGATGAATTTATCGTCCTGCTTAAAAATATAGGAGGTGAGGATGAAGCAAAAAAAGTAGCTAGTCGTATTATAGAAGAGTTTCAACAACCATTTATTATTAATCATTTTCATTTTCACACAACAGCAAGTATTGGAATAGCTTTATACCCGAAAGAAAATATTGATATTGAAGATTTTATGGTACAGGTCGATCTAGCTATGTATCAAGCGAAGGCGCATGGTAAGAATGGTTATGTTTTTTATAAAAATGATATGCATCAAGATGCAAGTGATGAATTCTCACTTGAAAACCATTTAAGAAAGGCACTTGAACAAAATGAGTTTGAATTGTTCTATCAAGCGCAAATCAATAGTCAAACAGGTGAAGTGATAGGTGTTGAGGCGTTATTACGTTGGAATCACCCTGAACTAGGAATGATTTTGCCGAATATTTTTATCCCATTAGCTGAGAAAATCGGATTGATTGTTCCAATCGGCGAGTGGGTCATTATGGAAGCTTGCAGGCAAAATAAAATGTGGCAAGAAAATGGTCTTCCTTATATGAAAGTGAGTGTGAATTTATCAACACAGCAATTTTTAAAGCAAAACCTAGTTGATGTCGTTCAACAAGTATTGCAATCAACACAATTAAATCCACAATTTCTAGAGCTTGAAATTACTGAATCGATGGCTATGGATTATAAATATGCTCGTAAAGTTATTGATCAATTGAGAGGTTTAGGAGTAGCTGTTAGTATTGATGATTTTGGTACTGGATACAGTTCGTTAAAAAACTTGAAGTGCTTCGCGATCAATCGTATTAAAATCGATAAGTGCTTTGTTATGAATGTTCTTCATAATCAAAATGATGAACAAATTGTTAGCGCGATTATAGCTATGGCTCATGGATTAGGGGTGAATGTCGTTGCTGAAGGTGTCGAAAATGAGGAACAGCTTCATTATCTACACTCTCAGGAATGCTATAACATACAAGGTTATTATTTTATGAAACCACTACCTGCCTATGAATTCACAGATCAATATCCACAATTGGTAGAGGAATTCAAAAAGAAAAAGGAGATTATTCATGAAAAAAGTAGCCACTATTTTAGCTGAGCAGTTTAGGAGTTGGGGAGTCTCACATGTTTTTGGTATTCCAGGGAAAGCAGTCGTTCCACTAGCAGTTGAGATTGATAAAGCGGGCTTATCATTTGTCGCAAGCAGACATGAATGTGGAGCAGGGTATGAAGCTACTGGATTTTCATTACTTAGTGAGAAGTTGGGTGTAGCAGTTGGAACGTCTGGTCCAGGTGGAACGAATTTAATTACAGCAGCGGGACAAGCTATGGCGTCTCATATTCCGCTACTCATTATTACGGGGCATCCTTCTATGAGTGATACGGGTAAGGCCTTAGGGCAAGATTCTACAGCATTTGGTACAGATGTTGTAGAAATGTTTAAGCCTGTAACTAAGTTTAGTGCAAGAATTGAACGCTCAGACTTAGTTGAATCGTATGTAAGACATGCATTAGAAAAAGCATTTATTGGTATAAAAGGCCCTGTTCACTTATCGATTCCAGCCGACGTACTGCTTGCTGAGATCGAATCATTTCAACTAGACCTTCCAAAGGAACAGCATGTGATATCACCGAATTTAGAAGAGGTGATAGATCTATTAGAACAAGCCGAACGGCCACTCTTATTTTTAGGTAAAGGTGTTCATTCAAGTAAGGCATATGAAGAAGTTCAAGTATTTGCTGAAACTTGGAATATTCCCGTTATAACTACACCAGGAGGTAAAGGATCCTTTGTCAGCCAGCATTCCTTGTCATTAGGTGCGTTTGGATTAGGTGGTCATGAACAAGCCCATAGCTATTTGGAGGAAGGCGTTGATGTGATGGTTGTTATGGGGACCAAATTAAGTGATATGTCAGTGGCTGGATTATCAGAAGAACATTTTCCAGAAAAAGTGATTCAATTTGATTACGATCCAATGTTTGTTGGGAAAACCATTACAGTGCCAACTTTATTTATTTATGGAGATCTTAAAATGAATGTGGCCACATTACTGCAAAAGAAAGGAATTGAAGTGTTACAAAGGCAGGAGATTGTAGGGGTCGAGAGTGTAGAGCATTTGGGGTATCGCAAGCTTGAGCTGCATGATTTTCCGTTTAGTGATGAGTGGCAAAGGTCCGCAGTACAAACAAAGGAAGAACATTTCTTCCATGAGGATGCAGCATCTGAAGAAAGTGGGCAAGCTCTTGCATTAAAGGAACGAGAGCAGGAGTTTATGTCGTCAGCCCATGCCCTTACGATTTTGGACAACTATTTACCTGCAAACACGATTATGTTCGGTGATGCTGGTAGCCACTCATTTTATGCGATTAAGCACTATGGAATTAAAAAACATGGGACGTTCTTCTTTGATGATGTTTTTGGAGCAATGGGTCATGCGATTGGCTATTCGATCGGTGCTAAGCTAGCTGCACCTGAAGTTCCCATTGTTTGTTTAACTGGAGATGGCTGCTTTATGATGCATGGAACGGAGCTTTCGACAGCTGTAAATGCTGGCTCAAATGTACTGTTTATTATTTTAAATAATGAAGGGTTGGACATGGTTGATAAAGGGATGAAGGCTCATGTTGGGAGGTCTGTTGGGACAATGCTTGACCATCCGGTTGATATCCAACAATTTGCTCATTCTTTTGGGGCAAATGCATACAAATGTCGCACAGAAGAAGAGTTAACATTTGCTTTAAATCAAGTTATTACGGCTGAGTTTAGTGAACCGAATGTGATTGAAGTGATAGTGGATACAAATGAAATCCCGCCAACGATGAGAAGGGGCTAAAGGAGTGAGTGGTGTGAGTATACGAGATGAAAGCTATGAAAAAGGGATGGATATATTAAGACAGATTAGAGGCGAGCAAGGGATAGATCAAGTTCAACGCTTTCAAAGTATTCATCCTGCTTTTGAGGAAATGATGATGTCATTTGGGTATGGTGAGGTTTGGTCGCGAACAGAGCTTGATCATAAACAACGAGCGCTCATCACATTGTCGTCACTTGTGACACAAGGAATTCCAGAAGCATTAAGGTTTCATGTTCATACTGCTATTCATGTAGGTGTGACACCGAAAGAGATTTTAGAGCTTGTTTTACATTGTGCCGCGTATGCTGGTTTTCCGAAATCAGTGGCTGCTTTTCCAGTTATATTAGAAGTCTTTGAAGAAATTGGTGTGGAAGTAGAATGGTGACAAGTTAAAGGTTTACAAGGGGGCTCAAGCTTTTGGGCGCCCTTTCTTACATTAAATAGTAGTCATAGGAAGCTTTATATAACATCCTTGTTTATCAATTCATAAGAAACGTTTATACTAAAGATGTAGAAATTACTTCAGACATAGGGAATGAAGTCGTATGGTAGAGAAGGTCTTAATTGTAGAAGGTACCAATGATCGTAAGCGAGTGAAAAAGGTGTTACATGAAAAGGTTACGATTATTTGTACACATGGTACATTAAGTAACGAGAAGCTTGAGGAATTCATTTTACCAATAGAGAATGAAGATGTGTATGTTTTAGTTGATGCGGATGATTCAGGGGATAAGATTCGGAAGCAATTGAAGCGTGAATTACCGAATGCTGTTCATCTTTATACGATAAGAGAATATGGTCAAGTTGAAACGACACCCCTTGACTATTTAGCACAAATACTGAGAGCCCACTTTCAAGTGAAAGAAAAGGTGGAAAAGAAGTTTACAAGTAGGAGCCTCGAATGAAAGTCGTACCCTTTCATTCGAGGTTCTCATTCATACATACTTTTATGATTGCTTATACGGATCAATGGTTTGAATGGTTCCGTCTTCGTTGTAATGGAGCTCAGTAAATTTGACAGAGCGTTTATGATTGACGCCATCAGACAACGAACAGTCATGATAGAATAAATACCACTTATTATTAAATTCGACGATTGAATGATGAGTCGTCCAACCAATGACAGGATTTAAAATCGTTCCTTTGAACTCAAAAGGCCCCTCTGGACTTTTGCTTATTGCGTAAACAATTTTATGAGTCGTTCCTGTTGAATAGGATAAATAATAATAGTCATTATACTTATGAATCCAAGGGCCTTCGAAGTAACGTCGGTCCTCATCACCTGCTACAATAGGCTTTCCATCTTCATCGACAATTGAAATTTCTTTAGGTTCTGTCTTAAATGAAAGCATGTCCTCGCTTAATTCGGCAACGCGTGGTCCAATTGCTGGTTGATCTATTGCGGGGCCTTCTTCTACATGTGGAAGGAAGGTTCCTGTTTGCCACTTTTCTAATTGGCCTCCCCACAAACCACCGAAGTAACAGTATGCTCGATTATCTTGATCAACAAATACAGCAGGATCGATACTATAGCTTCCTTCAATGTAATTCTCTTCAGGCTTAAATGGTCCCGTTGGTGATTGGCTTGTTGCGACACCAATTCGAAAAACTCCATCATGATCTCGAGCTGGGAAGTAAAAATAGTATGTTCCATTTTTGTAAGCAGCATCAGGAGCCCACATTTGCTTTGATGCCCATGGAACATCACGAACATGAAGCGCTTCACCGTGATCTTCAACAGGGCCGTCAATCGATTTCATTGATAAAACGTGATAATCCTCCATGCGGTATTGGTCACCATTATCATTATCTGGCCCATCATGATCGAGGTCATGCGAAGGATAAATGTACAATTTACCATCAAATACATGGGCAGATGGGTCTGCTGTGTACAAATGAGTTACAATTGGTTCATTTTGATGTGCTTTTTTCGTCACTGCACGTCTCTCCTATCGATTAAGAAGTTTATACAGTGCCTAATTATAAGGAGGGTGTAACACAATGTAAACGGTTAAACTATAGATTTTATCTAAAAAAGAATAGATGGAAACGAGTAACGTATGAGACCACTGAAATGTTATGAAAACTTTTTCAGTGGCCACCCTGAATTGAATATATAAGTAGAAAGAGCCAAGCTAGGTTTTAAAAATAGACTTAAACATCGTAATCATGAAACGTGGAATATATAAGAGGGCGTCAAGTAACCATCCTAACCATGTTGAGATAAGGACATCTTTGTCTTGTTTTTTTCTCATCATTGTGCTCCTTCCCTACTCTTCAAATGAAAGGTTAATCGGTTCATGGTTTACTTGTGAAGTATAATCAATATTTGTGGTCGGGGTTCGGTTATCAACAATACTAAGCGATAGACTATCCATCCATAATTGACCTTTACCAGATAGAAGAGCTCCAAAAGAAATGATCCCACTATCTTGAGGAACTTCTAATACAATTGAATGATGATTCCAATCACAGTCCGTTGTAATGGGACGATCTGCCATGTTATCAAATTGCAATATGTCTCCGTAGGTACTGTCTACTCTCATCCAAAAACCACAGAAACCTTCAATATCCTTTGCCTTTAAAAATCCAGAAAATTTCAATCGCTTATTTCGATAATGGTCAGCTTTCACTTGCTGCATAATGGTCGCGAATTCGTGCTCTGACTCTGTTGAAATTGATTTTAATGTGGCTGAGCGTCTACCTTGATGAAAGACTTCTTCGTCTATATCGATTTTGAAGTGAAACGGGTGACTTCCACTTAAAAACCAACCTTTTATTTTTTGTGGCTCCATTGAGGTATTCTCCTTTTTTTGTAATTTTAATTTTGACATGAGCTTTCGATATTGTCCAGGTGGCAGGTGATAGGCTTTTTTAAAGGATCGAGTAAAGGATTCCTGTGATTCAAAGCGAAAATAAAAGGCGATATCAATAATTTTCTCGTCAGACTGTAATAAAAGATGAGCTGCATTTGCAAGTCGACGAGATCGTACATAGTCCATGACAGATTGCCCGATTTCCTTATAAAAAAGACGATGAAAATGATATTTAGAAAAGCCAGCATGTTTAGCAATGGACTCTAGAGAAAGTCGCTCATGTAAGTTGTTTTCGATGAATGCGATGATTTGTTTACTGATTGTATAATGGTTCATCATGACCTCCTGTATGATTAATGTACCATAATGTACCGTTTGATTTTTGACCTGTATTGCTTTATGAATTGAAGTATCTGTATAAAAATTGTGTTGAAAAACGTCAAGAGTAAAAGAATTGATGAAAAAAGATGAGTTTTTTTATAACTTACCTAACTTTTCTTCATTTTAATGTAAGCGATTACAAAATAGAATAGAAGTATCACAAGAAAGGGGGAAATATGATGAAGAAGCTCATGTATGTGTTTGGAATCTGTTTGTTTTTACTATTGATTGCAGCTTGTAATTCACAAAGTGAAGAGGCTGATGCACCGTCAACAGGAGGGGAAGAGGAAATACCTAATGAAGAGGTACAAACAAATGGTGATGAGGAAGAAATTGAACTAAGGATTACTTGGTGGGGCGGACAAGAGAGACATGATCGTACGTTGAAGGTCATTGAGTTGTATGAAGAACAGAATCCGCATGTCACGATTGTACCCGAATATTCTGGGTTTGATGGGTATTTTGATAAGCTTTCAACACAGCTTGCAGCAGGAAATGCACCTGATATTGTTCAGTATGGAGGTAATTTAAACGACTTCGTTGCTCGTGGTACAGTACTTCCACTAGATGATTATGTTGGAAATGAGCTTGATTTAAGTCAGCATGATCAAAGTATGATTGACGCTGCTACATTTGATGGACAGTTTTATGGAGTAACATTGGGGACGAATGCAAGAGGAGTTCTGTTAAATAAAACGTTATTCGATGAAGCTGGTGTAGCGCTTCCGAGTGAAGATTGGTCATGGGAAGATTTTCATGAGATTGCTAATGAGTTATCAGCAGCGTTGGATGGTATTTATGGGACGGCTGACTTTGAAGAGGATGGGTTTGGAACCTTTTTAGCACAACGGGATAAATGGACATATTTAGATGGTGAGATTGGTTTTGAATCACAAGATGTAAAGGATTGGTTTTCACTTTGGAAGGAGTTAAGAGAAGCTGGAGGTGCTGCAATTCCAGAGGTTCAAGTAACAGCGACTCAGACACCAGAACAGTCATTAATTGTGCAACGTACCGTAGCAATGGAAGCGATTGCGAGTAATCAGCTAGGGGCCTATCAAGGTGCCACTGAAGATGAGTTGATCTTATTTATTAATCCTTACAATAGTGAATCAGGC
The DNA here is from genome assembly GCF_041821005.1 of Halalkalibacter sp. AB-rgal2. Lineage (NCBI taxonomy): Bacteria > Bacillati > Bacillota > Bacilli > Caryophanales > Bacillaceae > Halalkalibacter > Halalkalibacter sp. AB-rgal2. The sequence goes on from NZ_JBGUAV010000008.1 coordinate 51,274, forward strand.
CAGAATGGAGTAGGGCTAAGGCCAAGTCAATTTTTAGCAGGTACAAATACGACCGATCACCCGGAAGAGGTGGCTAAGTTTTTAGGTTTCTTTGTCAATGATTTAGAGGCAACTGAAATTCTCGGGAATGATCGTGGAGCACCGGTCAATGCCGAAGTTCGTGACTCTCTCTTAGATTCAGGGGATGTCGTAGATCAAGAAATATTTGCTTATATTGACTGGGTTAGCTCAACATCGGATGCACCATATATTCCGAATTTACCTGGCTACAACGAGAATACTCAACTTTTTCAAGAGACAGCTGAGCGAATCTACTTTGAACAATCGACTGTTGAAGAGGCTTCAGAAAATTACTTCAATGAATTAATAGCTAATATTGAACGGTATTCGGAAGAATAATAGAATGATCGAGTGGCTCAGGTTCAATCTAATAATGAGAGTGAAGTGGAGCCACTCTCAACATGTAATAAAGAAATTTGAATTCGTTTAAAAAATAGAGAGTAGGAGGGATCGTTGTGGAGAACCCTACGGAAAAGATAAATCCGATTATCCAAATAAAAGCAGTAACGAAACAAAAACGAGATCGAAAGCATAGCTTCATTGCATATATGTTTTTATTACCATGGCTAATTGGCTTTTTCGGATTAGTATTAGGCCCGATGATTAGTTCATTGTACTTGTCATTTACTCGCTTCGACTTAATGAATCCACCGCGATGGATTGGTCTAGCCAATTATCAAAATCTCTTTCAAGATCAACGTTTTTGGGATTCTGTGCAAGTGACAGCTACGTTTGTGATTATTGCTGTCCCAACCCAGCTAATAGCTGCTTTGTTAGTAGCTATTTTGTTGAATCGTAGTATGAAAGGGATTGGCATTTATCGAACCGTTTATTATATTCCTTCGTTATTAGGAGGAAGTGTTGCGATAGCTTTATTATGGAAAAATATTTTTGGCATTGATGGTTTAGTGAATCAAGTACTTGCTTTTTTAAATATTACGGGAAAGGGTTGGGTTGCTCACCCGGACTTTGCATTAGGAACATTAATCATTTTAGCAACGTGGCAGTTCGGTGCCTCGATGGTGATCTTTCTTGCGGGCTTGAAGCAAATTCCGTCCGAGCTTTATGAAGCAGCATCGGTTGATGGAGCGAACAATATAAGTAAGTTTTTTAAGATTACATTACCACTGTTAACTCCTGTATTGTTCTTTAACTTAGTCATTGAGCTCATTAAATCGATTCAAGTATTCACCTCCTCCTACATTATTAGTGAAGGGACAGGTGGGCCAATTAACTCGACTTTGTTCTACACACTGTATTTATATCAAAAAGGGTTTTCTCATTTTGAAATGGGATACGCTTCAGCAATGGCTTGGATTCTAGTTATGGTACTAGGAACATTGACTGCGTTTATCTTTATCTCATCTAAATATTGGGTCTACTATGAGGATGGAGGGAAATCATAAATGAGGAGAAAAGTTAGTGGAAAGCGAATCGTCGTTCATATATTTATCATTTCCTTCGGTCTTCTTATGCTCTATCCTGTTTTATGGATGATTTCAAGCTCGTTAAAGCCAGAGTATTTAATTTTCTCATCACCAGGGCTATGGCCGACAGAAATAACGCTCGATAATTATTTAAATGGTTGGAATGTTGTAAGAGATGTGACCTTTGGCTCCTTTTTCAAAAATTCCTTCTTAATTAGTTCAATTAGCGTCATTGCGAATATTGTTACGTGTTCAATGGCAGCATACGCCTTTGCTCGTTTGAAATTCCCGTTAAAGAAGCTGTTGTTTGCATGTATGCTGATGACCATTATGCTACCGGCTCACGTTACATTAGTACCGCAATATACGATCTTTCATCAGCTTGATTGGATTAATACAATCTTACCATTAACAGTACCAAAGCTATTAGCAACGGATGCTTTCTTTATCTTTTTAATGGTGCAGTTCTTCCGAGGAATTCCTCGTGAATTAGATGAAAGTGCAACGATGGATGGATGTGGTATCATTCAAATTTATTTTCGAATTATCATTCCACTAGCGTTGCCTGTGTTAATTACAACAGCGATCTTTACCTTTATTTGGACATGGGATGATTTCTTTAGTCAAATTCTTTATTTAAATACGATTGATCAATTTACGGTGCCCTTAGGCCTACGTCTTTTCTTAGATTCACAAGGACAATCCTCTTGGGGGGCAGTGTTTGCGATGTCTGTTCTTTCTTTAATACCTATTTCTACGGTCTTCTTTATCTTTCAAAAGTATATTGTTGAAGGGATTGCGACAACAGGTCTGAAAGGGTAGAATGCAAGAAAGCGTTTTCTTTGCTAAATAAAGAAAAAAGGATGGCCATCTCTAATGTTCAAAAAATTAACGACGATAATGGTAATAAGTTTTGTATTAGTGAATGGAGTTTTTCTCGCGGCACTTAGCATGGCTTCTTATCGCTCCTTTTTTAACTTTACGTCCGAGGAAATTAGTGAAACGAGACTGACATTGTTGAATGAAAGTGCTAAAAAGCTTGCTGGATTTATTTCAAGTGTCAGTGAGGCAGGTGTATACATTGCTATTAATCGTAACGTTATTGAAATGTTTTCTGATGAGCCAGACAATGCTTATGACGCGATAAGTGATCAACGAGAATTAATTAGCATTATGAATGGTGTCACAAGTATGAAGACTTTTATTCATTCTATCGAAGTTTACACAAACCATTATGAGGACTATCCAATTGTTTCTAGTGAAGTGGTTCAACCGATTAATCATGTGATGAATGAAAAGTGGTTCCCTTCTCTTTTTTCAAAAGCAGATTATGCGTGGATTCCTAAGCATGAATCCATTTATTCGAATGAGGAGTTCATTAGTTATATGCATAGACTGATGAATCAACGTGGTGAGACAGTTGGTTATATTAAAGTGAATGTAACAGCCGAAGCGTTTTTTGAATATATGTCGGATAAAGAGTTGCTAAATCAAACGAGTGAACCTCTTATTCTTGTAAATACGGGTAGCAGAATTGTAGCGGAGACTCACACATCAGAAGCGTTTCCTGTCCTTGATCGAGTAGTCTCATCTATGAAAGATGAACCGTTCTCAACATTAACAGAAGACTATCAACAAATAACGAATCATCATGAGTTAATTAGGTATGATAATGACTACTTTCTATTGTTGTTATCAGAGCCTAATTATGATCAGTGGAGGTTAGCCCAAGTAATTCCGGTCGATGGTTTATATACAGAAACGAGACAAATGGGTATTATGATCTTTGCTATGGGCTTACTCGGCCTGTTGATTTCCATACCGATTGTTTACTGGATCGGAAAACGGTTTTCTCTACCAATCTCAAATTTAATTAAAGGAATGAGAAGTATTGAAAAAGGAGATTTCAATCAGAAGGTTGGGCCTTATTACATTGAAGAATATGATGTTCTTGCTTCTAATTTCAACAGAATGACAAAGGAATTGAATGAATCTGTTAAACGGTTGAAAGCTGAAAGCGGTTATAGGAGAGAGGCGGAAATCCGTGCCTTACAAAGTCAAATTATGCCTCATTTCTTATATAACACGCTAGATATGATCAGATGGAAGGCGATGGACCATCGTGCAGATGATATTAGTGATATGGTCAATCAGCTCAGCAGAATGCTACGAATTGGATTGAGTGGTGGTAATAAGTTTATCCTGCTTCGTGATGAATTAGAGCATGTGAAAAGCTATATTCAAATACAGCAGACAAGGCTTACAAGCCAGGTTCATTATCATGAAAGAGTAAAGGCGTCATTGAAGGATTTATATGTCCCGAAAATCATTTTACAGCCTTTCATCGAAAATAGTATAAGACACGGGTATCCATCATCGTATAAAGAAACGATTCATATTGGGGTAGAAGGAAGGATCATTGAAGAAGATCATCAACCCATGTTAGAGTTATTTGTTTCAGATAAGGGAATTGGACTTGCAGATGAGTGGAGCATTGAGACATGTACTGGAATTGGAATTAAAAATGTAGAAGAACGGATTTGGATGTATTGTGGAGATCCTTATCGGATTCAAATTCGAAATCGATGTGAGGGAGGGGTAGGCGTTCAAATCGTCTTACCGATTATTGAAGGGGAACATGCGTTACAGCAATGGATATGTAAGCAGCAAGAATGGCTTGATGGTTATAAGGGAGGTCAGTCATGAAGACGGTATATATTATCGATGATGATAAAGTAATTCGTGATGGCTTAGTTAAGCATGTACGCTGGCAAGAGCTTGGCTTTGAAATTGTGGAAACAGCTAAGGATGGCTTAGAGGCATTACACAAAATTGAACATAATCCTCCTGATGTCGTCATTACTGATATATATATGCCAAACATGACTGGACTAGAATTAACGAAAAAGTTATACGATCAATTTCCATCTATTCAAATCATTATCCAAAGTGGTTATGATCATTTTGAGAATGCACGTGAAGCGATTCAATATGGTGTTAAACACTTTTTCTTAAAGCCAGCCCCTATTCAAGAAATTGAGAACGTCTTAATTGAAATTAAACAAAAAATAGAAAGTGAAGAAAAGCAAAGAAAGCTACTAGCAAGCTATGAGAATCAACGTACGGAATATTTAATTTATACAAAAGATGCTCTTATTCGTGACATGTTAACGAAGCGATATAAGAAGGGAGCGATCCCGACAGAGAAACTTAAACTTTTACATATACCTCCTTTACAAAAAGTCATTGTTAGTACGTTAACGGTTATTCGTCCAGCCTATTTAACGAAAGCCCATGAGCGTGAATGGCAGCTAATGAAATTCAGTGTTCAAAATATCATTACAGAGTTAATTGAAACGGATAAGCGGACGAATAAGGTTGACCTTCATGTTGTCGACTATTCAGATTCAACATTTGTTCTCGTAGTTTTTGAGAATGAATATAAGGACTGCCTTGAGAAGTTATGTGAGGAGCTTGCGAATGAATTGATGAGTACATTGCTTTTGTATTTGAAGGTTTCAGTCATAATCGGAATTGGTCGTGTGAAACAAGGAATTCACGAGATGATCGACTCTTATCTTGAGAGTCAGCGAGCGTTAGAGGCTGCTGAGTATCAAGAGGTGAATAAAGTGTTCACTCTGTCTGAGGTTGAAACATATGGGTCTTCTCCGGTATATTCGTATCCATTTGAGATGATCACATCGATTCAAAGTGCTATTCAACAAAAAGATACAGAGCTTGTCTATTCTATTTGGATGAAGTTTACAGAAGAAATAAAAAGTGAACAAAGCATTCCATTGCTGATCGTTCAAAATGTATGTGTAACGATTTTGAATGCACTCATGTTTGATGCACAGCTTCGTGAACAATGGCACAGTAAGGATTTGTCCAAATTAATTGGAACAGTGTATGCTCATCGTACGATTCATCAGTTGACTGAATGGATGAACCTGCACATAGAAGAATGGATTCAGCAGGTGAAGGAAGAATTAACTGGACGTAAAAGCTATAAATTAATCGTTGGTGTGAAGGGGTATGTGCATGAGTATTATGATCAGGAGATTACATTGGCTGAAATTGCAGAGTCATTGTATGTGAACCGGAATTATTTGTCCCAGTTATTTAAGAAGGTGACAGGTGAAACATTTGTAAACTACCTTAATCATTTTCGAATTGAAAAAGCAAAGGACTACTTGCGTCAAAAAAAGTATATGGTCTATGAAGTGAGTGAAATGGTAGGCTATCAAAATCCTACTTATTTCAGTCAAGTATTTAAGTCGATGACAGGCGTAAGCCCATCAGAGTATCACTAAGAGGAGGATCGTATGGTCAAAAAAGAAGAGATTCAGCTACGAGATCCGTTTGTTTTTGTTGATAATGAAACGAATAAATACTACTTGTTTGGTAGTACTGATCCTAATATTTGGGAAGAGGGTATTGGATTTGATGTCTATATAAGTGAGGATTTAGAATATTGGGATGGACCATTTCCTGTTTTTCGTCCCAGTGATACGTTTTATTCTAAGGAGAATTTTTGGGCACCTGAAGTACATGAGCATAAGGGAAAATATTTTATGTTTGCGACGTTTCTAAGAAAGGGGAGCAGAATACGTGGTACAGGAATTCTTTGCTCTAACTCGTTAACAGGTCCGTTCTTACCCCATAGCGAAGGTCCAGTTACACCGGAGGATTGGCACTGTCTAGATGGTACATTACATGTTGATGGTGCAGGAGAACCTTGGATTGTTTTTTGTCATGAATGGGTTCAAATTGCCGATGGTGAGTTATGTGCTCAAAGGTTATCAACAAATTTGAAACATACGATTGGAAAACCTATTACGTTATTTAAAGCATCTGAAGCACCATGGACAACCGCTTTTAAACATCGTAGATTTCCGAACAGAAATAATTATGTAACAGATGGTCCGTATTTGTTTCACTCTCAAAGTGGTGAACTGATGATGCTATGGTCGAGCTTCATTGATCATGTTTACGCACAAGGGATTGCTAGGTCAACAACTGGACAAGTGTTAGGACCGTGGGTGCAAGAGGAGGAGGCGTTGCTTAGTAATGATGGTGGCCATGGAATGGTCTTTTCGACTTTTGAAGGGCAACGAATGTTAACCCTACATACGCCTAATAAAACGCCATTGGAGCGTCCGATTTTCATTAAGCTAGACGAAGTAAATGGGCAAATAGTCGTGAGGAGGGACTAGTATGGCAATTGATCGAAAAGAAGTCGTACAACGACATTTTCCGAAAGTGACAGAAGTAGTTCCCCATTCGCCACTTAGTGTTGGGAATGGGGAGTTTGCCTTCACGGCAGATATAACAGGATTACAATCATTTCCAGATGCGTATGAAGTTCCATTAAGTACGCAGTCGAATTGGGGCTGGCATTCATCAAATGGGCATCATGTATATACGATTGATGATGTCGATCAACAAGAGTTGCATACGAATGGACGATTTGTTAAATATCCATTGTATCCAGGTCAAACACTTGAAGCTTATCACTGGTTACGCCAAAATCCACATCGACTACAGTTAGGGCAGCTTTCCTTTCAATTTTGTAAAGAGGATGGCACTTTAGCAAAGATAGAAGATATAAAGCAGATCGAGCAAACACTAAATATATGGGAGGGGTGTTTATATAGCTATTTCACTATTGAAGGTTATCCTGTCAAAGTGAAGACTGTCTGTCATCCATCGAAGGATGAATTAGCTATAAAAGTCGAATCCCCTCTATTAAAGACAAGACGCTTATGTGTTCAATTAACGTTTCCCAATCCTGAAGTTGCCTCAAATGAATGGGATCAAGCCATTGATCTGAGGTGGGATCATCCAGAACGCCATCGCACAAATGTCATTCAGCAACTTGCTAATGAGCTTTTGCTACGAAGATGTATGGATGATGATCATTATGATGTTCGATTAAGGTGGAATGCTGGAGAAATCGAACAAACTTCCGTTCATCAATTCTCACTTAGGCCAACTACTGGAGATCAGCTTGATTTATGTGTGGCATTTGGTCTATCTGAGGTTGCGGTTAGTCGTACGGTAAATGATGCCATTCAAGCAAGTCAAGTTTATTGGCAAAAATTTTGGCTAAAGGGAGGCATGCTTGATTTTTCAAAGTGTACGGATAAACGAGCACCTCAACTAGAAAGGCGAGTTATTTTATCCCAGTTTTTATTAGCGATTCATTCAAGTGGGAGTGTTCCACCTCAAGAGACGGGCTTTATGTACAATAGTTGGTTCGGTAAATTTCATCTTGAAATGCATTATTGGCATGCAGCACACTTTCCATTGTGGGGCAGAGGGGAGCTGTTAGAGAAGAGTTTAGGTTGGTATAAAAGGATATTGCCAAAAGCGAAAGAGCTAGCTCAATCACAGGGATATGCAGGGGCACGATGGCCGAAGATGGTTGGACCTGATGGAAACCAAAGCCCTTCACCAATTGCAGTCGCTCTTATTTGGCAACAGCCGCATCCAATTACGTTAGCTGAGCTTTGTTATCGTGTGAATAAACGAGATGATTTTTTAAAGGAGTATAAGGATCTCGTTTTTGAATCGGCTCATTTTATGGCGTCTTTTGCTGAATGGGATGAAGGGAGAGCTCAGTACGTCCTTGGGCCACCACTTATTCCTGCACAAGAAAACCATCAACCAGAAGTTAGTATAAATCCTCCATATGAACTTGAATATTGGAAGTATGGGTTAGATTTAGCGATACAGTGGGCAGAGCGATTAAACGAGCCAGTGCCAAAGAAGTGGGAGGAAGTTGCAAACCATTTAGCTGATTCACCACATAAAGAGGGTGTCTATTTAGCACATGAGCAATGTCCATCGACTTTTACACAGTTTCAACATGATCATCCGTCGATGGTGGCATCGTTAGGGGTGTTACCAGGAGAGCGGATCAACCACCCTCGTATGAGACAAACGTTAAAAAAAGTAAAAGATGAGTGGGATTGGGATAGTGCTTGGGGATGGGATTTCCCAATGTGTGCAATGACAGCAGCAAGGTTAGGTGAGACGGAATGGGCAGTCGATTTTTTGTTAATGGATGGGATGAAAAATACGTATTTACAAAATGGACATAACTATCAACGTATAGGGCTAACGAGTTACTTACCAGGTAATGGAGCGCTCTTATTAGCAGTTGCCATGATGGCTGCAGGCTATGATGGGCATGAGGAGACGTTACTCGGGTTTCCGAAAAATGGTGAATGGAAAGTTGAGATGGAGGGGATACACCCGATTTTATAAGCAGTGCTAATTGAATCAGCGAATGTTTCGATAAAATAATAAACAGAAGACCATGGGTGGTGTTGGCGCATCACTGGCCTTAATTGAATAGTTTTGAAAATAATCCACCTAGCCTGTCAGACCAAGGGTGGGTTATTTTTACCTTTGTAAGCTAATAGAGTGTGACTAACGAAGCATAGATAAAGCGAGATAGATTCAAGAAGGTCATATGGCATCCCCTTTTAGTTTAGGTTGCTACCCATTCGAGAGAAGTCATATTCTACTAGTTCGTGATCGTATAGTAGAGATTTCACACAAGTTCTTTTTAGGGTGTTTAACTTTATGTTAGAATGGCCTCATAGGGGGGAGATGTATTTTGAATCCTATGAAAGGGTTATTCGGATTATTGGTCGTTAGTGTGCTTATTAATATTTATTTAGTAGTGAATATAAATCAATTATCGAACGAGGTCGAGCATTTAATTGGTCTTCATTTCAATAATGAACGGAATATGGAGAACCGATTATCTTCTATTGATCGTGAGTTACTTGAATTAAATGAACAGAACCAGTGGGTAACAAATATGAGGTTTCGTCCAGAAGTTGAAGAATCGTCTTCAGAAGAAATTGTGTTGCAGAGTGAATGGACATTTCGTGAAATAGGAGAAGACGCTCATGTTACAATGATGTATAGAAAAGAGAATAGTAGTAACTGGAATGAAGCAGAGGCGACATTAGAAGCAGGCACAATTTATTCAAGTGAATTACGATTAAATCCAAATGAAAGTTATGTCTATCAAATCGTTTCAGAGGGGGGAATGAACAGAACGACAAATGAGGAAAGAATTCCAGAACACGTATATCAAAGACAATCACTTCAACTGAGTAAATCAACATCGCGTGGTAGAGCTAATACACCAATGTTGTTTAGTGCAACCATTCATGAGAGTGAGGCACTCTTTCCATTCTATGAAATTGAATCCGCTACCGCGACGTTTCGGTTAGAAGATGGAAGCGAAATAATCGAACCATTTCTAAAGAACCCGAACGAATCAGAAATGAATTCACAAAACGAATCATCAAGGTATACATCAACTTCCGTAACATCTTCCTCTTCATTACAAACAGATACTGCTATAGATGAAGGTGTAGTTGAAGAAGCAAACATATGGTATGTACAATTACAAGAAGTAGGGATAGGTTCAGTTGAAATTGAAGTGACCTATGTCGATGGGTATAAGCTTAGTGAGACGTATCATAAGTAATAGGAAGCGAAAAAGCGTTCAACGTATATTATTTGAACGCTTTTTTCTTGATGAATGTGTATCCGATGTGTCAAATGGGCTCTTTATGAGCTTTTGTAATGGCTTCCGTACAACGCAATTAAGAAAAGACGCTGTCGCGTTTTTCTTATAATATCGTATAGTCAATTTCCTGAAAACGTTCAACTTCTACTTTCCAGCGTTCTTCTACGAAAGAGACATGGCTAGGATGATTGTTATATGTATCGTAATCTTCTTGATTAGCAAATTCCATAGAAAAGCCGAAATCAAAGTCCGTTTTTGGGCTCGTCTGTCGTAATACTTCAAAATTATTTACGACAGGGATTGCACTTAGAATGGCTTGGCCATCTTTTAAAAATGTTTCTGTTGCTTGGTCGCTAAGAGAGTGTTTAAGGGTGAAAAATGCCATATGCTTGATTGTGCCTTTTTCCATATCGATCGCTCCTTCAAAGTAGTTTAATCTTATTATTGCATAAATTTAGAAGATTAGCGATTTATTTGATTTGATGTATATGTCGAACGGAGTGCTATAGAACTAGCACTCTGTTATAAACGTACTAGTATTTGTAGGAAATGGGTTAAATTGAAGTGGAATCAGAGGGTTATTGTCTTTTTATTTTTGCAATTTCTCTTTCGTTTCGAGAAGCTTTCTCCCAAATATGGTCTTGATCTGCTTCAATACTATCTAATCGCTGTATAACTTCTTTGTATTGAGACCTTGTTTCTTCTCTATGTGCTTGGATGTCCGCACGTAGCAAAGTCTGCCCTTCTTTTAAAGAAAAAATATCTTCACGCATTGAAGATTGCTCCGTCTTTATAGAAGATTGCTCCTTCTTTATGGAGGAGAGTTCCTGTTGCATTGAAGCCTGTCCGTGTTTTATAGAGGCTTGTTCTTCTTTCATAGATTGGAGTTCTGAATTTGTTTTTCCGACTGATGTGACGAGTTGTGTTAGTAAGTTTTCCATTCGATCAAGCTGTTCTTTTGACATTTGTGTCACCTCCTTTTCTTTTATTATAATTTACTCATTGACGCATGGCTAGAAAGAGATAAGGCCCCTTAGTTGATTATTTGTTCATTTTGATTGATGATTAAGGAGCGCTATTAATTTGATATAGAAATATTGGAGGGATATAGATGGAAATAGGAATTAGTACATTTGTCGAGACGACACCAACATTAAAAGATGGGAAAGCGCCGAGTCATGCTGAGCGGATTAGAGAAGTTGTGGAGGAAATCGTGTTAGCTGACCAAGTTGGACTGGATGTATTTGGTGTAGGTGAGCATCATCGTCACGATTTTGCTGCGTCTTCGCCTGCGGTTGTTTTAGCAGCAGCAGCGGCTCAGACAGAGAGGATTCGTTTAACAAGTGCGGTAACTGTACTTTCTTCCGCTGACCCTGTTCGGGTATTTCAAGATTTTGCAACCGTTGATGCGATCTCGAATGGTCGAGCTGAGATTATGGCAGGTAGAGGTTCTTTTATCGAATCGTTCCCATTATTTGGTTACAACTTGAATGATTATAATGAACTGTTTGAAGAAAAGCTAGAGCTCTTGTTGAAGATTCGTGATTCTGAAAAAGTCACATGGAGTGGGAAACATCGCCCGGCTATTCAAGGATTGGGTGTTTACCCTAGACCCGTACAAGAACCGCTTCCTGTTTGGATTGGAAGTGGAGGAAATTCAGAATCGGTTGTACGTGCTGGAGTTCTTGGGTTGCCGCTCGTATTAGCAATCATAGGCGGTAGTCCGCTACAGTTTGAACCGCTTGTCCGATTATATAAACGAGCAGCCGAGCATGCAGGACATGATGTATCAAAACTACCGGTTGCTTCGCATTCACATGGCTTTATTGCTGAGACGACCGACGCTGCAGCAGATGATTTTTATCCATCAACAAAGTATGTCATGAGTCAACTAGGGCGTGAACGAGGCTGGCCCCCATATACGAGAGATACGTTTGATGCAGCGAGGAGCTTTGAAGGGGCTTTATATGTAGGTGATGTGCAAACCGTTGCGAAAAAAATTATTCATTTACGTAAAGAGGTTGGCATCACTCGTTTTATGTTACATGTTCCAGTCGGATCGATGCCACATGAAAAAGTGATGAGAGCGATTGAGCTATTAGGAAAAGAAGTTGCACCGTTTGTCCGAGAAGAGATTAAGAAGTGGGAGGAGAATGTCGGTCAATAAGTGCTTTGATTTTGTTAGAAAAAAGCTTTATTAACTCAAATAGAGTGTCTATAAAGTCATGTATACTTTGAGACACTTTTTTGAGTACAAAAAAGAACAATGAGTTACATACATCAGGATAGTGTTCTTACGCAATAAGAGTTTTAGGAATTAGCTAACTGTAATTCGTTTCTTAGATAATTTAATGTAAGAGTTAACGAACTGTGTTTTATACTATCGGTTTTATCGATTAAACATGTATATAAACACTTCGAAAGAGTAGTTTCAGCCGTTCATAACCAATGCTCTGGTGTTGTAACGGTTTGTGGCAGCTTAGTATTTTTATCACCATTTGCTGATTGCACTTGTGCCTGTGTTAAGAAGAGACAGTCTCTTAGATCAGCTCCACAGATATTCGCGTCTCGTAAATCAGCGCCGATCATGTCTGCCATACGTAAGTCTGCTTTACGCAAATCTGCAGCAATTAATAAGGCACCTCTAAAATTAAAACCGCTTAAATTAGCTCCACGTAATTTAGCACCTATTAGATCATGGCCTTTCTTGATATTTGGATGAGTGTTCTTACGTTTTACTTTGGCACGAAATCGTTCACTTGTTTGCAATAGTACATCATTCACATTGGCTCTATGTTTAGAAATATCAAGTGCTAGAATATTAGTTGGAGAGAGGTTTGTTAGCTGATTTATTTCGTGAATGGCTAGCTTAATATCATGATGGAATGGTTTAGCTATCTCCAGGCCAAAGGCTTCATGTAAATACCGTAGTATTTCATGTAGTTGCTGCATAATCGGAAAGACTTCAAACATTTCGTTAGCTGTATCACCGTTTGTTCTCCAATCGTTTTGACTGTATGTTTGCTGTGAAACTTTCTGACCAGCACCGAAGCATTCATAGACCGAGCAGCCACGAAAGCCTTCTTCTCTTAACTGGTCATGTATACGACAGCGATAATTGCCAAGTAAATGGCGACACGGTTCTCCGCTATCCTTATGAAAAGGGAAATCTGCTGACTTCGCATATGGTAAAGCAACGCAGCATAATCCAAAACAATTGTTGCAATCAGAGCTTAAGCTTTCAGGGATCGGAAATTCTGTTGAACGATTCAATGTGTTCAACTCCTTATGACTAAAATGAACTTTTACTAGTTTGTGTTTAGTGTAGCATAATTTCATAGAGAATGGATTTGTGTGAGAAAAAAGAAAATCTCTATTTAACTTACATAGTATCCTAATTTTGACTAAACCCTATCTTTCTCTTCAATTCTTTTAGAAAAGGCGTTGCTATCGATCTTGCATTTTCAGCTCCCTGTAACAAAATTTCATCTAATTTATGCGGTGATGCAATCAGCTCTTTGTATTTTTCTCTCGGTTCTTCTAAAAATCGATTTAAGACATGGAATAACTCTGCTTTCACTTCGCCCCAGCTTACACCAGTTTGATAGCTTTCTCTCATGCTTTCCACTTCTAAAGGAGTAGCAAACTCTTTATAAAGAGTAAATAAACTTGACGTAGTTGAGTTCTTAGGTGCTTCTGGTGGGAGAGAATCGGTTTTAATTTTGTTAATTAGCTTTTGTAGTTTGTTTGGATGAATAAATAGCGGAATCGTATTATGATAGCTTTTGCTCATCTTACGTCCGTCTAGGCCTGGTAGTATGGCTGTATGTTGTTGAACCTTGTATTCGGGTAGTTTTAATGTTTGTCCGTATTGGTGGTTGAATACTTCAGCAATATCTCTTGCGATTTCGATATGTTGAATTTGGTCTTTTCCAACGGGTACGATGTCAGCTTGGAGCATTAATATATCTGCAGCCATTAATATGGGGTAGGTGAATGTCCCCATGTTGACTCCGTAATCATTATCTCTTTCCAGTTCGTTATTTTGATCGACTAGCGCTTTATACGCATGAGCACGATTCATTAGTCCCTTAGATGAAAAGCACGATAATATCCAAGTTAGCTCAAAGATTTCTGGAATGTCGCTCTGGCGATAAAAAATAACTTTACTTGGATCGAGTCCGAGAGCTAACCAAGTGGCAGCAACTCCATAGGATAGTTGTTTAAGCTCATTCTGATCATGGATTTTCGTTAACCCATGGTAATCGGCAATGAAATAAGCTGGCTGATAGTCAGCAGCTTTCGCTAGTTCTAATGCTGGCTTAATAGCCCCGATATAATTGCCTAAATGAATTTGTCCTGTCGGTTTAATTCCGGTTAGTACGGTTTTTTCATGACTTCCTCCCACCTTAAATATAAAATTAAAAGACAAAAAGGGCTACTCATCCATCAAAAGGACGAGTAACCCGTGGTGCCACCTTCATTCGTTTATGTTCATACCATAAACGCACTTAATTTGTACGGAAACAAAATAGAAGTTTCGATACATAGTCTTTTTTATCGGTAAGACATCCGCTAGACCTACTGTTCGTTCAGTCTAGGAGCTCAGAAACCCATTCAACATAAACGCTGTACGAATTTTCACCACCCATTCGCTCTCTGAAACGTTGTCCATGCCTACTCTTTTTCTTCATTGCTCGAAATATTATGTTGATTTTAAAGGAGGAAAATGGAAAAGTCAAGTGTTTATATGCTCCATTTCAAAAGAATGCCAGAATAAGCTAAGCCGCCACCGAATCCAAAGAGTAGCATCGTATCTCCTTTTTTTATTTTTCCATCATCTACACCCTGATCTAAAGCTAATGGAATGGTCGCAGCAGAGGTGTTTCCGTAGTAAACGAGGCTGTGTAAGGTCTTATCAATAGGGAACGGGCTTTTTTCACAAATGGATTCAATCATACGCAAATTAGCGCTATGTGGGATAAACCAATCTATATCATTCAGAGTATAGCATGTATGATGGAGTAAGGATCTCATTCCTTTCGGTACTGTATTGACAGCCCATTTGTATACGTCACGACCATTTTGTACAATCTTCCCTGATGAGAATAAAGCTTCATCTGACATTTTAGTAGAAAGATTCGTCGAATATAAATGCTTCCCCATTTCCCCTTCAGATCCTAAATGAGAGGCAAGAAAGCTATCTGCTTGTTCATGATGTTCGACAAGTACGGCTCCGCCTCCGTCCCCAAATAATATACAAGTCGTTCGGTCAGTATAATCAACGATTTTAGATAACGTTTCTGCCCCGATAACAAGCACCTTTTTGTTTAAGCCTGCTGTAATTAAACCATTTGCGATATGCAGTCCATAGGTGAAGCCTGCACAGGCAGCGTTTAAGTCGATGGCACCTGTGTGTGGTATGCCTAGTTTCGCTTGAACGAGTGAGGCAACACTAGGTGTGTTGAAGTCAGGCGTTAGTGTGCAGACAATGATCATATCGACATCATTGATTGCTTTATCATATTTTGTGATTAAATTCTCAACAGCTTTCACACAAATGTCACTAGTAAATTCATCGTCATTGGCGATGCGTCTTTCCTTAATGCCCGTTCGTTTGACGATCCATTCATCATTTGTTTCGACTAGCTTCTCTAAATCAGCATTCGTTAATCGTTTCGCTGGAACATATGAGCCAATTGCGGTAATACGCGCTTTCGATTGCATTCATTTCACCTCATTAATTATTGGATTGAATTAATTATAGCACTAGATATTAGTATCTGGTACTAAAACGAGTTAATAAAAAGGAATTTCTGTGAGAAGAGAGAATCATTCATGATGCTGAAAATATGAAAAAGGAAGGATTGAAGGTCATATGAGTAAAAAGCGATTACGTGTCATTATTACAGTATGTATGCTCATCTTTGGATTGTATATCGTATATCAATGGAATGTCGCTAATGAAAACTTGATGGGCAAAGTAACTAATATACATATAGAAGGGGAGGAGGTTCTAGGAGTTGAAATTAAGGCAAATTTGTTTTCAAAATATAATCAAGTTACGATCATAATCGATCATGAAACGAAATTAATTTCAGATGGGAGTACTATTTCATTCGTAGAGTTAAGAGATACAATGGATATTGGTGATCGAATCAAGGTAGAGACAACGGAAACGACTTTGCTATCAGATCCACCAATTGTTCGTGCTCTAAGTGTGGAGCTTCGATAGTTTGAATGTTGCTCATCGTGAAAATAATCGACTAGTAGGAGAAGGCACTGAAAAAGTTGATAGATCCTTTTTCAGTGCCTTAATATGTTTATAGATGTCGCCTATGATCAATCCTCAAATAATTCCTTTAGCATACGCTCTCGATTATGTAAAAAGTAGCTCGTAACTTGATAATGATCAGTTTGCTCGTATTCTACTTCCTGGATCGTATGACTGTCGAAGCTTAAAATCGTCGCATTTGGATAGCCTAGCAGAATGGGTGAATGTGTAGCGATGATAAACTGACTATTCCCTGATGTGACAAGGTCATGAATCATTCGTAAAAAGGAAAGCTGGCGTTGTGGCGAGAGTGCTGCCTCAGGCTCATCTAATAAATAGAGAGCATTCCCGTTAAAACGATTTGTGAAAAGGGAAAAAAACGATTCTCCATGAGATTGCTCATGCAATGAGAGCCCACCATATGAGTCAGTGGCGCCAATGTCATCAATGTGTGAAGCGAATTGGTAAAATGATTCGGCCCGAAGAAAGAAACCCTTTGTTGCTTTTGGCATCCATGAAAGCCTAACGTACGGTCCGAGTGCTGATTGAGAAGCGTGTAAATCGTATGTATGATTTCTTCCACCACCTGCTGTATTAAATTCACACTTATCCGCTATCGCTTCTAGTAAAGTTGATTTTCCTGAACCATTCTCCCCGACGAAAAAGGTCACGTCGTTCGTAATTTCGAGTAGATTGAAGTTTTTTATAGTAGGTATGGAAAAAGGATATTGTCTAAAAGAATCGATTTTTTCACGCTGAAGCTGAACCCTTTTTAAAAACATTGGATCACCTGTTTGTCTTTTTTCTTATCATAACATGTAAGAGGTGATTCATCTATGCATAACGAAACCTTTTTTATCCATAATAATCATGACTAATCATTAGGAGATGAAGTGATGAAAAAGAGTGGATGGTTTGTTGTAATCGCCATGTTTGTTTTTGGATTACTATTGTCAGGTGGTGTGTTTGCAAATGAGGATATGGATCAGCAGTTTTGGTGGAAGAAGGATCGTGAAAAGGAGGATTTCCCTGATTTAAGAGGAGGACCAGAAGATCCTGAACGAAATCGTCAGCAACCGGTAGACATGAACGTATTGCAGCAACAGTATCCAGATACATTTATTCAACAAGGACCGACTGAATCAAATCGAATCGCACTGACATTTGATGATGGTCCAGATCCTCGCTTCTCGGAGGATGTGCTGAATGTTCTAAGTGAATATAATGTGCCAGCTACGTTTTTTGTTTTAGGATCTCGTGCTGTTGCTTATCCTGAAATTGTTGAGAGGATGAATAATGAAGGTCACGTGATCGCTAATCATACATATTTCCACCCTAATCTCGTGAAAGAGGGCGACATTCCAACGTTAGAGCGTGAAGTGACGAGAACGGAGGATGCACTTAATGAGATCGTTGGATATCGAACAAGCCTATTCCGTCCACCGTATGGATTTTTGTATGGAGAATTAGTTGAAAAGCTAGCAGAAATGCAATATCTTGTCATTGGATGGTCGGTTGATTCGTTGGATTGGCAAGAGGAACCACCAGAGGTCATTGCAACAAATGTTATTGATAATGTCGGACCAGGGGCGATTATCTTAATGCATGATGGAGCAGATTGGGATGGTGATCGAACAAATACGATCGAATCATTGCGACAGATTATCCCGACATTACAAGAACAAGGGTATGAATTTGTGACAGTACCTGAATTGTTGAATGTTCCCTTTGCACGATGATTATTCAACTTAGGAATCAGAATTTATAATTATGGTAGAAATAAGCAGGGAAGTATTGAGAAATGTAGGCGAATCTACATGGTGTTGGCCTCGTGCGTTACAACGTTTTTAAGATATGAAAAAGCGTAGAGAAAAGTCTCTATGCTTTTTTGAATGCGAAAAACATGCAATGCTGAATAGACTTTCACTACTATGATAAGATGGAAGAGGTTATCAGTAACATGATACAAAAATTTCGGAGGGGATACATTGGTCAAGGCGGTTTTGTTTGATTTAGATGGGACGTTATTAAATCGAGATGAATCGGTAACTCGATTCATTCAACATCAATACGAAAGACTAGTGAAGCATGTTGGGCATATTCCAAAGGATCAGTACATTAGTAGGTTCATCGAGCTAGATCAACGTGGGTACGTATGGAAAGATCGAGTATATCAGCAATTAGTCGAAGAATATTCGATTAATAGCCTGTCAGCAGAGGAACTGCTGCAAGATTATGTAAGTGAATTCAAGCATCATTGCGTTCCATTTGCAAATGTACGGGCAATGCTAGATGACTTAAAACGTAATAATTTCATATTAGGCATGATTACAAATGGTTATGGCTCCTTTCAAATGGCTAACATTCGTGCTTTAGAAATTGAAGGTTATTTTGAAGCGATTTTCGTATCGGAATGGGAAGGAATGAAGAAGCCTGAACCTAGAATATTTAAGAAAGCGATTAAGCGATTTGGTGTTCAAGCGAGTGAATGTATATTTGTTGGTGACCATCCACTAAATGATGTGAAGGCAGCTCAGCAAGTAGGGATGAAAGCAATTTGGAAAAAGGATGATCAATGGGAGGATGTTCAAGCAGATGCGGTTGTTCATGATTTAGCTGATGTGATTGATATGGTGAAGAGTCTATGATTAAAAATCACCACTATTTAAAATACGGTGCATTTCTATTTGTCTCTAGTCCCATGTTAGCCATTGCGCTTCTCTTTGATGGTATGCAAAATGGACTAATGATTTTTGTCGTGCTCCTATTTTTTACTACGATTAGGGCTATTAGCTTGATGTTATTTGGTTATTATAAAGGGACTGCCACAAATTGATCGTGAGAGTCCCTTAAGTGTTACAATTTTTTTTGAGTTTGCTGTAAGATGAAAATTAATACAATTCCGCTGACAAATGTAATTAGCGACGCGATGATGACTTGACTATTTATTACCACATCAAGCTCGTTTAATATAGCAAAGATCGATCCACTTACGAGCCCCACCATTGCTGAATATGTTTCAGACGTATAATGCTTTAACAAGTAGCGTATGAGCTTACTTGTTAACAATACTCCTAGAAGAATCCCTGAACCAACTGCAAAAAGAATCGGCCAATTTAATGCGATGAGAGAGGCGGTCATTGCTTCATATAAGCCTAAAATAGTTAAAATTAGCGCACCACTAATTCCAGGAAGGACGAGAGCTGTACTAGCAATGAATCCGGCGATTATAAAGAATACATAATCGAAAAAGGTTAAGTGATTCCAATCAATGAAATGAAGGCTACCTAACACTTGTGAGCCTACTACAATCCCAAAAAAGAACAGCATGATGACATAATGTTTTACTCGTAATTTTGATTGAGCGTGTTTAATGGTATCGTGCCAAAGGTACGGTAAAAATCCGACGATAATACCGACGAAAAAAAGGAAAGTAGGTGTGCGATACGTTTCTAATAAAAACTTAATGATAAATATCGAGCAACCAAACCCTAATACCATTCCAACACCAAAGGTTAAAAGGAATGGTATAGCTTCTTTTCTTTTATTTGTTGTAAGGATGCTTAATGAATAAATCAATCGTTCATATATACCGACAATCATCGCAACAGTACTACCACTAATACCAGGTACAGTTTCGGTCATGCCGACAGCCATTCCGCGAAGAATTAATTTCACCATACATTTTCCACCTATCTTAAAAGAATATCTCCTGTTTAACTTTACCATAGGAAGGTGCTTTTGTGGGAAGGATATTTTGTATTTTTGTGGAAATTTATAATAAAGAGATAACTTGGTTCACCGATGTATATAAGCATGTTAAGAGTTGTAAAATGCTCTATTTGTAAAGATTTATCTGTTCTGGTGAGTATTTTTATATATATGAGAATTTTAGAAAACTATTTTTATGTATAGTCCATAAAGAAAGGAAGGTTTATATGCAATTGGGGAAGCGAATAGGTGAGGGTAGTAACTCAGAAGTGTTTGAGTGGGGTGACGGGAACAAAGTTATTAAACTAGGCAATGAGAATACAAGCAAACGAGATTTTGAAAGAGAGTATCATCATCACCTTATAGCTTGGAGGATTGGTTTGCCTGTTCCACAACCTTTTAAATTAGTAGAGTTTGATAATCGGCCTGGTATTGTGTTTGAACGTATTTATGGAGAAACGTTGACAGAGCATTTATTCAAACGATTAATGGATCAGCATCATAGGAGAGAAAGGGTTTTTGATTGGCATAATGTTCGATTAACAGCACGACTATTAAGTGAAATCCATCAGCTAACTAATAATGACATGTCGCCACAAAAAGAATTTTTAATCTATCAGATAAATAGTGTGAATGAATTTGAAGAGAGCGAAAAGAATGCTGTCATAGCTCTTCTGAACGATTTGCCTGTTAAAAATCAAGTCTGTCATGGTGATCCTAATCCGAACAATATCCTTATTCATAATGAAAAACCGGTACTGATAGATTGGTCAAATGCTGCTAGAGGTAATCCTGAAGTGGACATAGCTGAATATGTGCTTATGATTCGATATGCCGTCTTACCTTCTGATACGCCACAAGTGTTAATGAATTTTTTTGATGCTAATAGGGAGATCATTATTAATGAATTTATGAAAGAGTATAGCTTTCACACTGGTATGACCTATGAAGAGATCGAACCTTGGATAGTTCCAATTGCTGCACGAAAACTCTCTGGAGACGGAATAATTGAGGAAGAAAAGCAATTATTACTAAAGGAGATCCGATCAAAGTTAAAGGAAATTGGAAAATAAGGGTGCGGTTGTGAGTCATAATTGTTCTGATTAAGTAGAGAATATACATACTACCAAATGAAAAAGATGTTAAGCCAAGGGTTACTATCCTTGGCTTTTTAGTTGGTTTGAAGCTACTAAAAGGCGAACTCATAGAATCAGACCACATTCCTATCGTATTAATGCTCCAGTATATATAGGGGGAGGATAGTAACCATGTAATCGAGAAAAATACTTCGTTCGACCGAATACAAAAAGTAGATGATTTTTTATAAATATCATTCTACAATTAATCACTACTTAGTATGGTGTATATACTTATTTCACCAACATTTAGAAAATGTTAATAACATTCATTGACATTTTTCATCTCACTGACATATACTTATATACATAACTATATAACCATATAAATGAGTGGGGTGTGGTTGAGAAAAAGGTGGTGAGGATGGTTGAGTCAATTTCACGATAAGAAGCCGATCTTTTTGCAAATTAAAGAAAAGATCGAGGATCAGATTTTTAAGGGGCAATTGCAGGAGCATGAACAGATTCCATCAACGACACAAATGGTACATTTTTACAAAGTGAATCACATTACAGTTTCAAAAGGAATTAATTTACTAGTAGATGAAGGGATTATTTATAAGAAAAGAGGTGTTGGTATGTTTGTTGCAGAGGGAGCCAAGGAGCAGTTAGTCGAACAACGTAAAGGGTTATTTGAAAGTCAATACATCTTACCGATGATAGAAGAAGCAGAAAAATTAGACTTATCAGAAACGGAAATAAATCGAATGATTCGCAAAGTAAAGGAGCGTGGACGTAAATGAATTTTAATGTAAAAGCTACGAACCTCTCCCTGCAATATAAAGAGTTTGAAGCATTAAAGGATGTCACGTTTTCACTTAAACAAGGCAAAATATATGGCTTGATTGGTAGGAATGGGGCGGGAAAGACGACTTTGCTTTCGATCCTATCTTCATTCATGGATCGATCATCAGGAACGCTTGAAATTGGTGGAGAAGATCCATTTGAAAATAGAAGAATCATGCCTTATGTCAATTTTGTCTATGAAACAGATTACAGTGAGGAATATGAGCCAATTAAGCGCTATTTTGATTTCGCAGAGCGTTATCGATTAACCTTTGATCGAGAGTATGCGACGGATTTGGCTGCTCGATTTAAATTACCTTTGGATAAACCTATTAAGAAGCTTTCGAGTGGGATGCAGTCTGCCTTGAATGTGACGATTGGGTTAGCTAGCCGTTCACCTATTACGATTTTTGATGAATCCTATCGTGGAATGGATGCACCAACGAGAGAATTATTTTATAAAGAAGTTTTGGAGGAACAAGCACGACATCCACGAATAATGATTTTGTCGACACATCTCGTCTCGGAGATGGATTATTTATTTGATCATGTGCTGATTCTCGATCGAGGAGCTTTATTAGTAGATGAACCCTACGACGAGGTCATTAGTCGAGGGGCTTCTATAACAGGTGAGGCGAACAATGTAGATCAGTTTGTAAATGGAATGAACCAGCTAAATAGGAAGCAGCTTGGAGGTACAAAATCAGTAATGGTGTACGGTAAGTTAACTGAAAAGGAAGTACGTTTCGCTGAAGAGCTTGGTCTTGAGATTGGCCCCGTTTCTCTTCAGGAGCTATTTATTCATTTAACAGAAGAGGAGGGGCATCATGAAAACAAACAGTAAAGAAGTTATTGCTAAGTTGTCACAAGATATTTTTTCCATTCAAATGAAATGGTCTTTATGGTATATGACAATTGTTCTTCTCATTTATTTTGGTAGTATGTTCTTTCCGGACGTTCGAGAAGCGAATATAGGACTGATGAATTTCTATTATGAGCCATCAAAGATTTACATGCTTGTCATTGGTATTATTTTTCCTTTGGCTATGCTTAGTCATTTTGTGAGGTATGGAATGACTCGAAAAGACTATATGATCAGTTCGGCCATTGCCTCTGTAGGTATAGCCTTTAGTCTAATGATCATCGCAGCTATATTATCAGCTATTTTACAATTATTTGAAACGTTTTCAGGAGCTAACGATGTCTCTTTTATTGAGTCTCAATCAAGTTGGCTCATTCCAATAGTTGTGCTAAGTTTAATCTTAATTTGCTATAATATTGCTGGCTGGATGATTGCGATGGGGTTCTATCGATTTGGTACTTGGGGTGGTATGGGCTTCGTTGTCATTGCGCTTGTCTTTATTGCACTAATTGATATTCTATGGGAAAGAGAATTAAGCGAATTAGCGACGACTTATCTACCTTTTTCCATTCCGGATCTTTCAATAGGATGGTCCATTATCGGAACGGCTGTATTAATTGGAGTTGGATTAACCATTATTCGCCGTATAATGAAACGGGTAAGGATTAAGTTGGAATAGATGGACAAAGCTAAATCGTTCGGAGATAGATGAGCCGAACGATTTTTTTTGTTTAGGAAAATAAAACATAATCTTGTGGATAACTAGTGTTTTAATATAGTTTTGACAAAGTAATTGTATACATTCCTTGTTACTTTAAAGCTAATGCTACATATTTAAGTTATTAATGGTTTGAATATGATTTCGTTTGAATGACTTCTGTTTTAACAATAAGATCATACAGGGATTGCTTCTTGTTCGTAAAGATGGCAGTTAATAAATAAGCAAAAATAAGTGCATAGATAAGAATACCGATTATTGTATATAAAAAAGGTATATCACCATCACCTATATAGATTAGTCGATAAACAAGAAAGTGAGATAGCTCCCATGGTAAAAACTTCAAAATGACTCGTAAAGCTGACTGTGAAAGTGAGATAGCTTCCCCGTAATGATTGACTACTTTTATACCGAGCTTCTTCTTACCAATAGACTGCCCGACTATGTTCGAATCAAAAATGATAAAGTAGACTGACACGGGAACGGTGAGCATAAAAAAACCAGTGAGTTGAGCTGAGAATAGTGAATGTGTATAAAGCTCTTGAATGTTAGGAAATAGAAACGTACTAATGATAAAAAGTGTAGCCATGTATATAAGGATAAATAAATAATCAATCATAAATGCTTTTAACCGGAGGGGAAATGTAGCGTTTAATTGTTGTCTTGGAATCATTTATTTGAACTCCTCTCATAGCATGGATTGATGGTTTTATTTTATCACGACTAGGTAGATAAAACGATATTGGCTTAAAGATCGTAAATGTTTAAAGGATTTCGGAAGGGGTTTGGTATTTTTATTTTGTTGTTGATCGCTGTCGTTTTTAGTGAATCGTATGATGGATTTGTCATTCTGCTCCGTATTTTTTTGTATTCATCCATCAAGATGATGATTTAAATTCATAAAAAGCCTTAAAGTTGGGAAAATGAATATGTAGGAAATGATGATAAAAAGGAGACGAAACGAATGGCGAATATTAAATTAGCAGTGATCTATTACAGTTCAACAGGTACGAATTACCAGCTCGCTAAGTGGGCAGAAGCAGGTGGAAAAGAAGCAGGAGCTGAGGTTAAGGTATTAAAAATACCTGAGCTTGCGCCTGAGGAAGCGATTAATGCAAATGAGGCATGGAAAGCCCACCTTGAACAGACAAAGGATATGCCAGAGGTGACATTAAATGATTTAGAATGGGCAGACGCAATTATTTTCAGTGCTCCAACGCGTTTTGGCAATCTGCCGGCGCAAATGAAGCAATTTTTAGATACAACTGGTGGTCTATGGTTTAACGGGAAATTGGTTAATAAAGTCGTCAGTGCGATGACGTCTGCTTCCAATGCTCACGGTGGTCAAGAGGAAACCATTCTATCGTTATACACCACCATGTACCATTGGGGCGCGATTGTTGCTGCACCTGGCTATACGGATCCGGTTCAGTTTACTTCAGGTGGGAATCCATATGGGGTGAGCGTAACGGTCACTCAGGACGGAAAGATGGTCGAGGATGTAGAAGCTGCTGTGAAGCATCAAGCGAAGCGTACTGTCACGGTAGCCAGCTTAGTTAAGCAAGGGAATTAGGGATTGTTAGGGTAAGTATAAGCTGCTAATAGAGGAGATTGCTCCTTTGTTAGTGGCTTTTTATGTGGAGGTATATCGTTGAAAAGAATTTGTTTGAAAAAGAGAAGGATTTTCACTAAATGTGGAGAACGATTCTAATGATTAGAAAAGATAAGGAGTGAATGGAAATGGTGGAAAGTCCTTCATTATTTAGTCGAGTCGGCTATGTGTATATGCCAACAACGAATATGGACGAATCGATTCGTTGGTATGAGGAGAAGCTTGGTTTTACATTGAAGGGGCCTAAATTTCGAGACGGTTCTAGTAATGTTGCTGTTCTGATGCTGCCAGGAGGAAACACAGTTGTGCTATTAGTGGAGGTAGACGATCAAACGATTGAGGATTTTACGAGTAATGACAAGACCGTTCCGACATTGGCGCTGACGTGTCCAGATCTTCAGAGTACCCATCATATGTTGCAGGAAAGAGGAGTGGATGTGAGTGAGATTATAGTTCGAAGTGAAGATGCGAAGTATTTCATCATTAAAGATCCTTCAGGAAATGTCATCGAAGCAGCTTGGTCTATTTGGGATTAGGAAAGGTATTGAGGAGGTGTATTTTAAAGCTACTGAAAAAGTGAAATTTTTCAGTAGCTTTGATTTGACTGTAATGGCTTCACATATTACTTAAAGAGAATTAGTATTTACGAAAAAGAAAAGAAGTACCCCTTATATTGCAAAACTTGTTCAAAGCCGAGCTTTTCGACGACTGCAACAGAAGGTTTGTTTTCCTCCATACAATCCCAATAAGGAACGAAATTATGTTTAAGGCTATGTTGGACGAAATGATAGGCGACCGCTTGAGCAAGCTTTCTCTCGCGATGAGCCTCCTCTGTTTTTATGGCTACACAGTGTATATGACCAGCGACATATGTTGAGAGACAGATGCTAACGGACTGATTACGGTGTGTGGCGATAAAACCGAAACCATTAGCAAAGAATTGATCAAGTGATGGCCAGAACTCTAATATCGTCTCTTTTACATAGTCATCTTCTACAAAAGAGTCATGCTGGACTAGCATGACGACGTCATAGTCATCTGGTAAAGTGGGTGCTATCTTTCCTTGGAAATGGTTTGGGTCAATTTCATACACGCGTTGATTCCAGCTTTCTAAATGGCGATGACCAAGTGCATTTTCGATTGATTGATTCCAAGTAGGGTGATCACCGATTGCTTCGAAGCATTCTAAATGAACACGCTTTGCTTCTGGGATGATGAGATGATCGATGAAGGAGTTAAGTTCACATAAAAACGATTTGTTGTTCGCGTCGCCAATAAAGATAAATCCATCGTTATTGCCAAGCCATACGATAGCGGTTGTTGGTGTCAACGTATCGTCGACAAAGATACGACCGGGATTCATACCATTTATAATGGCTAGTGATTCTTTCAAGCTTCGTTCGTGGAGTAATCGTTTGCATTTGTGGAAATCTTGTTTGGGAATTTCAGTAATCATAATAGATTCTCCTTCAAAAAGATAAGTTTAGTATAAAGCTATCTTTTGATAACAAAGTTTAACATGTATTTAAAATAGACGAGAAACTCCCCCTTCATGTGTTTAACGGTAAGGGGGAGTTCTCTGCCTCCGGACAAGTATCAGTGGCTAAAGATATGAAAACCACTAAGTTAAAAAAGGAAAACAATTAATCACAACCAATCGAACATTATGAATTCTGATCCGTCATTGGTTGGAGAATGTTTTGTAATACTCGTCCATACAAATTAACGGGTACGTTACTTCCAGCAATAAAGTGGAATATTCCCATACCGTTTTCAAGAGAAAGCATAGTCCAAGCTAAATCTTCAGCTGATAATTCAGTTCCATTTTTATCAACTGGCTTCATTTTTTTGATTACTTTTGAAATATGTTCGACCGACTCTAAAATGACACTTGTCCATTTTTGGCGTACAGATTCATCTCTCATCGCGTATAGAAGGAACTCCATATTTAAAATACTCCACGCTTGGTTATTTTGTTTGTCTAAATCAAAATAGTGCTCCATTTTTTCAATAAAATGTTCAAATGATTTTTCTTCATCCATTATTTCGTGGATTGTAGTTAGGTGGGATTGGATCTGTTGTTCTAATAGGGCGAGGAATAATTCCTCTTTAGATTTAAAATGTGTATAAATAGCTCCCTTAGTAAACCCAGCATATTCGGCAACCTTATCTACTGATGCACCATGGAAACCTAACTTTGCGAAGGTTTCAGCAGCTGATTCTAAGAGTATTTTTCGCGTTTCTTGTTTTCGTTCTTCATGAGTTAAACGTTTTCTTATCATGATTGATTTCCTCCTCTTGACAATCATACCATATCAACTTAAAATACTAATGAGTATATAGATTCTAATTAGTATTTATATGCTGTTAGAGATGATGTGTGTTGGGATAATTAATCTAAATGTCCATTGTAATTCATGATTTGGAAAGAAAATAAGGAACACTTAAGAATTCAATATGTAAGACTAACCTCTTTTCGAATGAGGAAATAACCTAGGAGATTATGAGATGATAAACAGTCAAAAATTAAAAGTAATAGGAAATGACCGTATTAAGGGAAAGCAAGAAATCTCAGAAATAAATATAAGTGGAACTGCGACTTTTCAAAAAGAAGTGAAAACAGAATTCTTTGAAGTTATAGGGCGTTGCAAGCTAAATGCAACGGTACAATCTGAAACGTTTATCAATAAAGGATCTTGTTTTGTTAAAGATAAATTAACATGCAATAAATTAATAAATATTGGTCAAGGGTCTTTCCACAACATTGATGCTGATAGTATTAAATCATTTGGCAGTCTTAAAGTTAACGATTCTATTTTGTGTCGCACTTTTCAATCGACTGGGTATATAAAGCTAGATGGAGAATTGATCGGGGAGCACGTGTCTATGGAAGTTAGTGCACCGTCGAAAGTGCATGAAATAAAAGGAAATGAAAAGGTTGCAATAAAATCAGTGAAAGCGACTTTTTTTAACATCATATCCTTTGTAAGAAGAAAAGTGATTGCTAACTCTATCCAAGGGAAAAATGTATACCTTGAACATACTGAAGCGAATCATGTATCTGGTGAAAATGTAGATATAGGTAAAAAATGTAAAATTGAAGAAGTATTCTACAAGCAGAGATTAAAAATTCATTCAAGCGCTTTAGTAAGAAAGAGTACTAGAATTTAACGGGAGGATGTTATGTATTCAAGTGCAATGGTCTTTAAAAGAATTGTTAGTTTAGTTGCTATTCCTATATTAAGTGTTTTATCGATAGGATTAAGTATGTGTTCAATCATTGTTGTTGTCGGTGGTATACTTTATACTATTGGCGTAGACATTAGGATGGAATTTTGGCCTGATGTATCTGTCCCTCCATATCTTGGTGTACCTACAGGGTTTTTATTTGGAGCCCTCTTATTAGCAATCGCTTTTCTATCATGGCGTTTGTTAAAATACTTGATTGCTTTTTGGAAAATATAATATACGTAAAGTGAAATTCAAAAAAGGAAAGTTGGAACGGTCAAATTCCATTAATGTAAGTTGTTAAATGATGAGCGTTTTTATGATAGATGCTTTCAACCGATAACTACATATCTAATTCATAAAGAGGAGGTTACAATCATGAAGCGAGCCAAAGATGCTTTCAGCCAGTCTAGTAAATGGATGAAGAGATTCGCCAGGCCACTTGAATGTGCACGATGGGAGTATGAATTTGAAGGAGGTTCCCGAGAAAATATTATTCACAGCTTACGAGCATTTCAAAATGATGATGGTGGCTTCGGGCATGGGATTGAGCCAGACTTTTGGTTGCCGCTATCATCCCCAATGGCAACATGGTCAGCAGGGCAGATCATGGTAGAAATAGACATAGAGCGTAAGCATGATTTAGTTCAATCAATGCTTACTTACTTGGTTCGGACTTATGATAAAGAAGTAGGGTTTTGGAGGTCAGTTTTACAAGAGAATAATGATTACCCACATGCGCCGTGGTGGCATTGGAAGGAAGGAGTACAGGAAAATTGGATGTATAATCCGAGTGCAGAGCTTGCTGGTTTTTTGATTCATTGGTCTGAGAAAGGAAGCGAAGCAGAACAGCTTGGTTGGAAAGTTGCAAACCGGGCAGTTGACTATTTGATGGATCAGGAAGAGGTGGAGCACCATCAGTTGTCGAATTTTCATGAGATGATAAAGATGATTCAGAAGCAGCAAGAGGGAGATTTTAAGCTCTCTCACTCTTTATCAGCTATTAAGGAGAAAGTGATGACTTTAATTGAACAATGTGTCGATCGTGATGTAGAGAATTGGGCAACAGGCTACAAGCCGCTTCCGCTCGATTTTATTCAGTCACCTAATGACCCGTTATGTACCCGTTTCGGTCAATTAACTGAACAAAACCTGCAGTTTTATGTCGAGCAATTGTCAGAGGATGGAACGTGGGAACCTTCGTGGAAATGGGGAAGCTACCCAGAAGCTTTTCCAATTGCTAGACGTGATTGGCAAGGGATTTTACTAGTGAATCGATATAAAATATTGAAAGAGTTTGGCTTGTTATCGTAACCTTAGAATAAAAAATAGGTAGGTGATGTGAGATGGAACCTAAGTGGATAGAATGGGCGAAGCAACTTCAAGCGATTGCCCAGGCAGGGTTAACGTACTCGAAGGATGTTTATGACTTGGAACGGTTTGAAATGATTAGAAATCTTAGTGTTGAAATAATGGCTGAATATACTGAAGTCGATCAGGATAGGATTAAAGAGTTGTTTACGAATGAAACGGGTTATGCGACGCCAAAGGTCGACATTCGTGCGGTTGTTTTTCAAGAGAATAAAATCTTAATGGTTAAAGAAAAAGCGGATAGTCAATGGGCTTTACCCGGTGGCTGGGGTGATATTGGCTTAACACCAAGTGAGGTAGCAGTAAAAGAGGCGAAAGAGGAATCCGGATTTGAAGTGAAACCTGTTAAACTAATTGGAATACTTGATAAAAAGTGTCACCCTCATCCGCCATCTCCTTATCACGTCTATAAAATCTTTATTCAATGTGAGATTATTCGTGGACAAGCAAAGAAAGGAATGGAAACGAGTGAAGTTGAATTCTTTGCGGAGAATGAACTACCACCTTTATCAATAGAAAGAAATACTGAATCACAAATTCACTGGGTGTTTAAGCATTTACATCACCCAGAAGAGCCGGTGTATGTTGATTGATTCTAGAAGAACATATCCTGAAAGATATCTTAAAACATTCATTCCCTAAAAAATTACTAGAGGCTGGGACATAACTAAAGTGTCTATCTGGAAACCCGAACAAAAGATGAACGTAGCCAAGTATATTTCAGGAGCGTTTACGTCCACCATCTATCATTGTTCGGCTTTTCTTTTAGTTCAACCACTTTTGTCCCAGCCTCTTTTATTGTTTACTCAAAATGGAGTCGTCTTATATTAGTCCCGTCTTGATTGACAACAAACCACCCGAGCTCTGAGCTTGAAATTGGTTTTTGATAAAAGACTAAGTCTTCAATAATATGAATGGCAAAGCCGCTGTCGTCGATTTTTACCAATTCTTGTGTTTCTAAATCGAGCTTATACAATGCAAAGTCGTCACTTGCATTTGTAAAAAAGATGCTATCATCAGTGACGTGGAAATCTTGTGATTCAGCGTCTAGTAGCTTTTCAATGCCATGACCATCTATGGGACTGCGGTAAATGCTATGACCATCAGATCGGTTTTGGTAATACATATAGTTATCCTTTATTTGAAATAATCCGACTAAATGTACGGTGAATAAATGACTAGATTGGCTATGTGGATCGAGATCGGTTACATATAATTGAAAATTATCTGTTTGATAATAAGCGTTTCCTTGATGAACAGTAAAACGTGAAATATTGTCTGCGAGTGAGAAAGTAGTCGTAATGGAACCGTCTATCTGAGCTTGTTGTAAAGAAGGTGGTCCAACTTCGCTAAAATTTTTATAGTAAAGGACATCATCAATGACTCGTAAATTGGCAATTCTGTAATGGATCTGTTTTTCTATCTCTGAACCATCTTTTTTCATTCGGTAGACGTTGAAGTCGTCTGTTGGGTCTTGATAGTAAAGCCAATCATCCGTCACATTTAAATAGGATGCACTGACGTCTGCTATTTTTTCGATTTGGTTATCAATGTCAGCTTGTTTAAAGCGATACACTCCATCACCCACAACGAAGTCATCAGAAAAATAAATCCAGTCATCATCTGTTGTAAAATGAGCACCGTTGAAATAGTTCCCATCAGAAATACCTTTCTGATGCTCTGTATACTCATCCTGTTTATTCAATAGGTCTTCTACGTCCTTTTCTTCAAAAGGAAGTTCTTTGATTGTTTTAGGAATGAGAATCGGTTCAATCTTAGAATAATCATATGTAATATGTATTTGTTCGACAAACATCTTATTTTGAGTTCCGTCTTCGCCAATGTTAATGTGAAGCTCAATGGTTGCTGACGTCTTTTTGAAAGTCTCCTTATTTATCGTAAAGTCATAGGAAATACGATCGATTTGTCCCATTTCTCGAATCAGATGGAGCATTAGCTCGTTAGTCATGCTGTCACTTATGTGAAAAAAAGGGATAATGTCTAATGCGAATGAATGAAAGTCTTCATCAGAAGCCGTTAATGAAAAATGATAATAGTCCTTTTCGGCATTGAAGCTGAATAAATCACTAAATTCATTCACTAGAGACATTTGTTCATACGGTGATATTGGCGTTTCTAGGAGTGGTCTTACTTCCCATTCTTCCTCGTCTTGCAAACTACTTTTATAGAAAAAGGTTTCGTCTGTAATATACACTTCTGCATCTGCTCGGGTATCTTCATCATATTCATTTATAACCGTTATATAGGAAATAAGCGGGTCATATTGAACGGAACCTTCACTGTACTTTGTTGCTATTAGGTTATCGGTTTCTTCTGCTTGAGACTCTAGGGTGAAGGTATATTCAGTAACATTGTTCATTGATTCAATGGAACGTTTCCATACTTCTGATGCGTTCAAGTTGGGTTCGCTACAAGCACTTGTGATTAACAAAAAGAATGTAAAGAATAAATACTTTTTCATATCAAATCCTCCAATTATATTCCATTAAGAATAGCAAAATAAAGAAAGTAATTCTATTAATGTGTGAGAGTAATTTTGACTTTGTCATATTAAAGTTTTATAAAATCATAACTCACTCTCTTCTTTTTTATCAATACCCTGTATATTGAAGGGATTCAAAAGTCTCTAATTTCAACTAAATACAATTTATGATTCCTTTCCTTATAGATTATGGTAAAATTAGGATTGGTTTGAAACCGAAGACATCACTAAGGAGGGATTCTTTTGGAAGCAATATTGACTCTACTTCCAATACTATTTCTTGCAGCTGTGCTAGCTGTATTTTGGGTCGTCATTTATTTTATTTTTAAGAAGCTATTATCTAATACGTTTGTGAGTAAATCGAGATTAGAGGAGACCGAACGGGAAGTGAAGGAGCTGTCGAAAGAGCTCGAGTTGTTGAAGAAGGCAAAGTGATAGAAGAAAAGAATCAAATGTTAAAACAATATATTTTAAAAAAAGGGTGATGTTTAAGCTTAAAGCAAATATCACCGGATAAATTCTTATTGCGAGGGCAACGAAAAAAGTTAGAATCCAAACTTTTTAAGTGTCCTTCTTATTGTTTAGTACGTGCTTAACAGCTATTTAGTAGAAAATGAGATATGACTTTTCATTATTTCTGGCTTTCCACTGTCCCACCCATATAAGTGTAAAAAATGAGAGGTGATAAGATGAAGGAACGTATAAGAGGAGTGTTTGACCAACTTGCTTCAGTATATGAAAATAATATTGATAAAAAAGGTTTGTATAATAGTGAGTATGAAAGACCTGCGATGATGAGACTGCTGCCTAACAATCTAAGTGATAAGACGGTATTAGATGCAGGTTGTGCAGCTGGCTGGTATACTCAGCAATTAATGAATCGAGGGGCTACTACTGTCGCAACGGATATAAGCCTTGAAATGGTCAATGCTACGAGAAGACGCGTCGGAGAAAAGGCTAAGGTCCATAGGTTAGATTTAGGTGAAAAGCTACCATTCGAAAGTCAGTCATTTGATCTCATTCTAAGCTCACTGACTTTGCATTATATTAAGGATTGGGAGCGAACGTTTAGTGAATTCCAGCGTGTGCTGAAACCGAATGGGATGTTTTTGTTTTCCGTTCACCACCCTTTTGCAGATATAGCTTTTCTAAAAGATCCTCATTACTTCTCAATTGAATTAATCTTTGATCAATGGAACAAAGAAGGTAAAGTATATGAAGTCCCGTTCTACCGTAGGCCGTTAAGCGAAATTGTTAATTGTACCTCAGCTTATTTTTCTATTGAGGAACTGATTGAGCCTCAGCCGACGATGTCATTTAAGGAGCAAGCCCCAGAAAAATATGATCGGCTTATGAAAAGGCCGCAATTCCTAATGATAAAGGCGATCAATCATTAGGGGAAATAGAAAGCTTTTTTGTGCAATTCTTTCAGTATAAAAGGATTGCGCTTTTATTTGTTTTAAAATTATGTGAGCGATGATAAAATAAATCAATATTATATAATTGTAAGGTGTTTAGATGGAGGAAGAAGAATCCACTTCAACTGCTAAACAACTAGAATATGACCGTTAGGAAGTGTGATTAATGGAAAAGGAACTAGCGGTGAAAGAATACTCATCAGAGAACCAAAATCAAGTGATTGAGTTAATTCTTCACATTCAACAAAAGGAATATGACATAGCGATTACGAAAGAAGACCAGCCTGATTTGTTTACGATAGAAGACTCCTATCAGAAGGGTAACGGAAACTTTTGGGTTGCTCTCTATGATGGGGAAGTCGTTGGTACAATTAGTTTGTTAGACATTGGCAACCAGCATGTTGCCTTAAGAAAGATGTTTGTACAAAAAGAATTTCGAGGTGCAACGTTTAAAACGGCGTGGTTGCTATTACAAACAGCTCTTATATGGGCAAAGGAACGTTCAATTGAAATCGTGTACCTTGGTACAACAGAACAATTTTTAGCAGCTCATCGATTCTATGAAAAGAATGGATTTATTACTATTGATATGGATGATTTACCAAAGGCATTCCCAGTGTTGGAAGTGGATCGGAAATTTTATAAGTATGTCGTTAAGTAAACAGAAAGAGCTTTGTATGAGCTAATTAAATAAGTGAGGTGATTTTAGTTGAGTGTTCATATTAGAGATATTGAAAATAGTAAATATGATCTAGTGTTCTTAACGGATATGATGTACGAAGCGATTCACATTCCTGAAAATAAGCCTCCAAAAGAGGAATTGTTACATTTGCCACAAAATAAAATATATAGCGAAGGCTGGGGCAGACAAGGTGATCGAGCATTAGTAGCCGTAAACGAGGAGGGGATTCCTGTAGGTGCAGCTTGGTATCGACTATTTACAGGGAGTAAAAAAGGATATGGTTATGTTAATGATCAAACGCCCGAATTAGGAATAGCGTTAACGAAAGGTGCACGAGGGAAGCGATTTGGAACTCAACTGATGACAAGGTTATTTGAAGAGGCTACAAATGATGGTTATGCAGCACTTTCCTTAAGTGTTGATCCACAGAACTACCAAGCCTTAAAGCTTTATCAAAAGCTTGGATTTAAGAGGTGTGGTTTATCAGGGACATCTTGGACGATGATTTATGAATTGGAACAGGTACGCTGTGACTAGTACCTGTTCGTTTATAGAAAGATAAGACTTGATAAAAATCTTAGGAACTTAATCACGTTGGCTGTGAATTCAGAGAAGTGCTTAGACTTCGCTTGTTACACGCTCTACTTTCAGAAAATCCTCAAGCTTTTCGTTGAAAACCTATTCTGATTCCGATGTCGAAACACTAGTATATTTCTGGAAGGTTGGTACTTGTGAGAAAATGAAATGTGTAACGGTTTGTGCGTATGGATTCACTTCTTCTATAAATTTCTCTGCTTGAGAAAAGTTTTCAAAGTGTATTTTAAGCATAAAGCATGCATCTCCGGCTATGCGATAACAAAAATCTATATTTGGAAGTGTTTGAATGAATCTTTTAAAAGCTTCATAATCTCCGTTTTTCACGGTTGCTTCGACGATACATTGAATGGGTAAGCCTAATTGGTGATAGTCAAGTTCTAATGTATAGTTCTTAATAATACCGAATGATTCCATTTGTCTTACTCGTTCTGTAACAGAAGGTGATGACAAATGGACTCTTCTTCCAAGTTCACTCATTGATAAGCGACTATTCCTGTTTAATTCATCAATTATTTGTCTATCAATTTCATCAATTTTCATTTTGAAAGTAAAACTCCTTTATTAATTATTTTTTTAAATGAAATGACCATTTAATCATATTGAATTTAATGTGAATTAAGTGATTTGTTTTCTATAATTAATATAACAAGGAGGGGTAGTAAATGACAAGAATTCAGAAATCAAGTTTTGGAAATACATCATTTCAACAACTTTTAGGTCATAATATCGATGTCATGAATAGCTGGTCAGATTTAGGGAGTGTGCTAGAGAGAGATGCTTTGCTATCTTCTAATTTAAAGGAACAAGTAAGAAGAACGTTAGCACAAAGTAATGGGTGTGAGTATTGTAAAGCAAAAGGAAAGCCTGATCCCAACAAATTTGACTTAAAAACGTCTATTGCAGTAGGTTTTGCAGAGGTGTTTTTAAAGCAAAGGTCTTCGATACCAGACTCATCATTTAATATTTTACAGCAGTATTTGACCGAGGAAGAAATTAGTGAGTTGTGTGCCTTTATCGCTTTTACTACGGCATCACAATTTTTTGGTGCAATGATGAAGTTGAAAGAGGAATAGAATCAATACGATTTAATTTGTAAAGAGTTAAGGTTTATACTTATTATTGTAATATGTGTAAATGTTTACAGAAGGGGAAGAGTTGTAGATGAACATGTCTAAGAATGGATACACGGAGCAGCATGTCATACGATTAAACAATAGCTTTAAACGATGGATCGGTCGAGATTTAATACCTTTAGATAAAAATAAAAACTATTTACAGCAGTTCATGGAAAGTAAAACAGTGATCTTGTCACATGGAATTGAAGCTGATCCTATACTTAATTTTGGTAATCAAGCTGCACTGACATTATGGGAAATGGATCGAGCCACTTTCTTAAAAACCCCATCACGCCTGACTGCTGAACCTACGGAAAGAACGGCGAGAGAGCATTTCATTAGACAAGTAAAAGAAAATAATTTTGTTGATCATTATACAGGGATTCGGATTTCGAATACAGGGAAGAGGTTCTATATTAAACAAGCGATAGTTTGGAACATGATTGATGAGAAAGATCATTATTATGGGCAAGCTGCAGCATTTGCGGATTATGAATACGTATAAGTATTTTAGAATCCCATGAAAAAAAGGAGGAAATCATGATTACACTAAAAAGTGAAAGGGAAATTCGTTTCATGCATGAAGCAGGTAAGTTACTCGCTTCATGTCATAAGGAAATTGCAAAAATGATCAAGCCTGGGATGACAACTTTGGAAATTGATCAATTTGTAGAAAAATATTTACTGAAACATGGTGCAACGCCGGAGCAAAAGGGCTTTAATGATTATCAATTTGCAACGTGTGCTTCAATTAATGATGAAATTTGTCATGGTTTTCCTAGAGCTCAGCCTTTGCGTAATGGTGATCTTGTGACAATAGATATGGTCGTGAATTTACATGGTGGTTTAGCTGATTCGGCATGGAGTTATATAGTTGGAACTGTTCCTGACAAAACGAGAAGGCTGTTGGAGGTCACTAAAGAGTCTCTTTATAAAGGAATTGAAAAAGCCTATGTCGGAAATCGGTTAGGAGACATCGGACACGCTATTCAAACATACGTAGAGAGTGAAGGCTTTTCGGTTGTCCGTGATTTCACAGGGCATGGTATAGGTCCAACCTTGCATGAGCCACCACAAGTTCTCCATTTCGGTGAACCAGATACAGGAAGGAAGCTAAAGGAAGGCATGGTCATTACTATCGAACCAATGGTAAATGAGGGAAGTTGGCATAGTCAAATGGATATAAATGGATGGACTGCTAGAACTAGAGATCGCAAGCTTTCGGCACAGTTTGAACATACGATTGCTATTACGAAGAAGGGACCTTTGATACTAACGGAGCAGTAAATGAGAGTGACAGAGGTTCCTTGATTGATTATGAAATACTTAACTAAAAGAATGATTTTGATAAGCTAAGAAAAGAATGAAGTCATATTCATAATATGATTGATGAGTAGAATGAAGGATAAAAGCATTTCTAGATGGTAATTCAGTTGCAGGGCTATTGCCTTCTAGCAATTTTAAATCCGTTATCAATAGGTTTAAAACCAATTTTCGGATAATAGTCCATAGCTGTTGGGGAAGATAAGAGAATCAGTGCCACTTCCTTGCTAAGCTCTGCCTGTACGTATCGTATTAGTTCAGTCCCGATCCCGTGATGCTGATAGTCTTTATCAACTGCTAGATCAGATAAGTAACAGCAATAGCTGTAGTCTGTTATGGCACGTGCTATACCGATGAGTCGATTTTGATGTCGAGCTGTTATGAGAATATCAGCATTGTCAATCATTTTTTGCAATCGAATTAGGTCATCGGTAGGTCTTTTAATGCCAGAGTTTTTGAACACACTAGATAATTCACCTGCTGAAATGTGTCTTTCATTTTGGTATGTTATGTTGATTGGATGGCTCATTTTTGCATCCCCCTTTTATTGTCCATTTATATTTTACCATATTTAGGTTAAATATAGACAGAGGGTTAGTACTCAATGAAAGAAGATCCTGAAAGAGTTGTCTCGTTTAAGCAATGAGTTACGTGTGAGGCTTTAAATTATTCCAATAGTATAAAATAATTAACGTCCGGTTAAGCTGGGACGTTTTTTTATTTTGGGACAATATTTTGAAATGAAAAGATAGGGATTTCAATCATAATAAGGGGGGGGTATTTATACCATATTACTTTGACAGACACAGTAATGTGGTATAAATTATATTACAGGAGGTGAAAGAGTATGTCGAATAAGATATCAACAGATTTAATTCGTGGTCATACAGACACGATCATTTTGAATATTTTGCGACAGGAAGATAGTTACGGCTATCAAATTTATAAAACCATTATTCAATTGAGTCAAAATCAGTATGAATTAAAAGAAGCAACGTTGTATACAGCTTTTCGACGGTTGCAAAAGGAAGGGATGATTACATCATATTGGGGAGATGAAACGCAAGGTGGGCGAAGAAAGTATTATCGACTTACTGACGAGGGAGCTAATCGTTATGTAAGGAGTAAAAAGGATTGGCATTTTGCTAAAGGTGTTTTAGATCAATTAATTGAAGGAGGAATTAAGACAAATGAAGAATCGCATTAATGGTACGCAAAAGGTGAAAGTATATGTAGATCGTTTATTTGTTGGCATAGGTGATAGTCAACAGCTGTTTGATCTAAAGGAGGAGTTAACGACTAATTTAAGTGAAAAGATGAGTGATTATAAAAATACAGGTATGACGGAAGAAGAAGCCTTTAAAGAGGCAATTCGCTCGTTAGGTGATTTGAGTGCATTAGTTAATGAGATGAGGGAAATTGGTCAAAATCAAGCGAAGCAAGCCGTCTATACATCCATGTCATCACGTGTTTCAGCTGCTGGAATCGTTATCGGTACATTAATTATTCTGTTTGGATTGCTGACCTGTGCTATGTTGTACTCCATGGGTTTATCGATGGATATTTCATCTAGTGCGCTTATTTTCGTAGTAATTGGTGCACCATTGGTCATTTATAGTGTATTAACAAGAGAATCAAAAACGAAATATGCGATGAATAGAGTGAGAGCTCTACTTTATAGCATTGCGATTGGAGTGATTTTATTTAGTATTTTAGTAACGGCTTTGTCTGGATTTGCAACTGGTGAAGTGTTTATTGCAATGAGTGTGTTTATGGTCTTTTTCTTAATTGGAATTGGAATATGGTTAAGCCTTCTGTTTACAGGGACAGGAAGGAGAAAAGAAGGTGTTTAAAGTTGGCGGTTGTTGTAGGTATGAAGAAGCCGTCTTATTGTAAAGACGGCTCAAACAAATTGTGCATATGAATCCTAATTGGCGTTAGGATAATGGTGAGAAGTGTTGGTGCACTTCTCACATAATTATACAGAAACTTCGCCTGAATTTCTAGAATGCAGGATTACTATAGGACACAACAACAGTTAAATGTTTCCCCAAACCAAATCTCTTGCTGTTATTTAGCTATTTTCACTGCGAGTAAGAAGTGTTCAACCTCACAAAAAGGTTGCTGTAGACCCACACGATATTCATCTGATAGGATGTAAAAGCACCTAGAAAAAGGGTGAAGATCGTATCGAAGTGGGGTGTATAAAAAGGTGGATAATCAGTTTAAACAAGCGGAGGTAGCGACATGGATAGGGATTGTGGTTAATGCATTGTTAGCTATCATGAAAGGTATCGTTGGCTGGCTTTCAGGGAGTCGGGCGCTTATTGCTGATGCTGCTCATTCTGCATCGGATGTAGCGGGTTCAATTGCCGTGCTAGCTGGGCTGCGTACTGCACAAAAGCCTCCTGATAAAGATCATCCGTATGGTCACGGAAAAGCAGAAAATGTCGCTACGATTATTGTTGCCCTGCTTTTGATTATCGTAGGAATTGAGATTGCGGTATCCTCTGTGCAAGGGGTGTGGGGACAGGCTCCTCAAGCACCGGGCGGAATAGCCCTCATCGCGATTGTGATCTCGATTGTTGCCAAAGAAGTGATGTTTCAATACAAATATCGCTTAGCGAAAAAAATAAATAGCTCCGTTTTGTTAGCTGAAGCATGGCATCATCGTTCAGATGTTCTTTCTTCCATCGCGGCATTTGTTGGGGTATTAGGAGCGATATTTGGTGAATATCTAAATATCCCTATCTTAATTTACTTAGACCCGATTGCGGGTATTCTCGTTTCACTATTGGTTATAAAAATTGGCTACAGCTTAGCAAAGGAATCAAGCATGATTATGATGGAGCAAGTACTAGCCCCGGAGAAGACAACTCCATTTTTACAGACGGTTCGTTCGGTGAAAGGTGTTATGAGAGTCGATGAATTGTTAGCAAGAACACACGGCCATTATATTGTAATTGACTTGAAGGTAAGTGTAGGATCTCACTTAAGTGTTGAGGAAGGGCATCGTATTTCGAAATTAGTTAAAGAAGCGCTAATGTCGGAACATTCAACGGTTAAGAAGGTCATGATCCACATTAATCCTTATCAAATGGATCGTCCTGCTACATAACTGGCCTGAGCCTTATTTTATATTTATTAAAAAAATATTGACAGCATAGACATTCTGCTGTAGCATTTGCATTGTTAATTAAATACCTCGTTAGGTGAGGCTCCTGTGCAGGAGATACGCTGCTGCCCAAAAACGTCCAAAGACGCCAATGGGTCAACAGGAACTATCGACATAAGGTGGTTCTTAATGTAGCTGGATCATAGATCCTATGCCGCACAGTGCTAAAGCTCTACGAATGGAGGGAATAGACGCTTAGTTTGCTGTGTCTGAATGGTTGGCATGTTTATGTTGATCGCTGGATACTGCCTAATTTTGCTGCGTGTAAAGACATCTTCATTCGTTGAAGATGTCTTTTTTTGTTGGCTTCCTTTCAATACTTAGCGAGGCAGTTGGAGGTGATGTGAATTGGATAGTGGTCCTGAACCCGAGTCATGTATGAAGTATGTGAAGGAAAATGAAAATAAAGATGACATGAAGTCCAATTCATGTCAAATTTGAAAAGTGGAAGAAGCATTTAGGGAAAGAAGTACTTGTCGGGATTAGTATGGGGTCGGTTCTAGGGATAACAGCTTGTTTCATCGCTTACTTTTGGCAAGGGATATTTGCACTAGGATTGGTCGTTGGTCTCTCTTTATTCTTTACGATTACAATTGCGACAACGATTGGTTTTTTAATTCCATACATCCTAGTTAAATTGGGCTTTGATCAAGCAGCTGGTTCTGACCCTTTCATTACGACTATTAAAGATGTTACAGGTCTGTTCATTTACTTTGGCTTAGCAACCACACTATTAGCGCATGTGATGTAAAAAAATGACAAATACTTTCGGGTATTTGTGGTTCGAAGTTTAAATCTAATCATTTCGATCTCATACGAATAGCTTTTGTTTTGAAACATGCTAAAAGGGAATTCCTTATAAACGTCATTTTTAAATTGTAATTGTGTTTTGTGAATATGAAGGTGTGGTATGAAGAGATGATGGAAGTATAAATCATCGCTTCAGAAAAAGACTATGAAAGAGGGTTCCTTTCTCATGTTTAACGAGGGGCATGAAATTGTAACGATATTAATCGTGCCGTGTGTTTATTGGTAGGAAGGAACCCTATGAAGGAGGATTCATTATGGTTAAATTAAATGCACAAAACCGTGAGCAATATGAACAGCTCATTTTAGATACACTCGAAGCCGGGGATCATAAACAATTTTTAGAAACCTTTTTAGAATTGCATCCAACTGATCAGGTCGATTTCTTTATTAAATTAGAGGATGCTAGAAGAAAACGTGTTTATGACTATTTAACAGCTGAAGATTTTTCTCATATTTTTGAAGGATTAGAAATTGATGACCAGAAGCGTATTTATCAAGAGTTAGATGAACAGTACTCATCTGAGATGTTTAACAATATGTTTGCTGATGATGTCGCTGATTTCTTAGAAGTTATGACAGGTGGAAAAGCAGAAGATATTTTACAGAGAATGGATCAAGAAGAGGCGCAGGAAGTAAAAGAATTGTTGGCATATGCTCCTGAAACAGCAGGTGCTGTCATGACGAAGGAGTTTGTTAGTATTACATCAACTGAAGTAGTATCAAATGTCATTGATACGCTAAGAAAGGATGCTCCTGATGCGGAAACGATCTATTATTTATATGTCGTTGATGATGTAAAAAAATTAGTTGGTGTTATTTCTTTAAGAGATTTAATTACAGCACAGCCGACTGAAACGATTGAAAATGTGATGGGGACAAGAGTCGTTTCTGTCGATGATGATATGGACCAAGAGGACGTTGCTCAATTAATTAAGAAATATGATTTCTTAGCTGTTCCTGTTGTTTCCAAGCAAAATCATTTAGTCGGAATTATTACGGTAGATGATGTCATTGATATTCTTGAAGAAGAGACAACGGAGGATTTTGGAGAAATTTCAGCAGCAAAAGGGGCAACGGATGTAAATGTTAGTTCGTTAAAGGCCGCTCGCAGACGTTCGCCATGGATTATTATGCTCATGTTTTTTGGACTTATTACAGCTGGGGTCATTGGGCAATTTGAAGAAACATTAGAAGAAATTGTCTTATTGGCAGTCTTTATCCCGCTTATTATGGATTCAGCTGGTAATACGGGTACGCAATCACTAGCTGTTGCAGTCCGTGGTTTAGCACTTGGCACGATTAAAAAAGGGAGTATTGGAAAGATGGTTCGCCGAGAGTTCGGTACAGGTATTATGCTCGGCTTAATATGTATGGCTGTATTAGCGATTACCGTTACGATTATGTATCAGCACTGGGTGCTCGCGCTGATTGTTGGGTTTTCAATTTTCTGTACACTTAGTATAGCGACTGTGATCGGAGCGACCGTTCCATTAATCATTAATAAGTTAAAGCTTGATCCTGCTATCGCCTCAGGCCCATTTATTACGACAGTTAACGATATCCTTGGATTGTTAATTTATTTCTCAATTGCAACGGCACTTCTTGATTTCTTGTAAATCGGTTATGTTGTATCTTTCTAAAATGTATGCATCTCACATTCGAGAGGGAGTTCGCTTATTCGTAAAAGGTCACTGGAAATGAATGATGCTTCTTTTTCAGTGATCTTAGTTATATATATTATGGAAAATGAGATGGGAGAGTCCTATCTTATTGATGGGAGAAGGTGAGTTCAATGTTATTTGAAGTAGAAATTGTCATGAAGTTAGCTCTTGCTTTGTTCTTAGGTTTGTTGATAGGGATAGATCGTCAATTGAAGCATAAGCCATTAGGGTTAAAAACGTGTATGATCATTTGCGTGGCGAGCTGTATGATTACAATTGTTTCAATTGAATCCTTTCACAAATTCGCTACTCCGACCTATCATGCAATGGATCCTATGCGTTTGACTGCTCAAATTGTGAGTGGTGTTGGTTTCTTAGGGGCCGGTGTCATTTTGCGAAGAAATAACGATATCATTTCAGGGTTAACAAGCGCTGCGGTTATTTGGGCAGCTTCTGGATTAGGCATTGCTGTTGGGGCTGGTTTTTATTTTCTGCCTATTACCGCTATAGTGTTGATGATTTTAGCGATTAATGTCATTCCTCCTGTCTTAAAAATCATTGGACCACCTGCCTTACGTCAACGAGACGTCCTTGTAAAAGTCATAATGGAGCCGAACTTGAAGATTACGGAATTAGTTAAAGCTATTGAACATAAAGATCAGGGCCTATCTGAGCAAGAAAAAAGTGACATTACGATCCGAAATCTGAAGTTGAAGGATTTAGAGAACGGCAATCAAAAAATAGAATTGAAGGTATCAGCACCAGAAAAACAATATACAACTGAAATTTATTATTTGATTAAAAAAATTGATCATGTCATCTCTGTTGAAATTGAACATTGATGATCAATTGATAGAAAGGAGGT
Organism: Halalkalibacter sp. AB-rgal2; assembly: GCF_041821005.1. NCBI lineage: Bacteria > Bacillati > Bacillota > Bacilli > Caryophanales > Bacillaceae > Halalkalibacter > Halalkalibacter sp. AB-rgal2. The sequence goes on from NZ_JBGUAV010000008.1 coordinate 95,165, forward strand.
AGGGAAGATGAAAAAGGTGACTATGAAAAATCGCGAGGAATATACGTACTATTTATTCTTATCTTTAAAAAACAAACAAAAAGATGCCTTTCGTGAAGAGTTTCTTGACCTGCATCCAACTGATCAAGTTGAAATCTTTAAACAGATGAACAACGAAAAACGTAAGGCAGTCTATGGTTATTTATTAGCCAAAGAATTTGCGGAACTATTTCAAGGGTTATCCTTACATGAACAAAAGCTAGTATTTACTGAACTCGAGGATGAGTATGCTCTAGAAATGCTAAAGCAGTTACCAGCTGATGATATTACGGACTTCTTTAGTGAAATTCCTGAGCATATTTCAAAGTATTTGTTAAACAGCATGAATGCTGCGGAAGCAGAAAATATTAAATTTCTGCTTTCTCATCAGGATGATTCAGCAGGTTCCTTAATGACGACTGAGTATATAAGTGTTTCCCCGACTGCAACGATTGACGAAGTGATGGAGCAATTGCGACAAGAAGGAATGGGAGCAGAAACGATTTATTATATCTATGTAGTGGATCAATCTAACAAGCTGATTGGTGTTGTTTCCTTGCGTGAGTTAATTTCAGCATCATTGCAGTTGACGATTGAACAGGTGATGAAAGAACAAGTCGTGACCGTTTTTGCGACAATGGATCAAGAACATGTGTCAAAGGTGATAAAAGACTATAATCTATTAGCTGTACCTGTCGTTAGTGAAGAGGATCAGTTGATCGGAATTATAACGGTTGATGATGTGCTTGATGTGCTTGATGTGCTTGATGTGCTTGATGATGAGGTAAGTGAAGACATTGGCGAGTTCGCTGCAGCTAGAGGAGCTTTAGATCTAGATGTAAGTTCATTTGTAGCAACAAAGAAGCGCTTGCCGTGGTTAGTTCTGTTATTATTAATTGGAATGCTAACAGCAGGCTTAATTGGAACGTTTGAGGCTACTTTAGCTGAAGTTGCTTTATTAGCGATGTTTATTCCACTCATTGCTGATATGGCAGGCAATACAGGAACACAATCACTTGCTGTCGTAGTTCGTGGCTTAGCATTAAATCATTTTGATCGAGATTCTATCATCCGATTAATAAAAAGGGAAACAGCCACTGGTCTAATGATGGGAATTGTATGTGGAATAATCGTATCGTTGATTGCACTATTTTTATCACAAGGAAGTTCAATATTAGGCTTCGTTATTGGTGTTTCTCTATTTGTCACGATTTTGTTTTCCACTCTTTCGGGAACGATCATCCCATTACTCATTCATAAGTTAAAAATTGATCCAGTTGTTGCATCTGGCCCTTTTATTACGACGATTAATGATATTATCGGGTTGTTTGTGTATTTTTCAATTGCAACGTCCTTACTACATTAATTTTGAATGTGTGTGTATTTGCTATTGGAAACCTGAGTATAATCTAGTAAACTAATAGGGAACTGGAAAATTGTAGCTAGGGTTCCGCTAGTAATGAGGTCTGTGACCGAGGGCTACATCTTTTACGATAAGTAAAAGGCACCTATTGACATAAAAGGTCCGAGGGGAAAGGTTCAGTGTATTTGTCATACACTGATTTCTTTCTTTTCGGATCTTTTTTTGTCGTATTCAAAAGGAGGATAAGGATATGAAGAAAATTGATGAGATTCGAGCAGGTGTTGCAGTTGTAGTATTGGATAAGGATCAAAGAGTTCTCCTGCAAAAAAGAGCAGATGTAGGGTTATGGGGGATTCCTTCTGGTCATATTGAAAAAGGTGAAACGGTGGCAGAGGCCGCGATCCGTGAAGTGAAGGAAGAAGCGAACTTGGATATAAAAATTGTGAAACTGATTGGTGTATATTCAGAACCGGAATCGCAATTGTTTATATATCCGAATGGAAGAGTCGTACATTTTATTACGACATGCTTTTTAGCGGAAGTTGTAGGTGGCTCGTTATGTTGCTATTCGGATGAATCGTTGGATATGGATTTTTTTGATCAAAGAGAGATACCAGAGAATTTACTCACGATGCACCCTAGATGGTTGGAGGATGCGATGGCTGAGCGAGATTTAGCTTTTATTCGCTAATTTTTCATGATAACGTCCATGAGGAAAGGGACTGAACCGACTCAGTACCCTTATACAGAGAGATCTCAACGATTTGTTCGTTATTAGACCCTTATTTTGAAGGGCAAGTCATATATCGATAATAGGGAGAATTTTTTGGCATTTGCTTAATGAGAGACAGGATGCTTGAATCGATTGAATGAAGAACGTGTGTCCCTATCCAGCTTCCTGGTAAGAATTCAGGTGGAAGCATAGGGTCTATTTCGATCAATTCATTGCGCATTTCAGTTAACAATAAATAATGAGATAAGAGCGTTGAAGGCTCATTTGAAACTAGTGAATCTTTGCACGGGTATGTTTGTTTTAAATATTGCTGCTTTTCTATATATGCTTGTTCAATTTGATTGAGGTTCCAAATCTTACTTGCTTGATTGGAACCCGATCCCCCTTCAGGGCTAATGGAATTAAAGTGAAACGTATCGCTTGATAAAATCGTGACATAGTTTTCTATTTCAAGGGAATCTATGATTGTTAATACTTTTGATGTGACATCCCAAGGATAGATATATACGCCTTTATATAGCTGACCAAAGCCAAGTTGAGTAATCTTAATACGAAATGCATCACGCTTTTTTCGGATTGCTTCTGGAATTTCAATAAAAACAAGGTGCCACCTTTGATCCCACTTCTTTTCGTAAAAATTCTCTTTGCCGCTAAAGAGTTGGTGTACCTCAAATCCGTTTGCAGTAATGGAGTAAATACCTCGCTTTGGCGATGATATGCACGATTGCTTTTTTAATTTGGATAATGTGTTTCGAATCGATTGTGGTGTGTAGTTCATTGATTCTAATATGGTAATCAGTTCTTTTCCTGATATGTCAGTGTTCATGGAAAGTAAGTGCAATATTTGTTTTTCTACAGCCACCTTATTCACCTCTTATTTCAAATCATAACGGATTTTGCTAATTATTCAAGTGTGAAAGAATCATTGACATCCTTTCAGTTATTATATAATATGATTTAAAACGATCGTATTATAATTAATTATAAAAGGGTGTGGATAATGTGAAAGGCAGACAAGGTAGTGAACATTTATATGAGCGAATTCAGCTAATTAGTGAAGATGGCGATCTATTAAATCGTGATAGATTGCCAGATATGAAAGAGGAGGAGCTTAAGCTATTAATGAAAAGAATGGTATACACACGTACAATTGACCAAAGGTGTATTTCATTAAATAGGCAAGGTCGATTAGGCTTTTATGCTCCTGTTTCTGGACAAGAGGCGACGATGGTGGGTACACATTTTGCTTTGGAGAGGGAAGATTGGATTTTACCTGGTTACCGCGATTTACCACAGTTGCTCTTCCACGGAGTCCCATTATCTCAACTATTTCTTTGGTCAAAGGGCCATTTTAAAGGTGGGCAAAAGCCAGACGATGTCAATGTAACACCCCCACAAATTATTATCGGGGCACAAATTGTTCAAGCAGCTGGTGTTGGTCTTGGACTTAAAAAGAAAAAGAAGCAGAGTATTGCGATTACATATACAGGAGATGGTGGGTCGTCTCAAGGGGATTTTTACGAGGGGCTTAATTTTGCTGGTGTTTACTGTGCACCTGTCATTTTTGTCGTACAGAATAACCAATTTGCCATTTCGACGCCAGTTGAAAAACAAACAGCTTCACAATCGATAGCTCAGAAGTCTGTTGCAGCGGGCATCAAAGGTATTCAAGTAGATGGAATGGATGTGTTGGCAACGTATTTAGTAACAAAGGAGGCAAGAGCAAGGGCGATAGCGGGGAAGGGGCCAACCTTAATTGAAGCGATTAACTATCGATTTGGACCACACTCAACCTCTGGCGATGATCCAACAAAATATCGAACCGAGGAATTAGATCAAGAGTGGTCGAAAAAAGATCCGATTGTGCGGTTTCGTACATTTCTAGAAAGGCGAGGTCTCTGGTCGAACGAGCAAGAGCAATCGGTAATTGAACAAGCTAAGGAAGATGTAAAGGAAGCAATTAATAAAGCTGAATTAGAAAAGAAGCAAACAGTTGCTGATTTGATGAAACATATGTATGAATAGATACCTAAGCATATAGAAGAATAATGAACAGAGAGATAGAGGGTATGCGTAAGAAATTTATTCATTGATTAAGAGAGAATGGGTGACTAGAATAGATTTATAATGAAGAACGAATGATGGTAGGTGTCGCGATGATCTTTTTTGATATTGATGGGACGTTGCTTGATCACGATCGTGCGGAGGAGCTAGCAGCCGTAGCCTTTTATCGTGAATATAGCCAGGTAATACAGTTAGCTGAAATTGATTTTGTCTCACGTTGGAAAGAAGTTTCTGAGTACTATTACAATCGCTTTCTTGAACAGAAGCTATCCTTTCAAGAGCAAAGACGAGAGCGTGTAAGAGAGATTTTATTGAGACAAGTTAATGATGAAGAAGCGGACGTAGCCTTTGGTTCGTATGTTGATGCGTATAAACAGAATTGGTCTGCCTATGACGATGTGAATCTATGCTTACAACAGCTAATAGCAAATGGCCATTCACTTGGTGTGATTAGTAATGGAGATCTTCTTCAACAAAAGGAGAAGTTGAAACAAGTCGAGCTTGAGCATTATTTTAGCTGCATCGTCACGTCTAGTGAAGTAGGTGTATCCAAGCCTGATCGGGAAATATTTGTAGCTGCTTGTAATAAGGCTGATGTAGAAGTAGAACGTTGTTATTACATTGGTGATCGATTAGACATTGATGCGCTAGCAAGTATACAGGCAGGGATGAAAGGAGTTTGGCTTAACCGCAAGAAGGAAGAGCCTCACGCTGTTGTTCGCATGATTCATGGATTAGAAGAATTTGGTGAAATGATTGAATGATTAGGTTGAGGAAGAAGTAGATAGATTCGCGGGTGGCGCTGGCTTCGCACGTTACCCGTTTTTCTGAAAGATCCTAACCCCAACTTTTATAAAAACAAGAAACCGCTGTAACGGCTCCGTACGCCTCTTTAAGGAAATGAAGCTGTTGCGTTCTTTCTTATTTCAATCTTTCTTCACAATTGCATGCTAAAATGAGGAAGTAAGGGTTATTGAAAGGTTGTTATGTGTAAATTCTAAAGTAGGAGGACACCATGAAGCGTTTTGTTATAGTAGTCGCTTTTTTTCTTATCGTGTTAAGTAGTTGTGATGAGCAACGGCTGGAAACGCCGAGTGAAGCTCCTTATTTGATGGCTGCACATGTGAAGGAAGAGTCGCTAGTGTTTATTGATACAGACCGTTATGAGGTGCTACTGAAGGATGAAAGCCCTGTTGCGATTACTGAGATGGTGAGTATTGGGGATGGGCAAGTATTAGTGACAAGCAAAGAGGGCGAATCGTTAATGGTCATTCATCTCCATGAAGGCACGATATCTCCATTTGTTCATCTAAATGAGGGATTAACGTCACTACTTTATGATGAAGAGAAAGGCCAAGCGTATGTTGCAGATACAGTCAATCATGCTGTGCATTTGATTGACGTGAGCCAACAGGAACGATTGGCGAGTATGGAAATAGGGGCACATCCAGTTGACTTTGTGTTATCGAAAGATGAGCTATTTGTACTTAGTGGAGATGAGCATGAAGTGATAGTCGTTGATCGACACTTACAGGAGGGCTTGCGTGCGTTTTCAGTCGTCGAACGACCAGCAGGACTGTTTCATGATGGAGAACAGCTATGGGTTGGGGGACATGGTCCTTTCGGTGAGTTGAATCGCCACATTTATTCGTATGATCCGAATAGTGGTGAGCTCATGGACGAAATTGAAGTAGGACTAATGCCAATTGCCTTCTATGGAGATGATACATCTCCATATTTCTACGTGCTTTGCCATGGCGAGCACTCCATTTATCAAATTGACTCAAGGTCGAATGATGTTGTTAATAAACTCGAGGTAGGGCAAAATCCGAATCAGATAATCGGAAATGAAACGTATTTGTACGTATCCAATTTGGATAGTGATACCATTTCGATTATTGATCGAGAAACATTTGAAGTGATTACGGAGCTTGCGGTGTCAGCAGGGCCGTATGCAATGGTGTTGGAGGAATAAATGGATGAGCGAGCTTACGTATGTATTAGTTGTTGATGATGAAGTGGAGCTATTAGAGCTAGTGAAGACCTATTTACGAAAAGAATCCTATGCAGTGCTGACAGCAACGAGTGGGCGTGAAGCGATAAACCTCATGCACCGATATAAAGTTGAGTTTGTTGTACTAGATGTGATGATGGATGATATGGATGGGTTTACGGCGTGTGAGCGAATAAGGTCTTTTTCACAGGTGCCGATTTTAATGTTAACAGCAAGAAGTGGTGAAGAGGATAAAGTAAAAGGACTTAAGCTTGGTGCGGATGATTATATGGTGAAGCCATTTAGCCCTCGTGAGCTTATTGCGAGGATAGAAGCGGTGCTGCGACGATCCGAACGAATGAACGTGCAGTCGAATCGGTTAAAGATGAATGAGCTTGAGGTTGATGTGAATGGGAGGGTAGTATTTGTTAATAAAGAGCCAGTGCGACTGACACGAAAGGAATATGACTTGTTACTGTTCTTACTTGAGCATCGGGGACAAGTATTTACTAGAGAGCATCTTCATGAACGAATATGGGGAATGGATACGGAAATGGGGACGTTACGTACGGTGGATACACATGTGAAAACGATACGCCTAAAGTTAAAATCAGCAGGGGCACTTCTGCAAACAGTTTGGGGTGTCGGTTATAAAATTGAGGAGTCCTCATGAAACAGAGGTCGATTCAATTCAAGGTGTGGTTCGCTATCGTTGCGATCATCGTCGTCGTTATTGGTGCAGCAGTTTGGCTTATTTCGTTTTTGTATGATGAGCTTTATATTGATAAGCAAATGGAATTGCTTATTACCGAAGGAGAGCATTTAGCTGCCTATTATGAAAGGTACGGGATGACGGATGCTTTCCTTGAACGTTTGGAATGGTCTAGTGAAAATAGTGGATCGGATGTTATCTTTTCAAATGATCCGATGGAACTTGGAAGTGGCTCTCCCTTTGAACCTTCTTCAGATGAACATATGATTACGTTTACTGAACGGCAGTCATTACTCGATGGTGAGACGGTTGTGATGGTACGACCTCATCCTCATTTTAATCAAGATATTCTAGGGGTGGCCATTCCGCTATTTGAAGAAGGTCAATTGTCAGGCTCTATTTTATTATCGATGCCGCTATCAGAAGTGTATGAACCGTTTGAGCAAATTCGAACTCTTTTAATCGTGTCGATTCTGATCGTAATGGTCGTGATTGTATTTATCGCTACAAGAGGTATTCACCACGTTGTCGCTCCCATTAGTGAAATGAAGCGTGTTTCCATACGGATGGCTGAGGGGGATTTCTCAGAACGGATCGAAGTAAAGAGTACGGATGAGCTAGGTGAGTTAGCTGATTCGTTTAACCGATTGTCACAAGCACTTGAGGAAGTAGAGGATAGCCGACGTGCTTTTTTGGCGAATGTCTCCCATGAGCTTCGCACCCCATTAAGCTATATGAAAGGATATGCAGAAGCGTTGGAGGAAGGGGTTATTGCACAGGATAAAGGGTTGAGTATGATTCAGTCTGAATCCAAGCGTTTAGAGAGACTCGTCAATGATTTGCTCGATTTGGCTCAACTTGAAGGCGAGTCATATCCATTATCCATAGAACCTATTGCTCTTGCGCAACTTGTGCATGATGTTCTTGAGTCGATCGAAGTGGCAGTGAAACAGAAGCATTTGCAGCTTGAATTAAAGCTGGATGAGGGGAGCATTATTGAAGCTGATCGTGATCGAATCGAACAAGTCATTCGGAACTTAATGGATAATGCGATTCGCTATACGGTATCCCATAAGAAAATTAATGTGACTTTACACGTTAAGGATCAGTGGAGTGAGTTAACGGTTGCTGATGAGGGTATTGGTATTCCAGAGAATGAACTGAAGGCGGTAACGGAGCGCTTTTACCGCGTGAATCAAGCGAGATCACGAAAAAGTGGTGGAACGGGACTGGGTCTTGCGATCGTATCGGAAATTGTGAAGAAGCATAATGGAGAGTTTGAGCTTCATTCTGTTGAAGGAGAAGGGACTCATGCGGTTGTTCGATTAAGAAATTTAAAGTAAGAGGTCGATATGACCTCTTACTTGTATAATAAGAAGTTTGGCTACTCTAAGAAAGTCAGTATGTTATTTAGAGTATAGCTTTTCTTATCATTTTTGTTCCTCATTCTGCTTCTTAATTTCTCCTAAATAATTGAGGATTAAGTAATTTTGTTCCATGATTTTATGGTTTTGTTCTCGTAATCTAACATAAGCCCAGATGAATATAAGTAAACAAATAAGCAGTAAAATAAAAAACATGTAATCCTCCCACATAATATGTTGTTCATCTTTAGTTATGTTAACATATTTAGGAAGAGATAGCATGATTCTCAATCCTCCAGTATGTTAACCATCGATAAAAAGTGGTTAACCTTTTTGCGGATAAGTGCTGGAAATGTATGATAGTAAGTAAATCACGTCTTTTTTAAGGACTTCATTTTTATTTCACATTCTTATTTTACACTTTAACCATGAGGAATGATTTAGTTGTGGAGACTTGATGAGAAGACGAGTCACTCTCGCTTCCTCAGGATCTCCGCTAAAGACGAAGGATGATAGCAGGAGGGTGATCTATTTCATTATGCTTGCTTTTGGTATAGTGATGCCAATGGTACGTATTTCGATTGTTGTAGTTGTAAAGGCGAGTTATTCTTAATATAGAGAGAAGAAAGGGTTTTAGTGAACATGAAAAAAGCTAGTTGGAGTGTCGTATTATTAGTGATGGTATGTTTGTTAGTGGCTTGTGGTGGAGAGGAGCAGGAGGACGTTCAAAATGATGGGGTTCCTGAAGTTGTTGAAGTCGATATTATGCTGCCAGAGATTACTCCTGGAGAAGAAGTGATTCTTCAAACAAAGGTTACACAAGGTGATGAGAATGTTGACGATGCCGACGAAGTGGAGTTTGAAGTTTGGGAGCATGGAAAAAAGGATGAAAGTGACATGATTTCAGGTGAGCACCAAGGTGACGGAGTTTATGAGATTTCATATATGTTTGCTGATGATGGGATATACAATGTGACGAGTCACGTAACAGCAAGAGGGATGCATGTGATGCCAACGAAGCAAGTGATTATTGGAGATGTTTCTGAGGAAGAGTTGGAACAGTTAGAGGAAGAGCATGCACATGATGAAGATAACGAACATGAACATCATCATTAGAACTTAAGTGGGAAATCAATGAGTGTACCTCTATCCGGAAACGGTCAGATTTCCTCCTTTTTATTGGGGGAAATCAGTTAACATTTCTGGTTTACAATTGACATCGCGCGTGGGGATAACATGTTTACAAAAGAGAATGGTGAGTGGGAGCACTGTGAAAAGTTTGGTTATTAACTTTTTTTGGTGCAATTAAAGCAATACGCGAAACCGTTGCAGCCTGATACGAGTGGACTTATCGAATCAGGCTGCAACGAATGAAGCCATTACTACTCAAATGAAAGGCACTGGTAGGATGATGTTTTATATAAGCTTGTACGTTATATTTTTCACTTTTCTTCTTGTTGTCGTTGGTCTCACCTCTTACAAAATGATTAAATCTAAAACGATTCCTGATAATAACTTTACGCCATTTGATTATATAATGGCACAATCTCCTGTTGAACTTCATGAAGAGAAGGAACTTAGAGAAGAAGAGGATGAACAGGGAGATGGTAATGGCCCGTTTATAAAGAACAAATAAAGTAAGCTCTCTCATCTTTGTAGAATAGAGAGCTTTTTTGTTCGAGCCAATTGATGAATGAAAAGAAGTCTTCGTAATGAGAACTATTACAATAATGATGTGATTATTACATGAGAATGTTCTTGTACTCTATATCAACTTTCAAAAAATACTGATATAATCTTAACTTCATAGGATATTTATGAAACAACGGTTATGTCATAATTCAGTTGTAAGCGATTACAAATGAATTGGGGGAGATGCACGATGAAAGTGAAAGGATTAAATAAGGTCTTATTATTAGGGTTGTTCGCTATGTTGGTTGCCCTTTTAGTGGCATGTGGTGGGGAAGATGCTAGTTCAGATGGAGATGAAGGTACCGCTGATGATACGAATAATAGTAATGATGGAGGAGAAGTGATCGAGCTAAGCTTTTGGGCTTCTGCCAATCCAGACCGTGATGATTTCATTTTTACGATGGATCAAGTCGAGAAATTTAATGAGGAACATGATCATATTCATTTAAATGTCGAGACAACGGCTCATGCTGATTACCGTACAAGGTTAAATACACAAGCGGCTGGTGGGCAATTACCTGATATTTTTCAAGTGTTTCCTGGTGCTGAATTAAGTCCACTTGTAGATGGAGGAGCCGTTCATTCACTTAATCACATTAGAGATCATTGGCTTGAGGATGGATTGTTAGATGAAGTGGCACTTGAAGATTTTAGCTTTGATGGGGAGACCTATGCGATACCATCTGTACAAAATCCAACAAGCTTTGTGTTCTATGATAAGGATATGATTGCTGAGCTTGGTTATAGTGAATTTCCAGATACGTATGATGATTTCTTGTCATTAATCGTTGATTTACGAGATTCAGGTACAACGCCAATTTCACTTGGTAATTCTGCGCCTTGGGTGCTGCAGTCAGTATACATTTCAACGATTGCTGATCGATTTACAGGAAACGATTTCTTAGAAGATGTTTTTGCAGGAGAGCGTGCTTTTACAGATCCTGATTTTGTTAGTGCGCTTGCAGTCATTGAAGAGCTAACGGAGATGGGTGCATTTAATGAAGATTTAAATACAATGGATTCCAATCAGATGATTGAATATTTCTTGCAAGGGCGTTCAGGTATGGTGATTGACGGAAACTGGGGTGCGATTAGTATCCTAGCAAATATGCCTGAAGATAAAAATGTGGGAATAGCAATTATTCCATTAGGTGATACAAATACCGTTTCAACGGTATACGGAAATGCATGGTCATTAAATTCTAACTTAGAAGGAGAAGAGCTTGAAGCAGCAGAAACGTTCATGAAGTGGATGTTTAGTGAAGATCATTATCAAGGTCTAATTGGTTTAGGAAGGGTAGTAGCAGCAGATGTCGATGTTCCTGACGATATTGAATTTGATGAATTGTTTGCTGATATGCTAGAGCTAACGAATACAGCGCCACCAGCACCTGTATATGACGCTGTTCTACCACAGGCGGTTAATAATGTCCTTGAAAATGAGCTACAAGCCATTACGATTGGACGGTCAACACCTGAAGAATCTGCTCAGAAAATTCAAGAGCAAGTGAATACAGAGTGATATAATAGATGCTAAAGTAGAGTATTTCTTATTGGGAGTACTCTACTTTTACTAAATGAGGCCAGGAGAATCGCGCATGAATAGATGGAACCCTTTTTATCATTGGAGCTTAAAGAGAAAGTCGATGGTTATTATGCTGTGCTTTATTTTTTTACCGACGTTGATTGTTAGCTTATTAATTTATTATCAATCGAATCAATTATTTAAACAGCAAGTGATTGATCGAACTCAGCAAAATTTAAACAATATGGAATCAAGTTTGGTATCGATCATGGAGGATGTAGAGGATATATCTGGCTATATCATTTTTAGTAATGAATTCCGAGACTTTATGACCCTACCAATGGATGATCAAAATTATTATGAAGATATTCATCGTCTTCAAGATCATATTAAGGGTTTTTTTACATTTCATTTAAATAATAAAAGTTATTTTGACTCGGCGAGTATTCAAGGTGTCAATGGTACGGATTTACATGTTGGTGAACGCTTAAATAGTGATGAAACACATTGGGATCAGCTAGCGATTGAGCGTGAAGGACGTATTTTCTGGAGCGAGCCATATGAGGTCTCTAGAACTGGATGGGGATATGATGGTCAACAAGTGATTTCATTAGTTCGTGTGATTAATGATAATTATGAAATTAAGAAGCCGAATGGTTTAGTTCGAATTCGTTTAGATTCACGCGAATTAATGAAATCAGTTACAAATGGTTATGTTGATGAAAGCAATGAAACCTTTTTATTAAGAGATAATGGTGTCGTCATGTTTCATCAAGACCAAAGCAAAGTGGGGAAACCTTTTCCGAATCAAAAGTTAGTTGAGGTCGTTGACCAGAACGAGGCTGTCGTAACCTTCCAGCATAATAGAGAAGATTATTATGCGGTCATTCGTAACGTCAATGATCAGCATATTGGAATGTCATTAGTTTCATTAGTGAGAGAAGATTACATCTTAGGAGAATTTGCTGGCATTCGTTATACGATGGTTGTAGTGATTTCAATTGTAATGCTGTTGACGATTGTTGCGTTTGTCGGATTTGTATGGACAATCGTTAAGCCAATTATTGAACTGACAGAGCAAACGAAGCGATTTGAATATGGCAATTTTAATGCCAATGTAAAGGTAAGAACAAATGATGAAATTGGTAAGCTTGGCTCGCATTTTAATGCAGCAGTTTCTCATATTCAACGATTAATTGAGACGAAGTATAAGCTAGAATTGCAAAATAAAGAATCAGAGCTAAAGGCATTGCAAAGTCAAATTAACCCACACTTTTTATATAACACATTAGATATGATTCGTTGGACAGCACGAATTGAGAATGCACCTGATACAGGGAAAAGTATAGAAGATCTTTCTAGACTGTTTCGAATCAGCTTAAGTGAAGGTAGAGTGTGGATTTCTCTCAAGGATGAATTCGCATATGTTCAAAGTTACCTTGAGCTTCAGAAAAGACGGCTAGCCGGTCAACTTCATTACTTTATAGCAGTCGAAGCAGGAATCGAGCAGGCACTTGTGATGAAAATTATCATTCAACCATTAGCGGAAAATAGTATACAGCATGGCTTTAAACGAACCCATCCAAATAAACGAATGTATATACGAGCTTACCGTACGAAGCAAGGGGTAGCGATTGATGTGATTGACAATGGAATAGGGATGAATGTGAATGAAATCAAGCATTCTTTATTTCATTCACAAAATGAACGAGATGGGGGAGGATACGCATTACGAAATATTCACAATCGAATTGTTCATGCGTTTGGAAAAAAGTACGGATTAGAATTGATTCATCAAGAAATAGGAGCATGCATCCGGATTCATTTACCTTTTATAGAAAAAGACTATGAGTTACAAAGAATACTTGAGGGGGAGGATGTCAATGATGATTAAAATGTTGATTGTCGATGATGAGCCCATTATATGCCAAGGGTTGGCGACGACAATTCCATGGGAGACGCTTGGGATAGATTTAATTGGAATGGCACATGATGGGAACGAAGCGCTACCTTTTTTAGAAGATGGGGTCGATCTCATACTTACGGATGTTTGTATGGAGGAAATGGATGGCTTAGAGCTTTCAAAATATGTCTGTGAGAATTTTCCAAATACAAAAATTGTTATGATTAGTGGCTATGATGAATTTCAATATGCGAGGCAGGCGATTCGCTTAGGGGTTGAGGACTATTTATTAAAGCCTGTGAACATTGATGAGCTTGTTGAGCTAACAACGAAATTGAAGCAAGAAATTATCGAAAAGCAAAAATTGAGTCAAGCTGAGCAACCGAAGCGTATTTCTGAATATGTGATGCATCACCTTTTCGATACTCCCTTTTCTTCTAGCAGTTTAAAGGATAAGGAGCTGTTAACTTCTCCTTATCGGTTAATGATAACAGAGTGTGTCGATTATCATTACTTATTGGAAGTACTATCGAAAGGGGAGCTAGACCAGCTTAAGGATGACTTTAGAGTTTCACTTGATGAAATGTTGACTGAGTTCGAGGTTGAGCATGTGACATTTTCAGGGAATGAGAATGAATGGGTAACGGTTTGCTATTGTCCTGATGAACGTATGCTCGATTTGAGTCAATTTCAACAGCTATGTGATAAGCTGCAAAAAAAAGTAACTCATCCTCTTCGCTTTGGCATCTCTAACCTTGAAATGGAATTATCGAATGTATTACGTGTATATGAACAGGTATCGGATGTGCTCACAGATGGACGAAGTGAGAATACATCATTATTTTCTGTTCATATGCACAGATCTGAAAAGAAGGAGCTTTCCTATCCGAAGGAGATGGAAGCTCAGCTGCGACAAGCGATCATGGCCGGAGATGAATCGTTACTACAGGAAACGGTTGATCAGTTGTTTATTATGTGGCAGGAGCAAGGTGTGATATTAGAGCAAATATTATATACGTGTCGTGAGATGGAATTAATGTTGAAAAGTCGGATCAAGGAGCTCACTTCTTCAAGTAAAATGGATCAAGTCATCTTTCATCTCCAAGAGAGAGTTGATTTGCACATTGTCAATTCAATGTCAGCAATGAAGCGGTTATTCATAGGTGATTTGCATTGTTTGTTGCAAAGCATCACCCATCATGAAGGAGACAACTGGATGATGATTCAAATACAAGATTATATAAAAAAACATTTTCAACTCGATTTGAAAGCGGCTGATATTGCTGAAAAGCATTTTATAACACCAAACTATTTTAGTGTGCTTTTTAAACAAGAAACAGGAAAGAGCTTCTCGGAATATGTAAATTCTTTACGCATTAGAAGAGCGAGTGAGCTGTTATCAGAAACATCGAATAAAGTATTTGAAATAGCTGAATACGTCGGTTATAAGGAGTATAAGTACTTTGTACAAGTGTTTAAAAAGCATGTAGGTGTAACACCGACTCAATTTAGACGTATGCATGCGAATAAATAAGAAAAATACAGATGTTTTCTTAATTATGAGGATTTTTTGTTATGGATGTCGCCTTTATAATGGTTTTATGAAAACGTTTACAGATCATTGTAAGGGAGTGAGAAGATGCATTTATTAAAAAGTCCGTGGAAAATTGGATTGGGGATTATTCCTGCATTACTTATTTATTGTGTGTTTAGTATTATTCCGATTTTTATATCGTTTTACTATTCATTTATGAGCTGGGATGGATTTTCTCCAATGCAGTTTGTTGGTTTAGATAACTTTCGGATGCTATTGAATGACCAAATCTTTTGGTTGTCAGTTCGGAATAACCTTTTAGTTGTTGCCTTTTCCGTGTTTGGACAAATTCCGATTGCGTTAGGGTTGGCACTGCTATTAAATCGTAAAGTGAGAGGAGCTAAATTCTTTCGTACGATCGCATTTATACCGGTGGTTATTTCAACCGTGGTTATTTCCTTAACGTGGAGAATGATCTTCAATGCGGAGCAAGGGATGTTGAATAACTTATTATCAAATATTGGGTTAGAAGCATTAACTCGAAATTGGCTTGGTAATCCAGATTATTCGATGTATGCGATTGGAGTCGTGATTATTTGGCAATTCGTAGGGCTTTACTTTATTATTTTCCTCTCAGCACTACAAACGGTTTCTAAGGATATTCTAGAGGCTGCAGAGTTAGATGGTGCAACGGAATGGCAAAAAACTCGCCACGTTATTATTCCTTCAATCTGGAATATTATACTTATTGCGATCGTGCTTTGTATTAGTGGAAGCTTAAAAACATTTGATTTGATTTATGTGATGACGGGCGGTGGCCCAGCTCATGCGACAGAAGTGATGGCGACGTATATGTATAGTGAAACATTTAGAGGGTTGAAATATGGATACGGAAGTGCCATATCGGTTCTGATTTTTATATTTAGTATCACGTTAATTCTCCTATGTCAAAGATTATTGAGAAGACGAGATTCTTAGAAAGGTGGTAAAAAAATGGAGCCTACTCTAAATAAAAGTACGGGACCAAAATTGAAACGGAATGAGCATTTCGACCGTGGAGCACGTACGAAAAAAAGAATATCACGAGTGCTCATATATGGTGTGTTAATCGTTTTTGCACTCATTAATTCATACCCTATTTTATGGATGATCATGAACTCTTTTAAAACGGGTCAAGATTTTGCGTTAAATCCATTTGGTCTACCGAATGAATGGATTTTAACGAACTATGTGGATGCATGGGTGACAGCAAATATTGATACGTATTTCTTTAATAGTGTTTTTGTCTCGATTGTAGCTGTGATCGTAACGATTCTTGTAGGTGCCTTGGCCTCCTTTTTCTTGGCGAGGTTTGATTTTAGAGGGCGGAAATTATTGTATGGCTTTTTCGTTTTAGGCCTTCTTGTACCCATTCATGCAACGCTTGTACCGATGTTCATTTTAATGCAGAGACTTGGACTTATTGATACGTATTTGGCGTTAATCTTTCCATATATTGCTTTCAATTTACCGATTACGATCTTCTTATTAACAAGCTTTATGAGCTCATTTCCTAAGGAAATTGAGGAATCGGCTATTATGGATGGATGTGGCGTATTAAGAGTATTTTGGTCGATTATTTTGCCGATGACAAGGCCAGCTTTAGCAACAGCGATTATTTTGAATTTTATTAATAACTGGAATGAGTTTTCTTTTGCGCTCGTTTTAATTAATAATGATGAGCTAAGGACTTTACCACTTGGTTTGGCGAACTTTGCTGGACAGTATGGAACGAATTATACGGCGCAAATGTCCGCATTAACGATTGTTCTCATTCCGACAATTATTTTTTATCTTGTGATGGAAAAGCAAATTGTTCAAGGGATGACTCAAGGTGCAGTGAAGGGATAATAACGGTTGATAGCGGAGGTGTTATATATGGAGAAGGTCGTTGTTTTCTATGATGAGACGTTCCCGTATGAAGGGGAGCGTCCTTCAAAAGAAATAATTGAGAGATTAAGAGAAAGTTGTATCATTGCTGATGCCCAATCATTGGATCAGTCATTGGATGAAGCATCTTGTATTATTCATATGCACGGAGCCTTTTTCCCGAAGAATAGTTGGACAGAGATTTTACGTTTTTTAAATAATGGAAATGGGCTCGTATATCTTGGAGGTGCTCCTTTCAAAATTCCAGTATATGAGGAAGAAGGGGAATGGAAACTAGAGGTTGAACAACTAGGCTATCATCGGCAGCTTCATATTCTTGAGACGTTAGAAGTAGCAGGTGATCGAATTAATCATTATGTGGCAAATGAAGATTTTGATTTGTTTCAGGGGAAAGAGTCTTTATTTGACGTAAGGTCAACGTATAGCATGCAGCTTCACGTTACTCGTACAAAAGACGTGCCGAATGAAAATGGCTCTGGTGGGCCGATGGATGCACATTTCTATCCGCTATTAAAAGGGGTATCAAAAGAGGGGCGTCATGTAGCTGCTCCAGCAGTATTGCTAGAGCATACGAAGGGAGAGTTTACAGGCGGACGTTGGATGTTCGTGAATCAGGAGGTAACCTCAACCTTTTGGGAGAAAGGTGGGGTTGAGGCATTAGTTGAATGGGCTGAATTTACGAGTATGGGAGTAACGGAAATATGGGTGAAGCCAAACTACGCAAGCTACTTTCCTGGTGAGAAAATTCGTCTTCTTATCCAAATACAGGAGCTTCAAAAGAAAAATCAAGGTCAAGAGTGGACGTTTCGTCTTCAATTAACGTCTGAAAAAACAACGTATAAATGGAGCGAAGCAGTGAAGATCAGCTCTAGTAGCGAAATCCAATATATTCAACATTCAATTCCTTTTGAAATTGAACCAGGATATTATGATCTTATGTGTCAGCTTGAAGCTACTGATGGGCAAAGACGGACGTTACATCAAGGGATTTGGGGTTATGATCAAGATTTGCTAATGAAAGGAGAACCTCTATCATGTGGACGTGATTATTTCGAGAAGGAGGGGAAGCCCTTTCCTATTGTTGGTATGACATACATGACGTCAGATGTGGCGAGGAAATATTTATTCTTACCTAATGCAGCGACATGGGATCGTGATATGCGCCATATGAAGGAGGCAGGTATAAATTATATTCGTACAGGATTATGGACTGGCTGGCGACAGGTGATGTTTGTCGATGGACATCCTTATGAAGAAGTGATGCGTGCGATCGATGCGTTTATACTAACAGCAAAAAAGCATGATCTAGAAGTGACATTTAATTTCTTTTCATTTACTCCTGAACGATGGGAAGGGGAGAATCCGTATCTAGATCCCCGTAGTGTAGAGGCACAGAAGCGCTTTATTTCAGCGGTTGTTATGCGACATAAGGAAACGACTAATATTCAATGGGATTTAATCAATGAGCCTTCCATGTTTGATGAGAAACGAATTTTTAAAGGACCTATGACGTCAGGTGATCGCTTTGAGCGTGAGGCATTTAGGGGTTGGTTACGAGAGCGACACTCAACGATTCAACAGCTTCAAGAGCATTGGGATATGACACCAAATGAAGTAACGAGCTTTGAAGAAGTAGAATTACCCGAGTATGACGAGATAAACTTTAGTACTACTAACAAATTAGAGAAAAAAGGAAATCGTTGGCTTGATTACTCGCTATTTTCGATGGACATGCACAATCAATGGGCACGAGAGCTAACGAAAACGATAAAGACCATTGCTCCGCAACAGCTAGTGACAGTTGGACAGGATGAAGCACTTGGAGGGAGACGACCTTCTCCACTCTTTTATGCAGAGGCTGTCGATTATACGACGGTTCATTCGTGGTGGTTAATGGATCATTTAGTATGGGACAGTCTTTTTACGAAAGATCCGTTAAAGCCAAATGTCGTTCAAGAAACGGGGATCATGCATGTGGAGCGACCGGATGGCCGTTCAAAACGATCAGAGATAGAGCTGAAGTCCATCCTAGAGCGGAAATATGCTTATGGATTTGCGACTGGTGGGGCTGGAGCTGTGCAATGGTTATGGAACACGAATCACTATATGGATAATATAAATGAATCGAATATTGGTGCGATCCGTTCTGATCAAACAGAGAAGCCAGAGACTGATGTTTCATATGACTTTGGTTCATTTATAAAAGAGGTTTCTGAGCTATTTCGTAGCCGTAAGTTAGAAGAGGTTGCAGTTATATACCCTTATTCGAATGACCTATCTAACCGAGAGTTTGCCTTCTCAGCAACCGCAAAATTAACGCGTGTCTTAACCTATGATTTACGTATTCCGTTCCGAGCATTTAGTGAATATCATTTAGATGCTTTAAATGATAATCCTCCAAAACTAATCATCGTACCAAGTGCTCATAATTTCCATACAGCGGCTTATGAGAAGCTATGTGAGCATGTTAGAAAATATGGAGGAATGATTTTGTGGACAGGTCCTCTTCACTTAGATGAATATTGGCGTCATCGTCCACGGACAACAATGTTTGGTAAGACGATTTCAAGAAATATAATACGAGAGGAAAGGTTAGAGGTTGATGGGGAAATATATCCCGTATCCTTCTTAACTGACCAGCAGTTATCTGTTACGTTTGGCAAAAACCGTTTAGCCGAGCTTGAAACAGAGATTGGAGTGGATGAACAGAAATCAAAAAGCCGAGCTACGCAGCTCCGTACACAGGAAATGGGAAAAGGAACATTTGTATGGTGCCCATTACCAATTGAATTAAATAATCGAGATGATTCACTTCGAGCTCTTTATGAAAAAGTACTGGATGATGCTAATGTTACGAAGGATTTGCACTGGGAAAAGGGAAGCAACTATTTAGGCGTATATGGACGAAAGCTGACATTTGCTCGAGGGAATTTATTTGTATTTGTGTCGGAGGAAGCCCATGATGTAGAGGTGCAAGTGGAGGATCCAGAGACTGGGATTTCTTATCAATTTACGCTTGAAAGTGATCGTTCGGTTTTATTTGCCACGAATTTAAATGGGGAAATAACAGCCGTTTATCGTCCAAATGAGGTTGAAATTAGTGCGCTATAACAATAGGATGAATTGATAAGAGGGTGGTGCAAGTTTAGTTTAATCATTGCACCACCCTCTTGTTTTCTTATTCCTCGTCTTTAAATCCACCAGCTATCAAGTCATATTTTAATCTTTGTTTAAAAATGAGCTTCTTGTTGATATACACTTTACAATTTAAGCTGAACCAGCCACCTAATTTAACCTTAACAGCAATTGGAGTGTTTGTGCCCTCAATGCTTGCTTTTAACGTTTGATATGGGATGCCCCATGAATACCATTGACCTCTTGTCGATTCTGATACGAGCTTTCCATCAATGAATAACTGCTCTTTATTATATTTATTAACGATATGGAGACTGTGATTTTCATATGTAAGGTCCCATGATCTTTCGAAGTCTTTTTTCACTTCTTCCATCATCGCACTCCATGATTCAGGATCCTCTTCTTTAGTTTCTTTTGAGGGTGTTTTTTTCTGAATAGCCGAAAAGATGGATTCGACCACGAAAATAAAAATGAAAAGAGAAAGCAGCATGATAAAAAAGTTATCAAAGAAAGTATCTTTTGTTAATGATCCATATGCATATCCAATGAAAAAGAGAGCGGCTATGTAAATTGCGAACTTTGTTGCCTGTAACATATTCGTTTAAACTCCTCGTTGTATAAAATTTCCTGTTTATTATATCATAGCATTAGAAATTCGCGAAGAGGTGAATTTTTGAGAATATTAGATTTGTATGAAACCTTTTTTCTTTTCTTTCGTAAAAAATAGGTAGACAAACAATTGGTGATCCTTTTGCATAGTAGGAGGGAAAGGATGTTGAATATAAAAAGTGGTGAAGGTGATGAGTAACCAAGGATTGGTATCTATTATGATCTTTTTAATTGTCATGATTTTTACAGGTTGCATATCTCTTTCGTTTGATGAAGGTGAGATGGAAGACTTAGGAAAGGAAATAGTTGAGCTACTTATTAAGCAAGAATATGAAGTTGTTTATGATGAATATGGTGCTAATGAATGGATAGAATCAACGTCACTTTCAAGTGTCATTTCTAATTGGGAGAAGCAAATTGATTTAGAAGGTCGTTATGTTCAATTGACATCAATCGATGCTTCTGAGCGGGGAGAGCATAGTGTAGTAGAAATAGAAATTCAATATACAAATATGAGTGTGGATGTTCGAATGATATTTAATAAGGAGCAGGAGCTGGTCGGCTTACATAGAGCAAGTGGAGAGGTCAGTGCAGTGGTACCTAAGTCGATTATTGAAGAGGAACTGATTGTGGGAGAAGGTACGAAATTCGAACTTGAAGGCGTTCTCACAATGCCAAGTGAAATCGATCAAGCTCTACCTGCAGTTGTTCTCGTGCATGGGTCAGGACCGAGCGATCGAGATTCAGCTGTTCACTCATATAAGCCGTTTCGAGACATTGCATGGGGACTGGCGGAGCGTGGAATTGCAGTATTACGCTATGATAAGCGTACGTATTCATATGGAGATCAATTAACACCAGAAGAAATGACTCATTTTACCGTACATGAAGAAACAGTGGAAGATGCAGTTCGAGCTAGCAACCTTTTAAAGTCTGATGAACGGATTGATTCAACAAATGTTTATGTGGCCGGTCATAGTCAAGGTGGGATGTTAGCTCCGAGAGTTGACGATTCTGGAGGATACTTTGCTGGGATTATGATTTTAGCTGGTTCTCCTCGTCCAATGTGGGAAATTGTCTATGATCAAAATATCGCCTTTCTTGATAGTGATGTGATTGATGAGTCAGAGCGAGAGTCTTTAATAACAGAGGTCGAGCAGCATTATGAACTTGCGCAAAGGTTAGATGATTTATCTCTCAAAGAAATTGAATCAACTCAAGTGTTTGGGCTCCCAGCTTATTATTTACTCGATATGGACAAATATAATCCGGTTGAGCTGTTAGAAGGCAGTAGTAAACCGGTACTGATCCTACATGGGGAAACCGACTTTCAAGTCACCTATGAAGCTGACTTCTTGGCATGGCAAGAAGCGTTAGAAAGCCGAGAGAAAGTTACTTTTAAAAGTTATCCACAATTAAATCATTTTTTTATTGAATCACGAGGTGACAATCAAGGTACGATCGGTGAATATGAGCAACCAGGTATAGTAGCTGACGAAGTCATAGAAGATATGGCCCAGTGGGTATGGATTCAATCCGATTAAGAAAAAGGGAGGAAGTAGAATGAACATGAAGAAATATGTATCTGTTTTTGCAGCAGGATTAATCGCGTTAATGTTAGCTAGTTGTAGTAATGAAGAAGGGGATACAGGGAATACAGAAGGTACGGAAGGGAAAGAGCGAATAGCAGAATCCTTTATTCAGCAATTAGCTGATGGAAGCTATAACGAAGCAGCTGAGCAATTTGATGAAACAATGAGTGAAGCAATTTCTGAAGCGGAATTAGCGCAGACATGGGAAGAGATTGAGTTGCAATTAGGAGCGTATATTGATCACAGATATCAGTCAACAGAAGAGGCTGAGGGGTACTCAATTGTCATATTAGAAGGATTATTTGAAGGACAAGATGTGATTATTAGTGTATCTATTAATGAACATGAAGAAATTTCTGGTTTTTACATTCATGAAAACTAAGTAAATCTAAATGGAATAAATACGCCAATTCAAACAGGTGATAAAAAAATAATAATGGAAGAGCAGCTTCTTTGTATGTATTCTAGTTCGTCATTGATAAAACAAAAGGTGAGAGCATTAAAAGGTTTAATAGTTAACTTTTTATAGTGCTCTCGATTAAAGTAGGTGTAAAAGGGAGTGTATGAGGTTTAAAGGCACTCCCTTTTCTTGTATTATTTAACCGATACTGATCCGTTGTTTACAACACGAATTGTAGCAATGATGCTTCGACAAAGAAGGAATTTAATAGCTAAACTGCATAAAGAATGGTACCAGGTCCAACCTTTTTTCCAATTAATTAAGTGCGATTTCTTAGCAGCCCACGTCTCGACAATAACTAGAGGGATGATAAAAGGAAACAGCTTTAAGATACTGATAAAAGGCTTGTTGTGAAGAGTCCACTGGTTATAATATAGAAGCATTAATGGATAGTGGATAAAATCAAATGGGAAATGAATGGAGAACAGCTTTTTAAACGGTCTCACATTGTAACCTAAGTAGCCTTTAGAGACTAAGTAACGATCGATAAACGAATTACCGATGACACTTACTAAATATACAATGATCCAATCCTTAAAAGAACGTTTGATGATGGCAAAAGGAAGGAATACAATGGAAATGACTGTTATGATGAAAAGAAAGCTTTGCTCTTGTTTTTTTGACATAATGATTCACCTCCTGTTGTTAGAGTGAGTTGTTTTTGTAAAGTTATACATCCATTGATTAAAAGACGAGTGAATGAGCGAAGTATCCATCGGAAAATCGATCTCTTTAGGAAAGTAAAAGTCGATTGAAGAGAAATTTTCTAACGCAAAATAAGAAAAGAGTAGGGATCATTGTCATGAAAGACGAGTTACGGCTTCTTTTAGATTTATACTTGCAAATTGCAAATAAATGCTATATAATTAAAAGTGAGGTAGGTGATAAGAATGGAAAATGTTCGCGAACTATTTCAAATCATGACGCGCCGATTCGGCTTTCTTGATAAAAATTGCTGTTCGGTCGGTGGTACTGATATTTCGTTAATTCAAAGCCATATTCTTTATGAAATCGACCGTCAGCATCACCCGTCGATTCAGCAGGTAGCCGAAGCTTTGGGAACGGATATAACCACGTTCAGTAGACAGATTCAATCCTTAATTAAGATGAACTTGGTGCAGAAAACGCCCGATCTGGCTGACCGCAGAGTATCAATACTTTCCTTGACGACAGAGGGGAAATATGTGGCGACAACCATTGACGAACAAATGAAGATGTATTTGAACGAAATTTTCTCCCACATGAATGAATTTGAAAAAGAAACGGTGATCCGTTCCATCAAGCTACTTAATGACGCTATGGCCAAATCTGGAACGTGCTGTACGCCCCCAGTGGGGTGATTCTTTTGCCTTATATTTGTAAAATGCAAATAATTAGTTGGAGGTAGATACTCGGCTTCTAGACTCATTCAGTCAATTACTCAAAAGGCGGTATGCTAGCATATGACAGAAAAAGGTTTAAAACTTTCAGCACCGTCGTCGCAGGTGAAATTTGCGGCGTTCATAACGGCAATATGTTTATTGGGAGACATGATGCTTTATGTGGTCTTACCGATTCATTGGGAGCAATTTGGTTTGTTGTCATTGTGGGAAGTAGGAGTTTTGCTATCCATTAACCGTTTTGTACGGATTCCTTTACATCCAATTGTGAATCAATTTTATAAGAAGTTTAGTTTAAAACAAGGCTTTATGATTGGGCTAGTCTTAACGGTATTGTCTACAATAGCTTACGGCGTATTGAAATCATTTTGGCCTCTGTTGCTTGCAAGGGTTTTATGGGGGATTGCATGGACGTTTTTAAGACAAGGCGGACAATTGATCGTCGTTGAAGCGGCGATGAAGACGGGTGATGCCGGAAGATTGTCAGGGCTATATAACGGGTTGTCTCGCTCAGGTGCTTTGGTTGGCATGTTGGTGGGGGGAGCTTGCATCGACTTAATTGGAGTAGAATGGATTTCGCTTATTTTCGGAATCGTTGCGCTGATCTGCATTCCCTTATTGATAACCTCAAATTTTGGATATAGCGTCAATTATGATGAGATGGCACATTCAAGCAACGATGCACACCACCTAAAAAAGAAGCAAGTCTTTATTTATCTTCTCATCAGCACGTTCTTTATCACCTTTATTTTTCAAGGTGTATTAAAATCTACGCTCGGGTTATGGGTAGATGAACGGGATTTTACAACGTTGCTTCTGCTTGGCGCATTAGGCCCTGCGGCACTAACGGCTGTGTTGCTAACCTTTAGCTGGGGAATGGAACCTTTGATATCGCCTTTAGTTGGAAAATGGAGAGATCGTTCACGCGCAAAAGAGAGGTGGCTCATCACCGGACTCGGTTTGGCAGCTGTATTCTATGCCATCGTTCCGCTTTCTCTGCCCGTTAGCACTTGGATCATGGTCATAATCATTTTATTAATCCTCTCTACATTGATCACCATGCTACTAGATGCAACGATGGCCGAGTATGCAGTTACAGCGAAAACATCGAAACATAAAGTCATTTCAAACTACTTAATGGTCTCTGATCTGGGAGCTGCTGCTGGCCCAATGCTTGGTTTTATGATTATTGAAATGGCAGGGGCTTCAATGGTTGCATGGGGGGCTGCAGGACTGATATTAACGGTAGCTCTTATTTTAGGGAAAGTGGAACGGAGCAGTAATGCATCTAAGTAAACGTATCTAATACTTGTAAAATGCAAATGAAATAAGGGGGAATTTTGATGAATAAAATGTGGGATGTCATTGTTATTGGAGGGGGGCAAGCGGGGCTTGCTTCCGGTTATTATTTAAAAAAGAAGAAGCTACGGTTTTTGATACTGGAGGCTAGCCATGGGGCTCTCGGATCGTGGCCTCGTTATTACGACAGCTTGAAGCTCTTTTCGCCCGCACAGCTCTCGTCTATGCCTGGGCTAAAAATGCCAGGACACCGCACCCATTATCCTTTGCGAGATGAGGTCATTCAGTATTTAAAGAATTACGCTAAAGCCTTCGATTTGCCGATTCAGCCGAATCAAAAGGTCATCCGGATCGAGAAGGGCAACGGGTTTACGATTCATACGGAAGCAGGGGCCGTTTACCAGACAAAAACGATAATTAACGCTACTGGATCGTTCCACAATCCGTTTACTCCGAATATTACGGGAAGAGAGATTTTTAAAGGGGAAATTCTTCATTCCTCCGCGTATCGCAATCCGGATCGTTACAAGGATCAACGAGTTTTGGTAGTCGGAAGAGGGAATTCAGCGGTTCAAATTGCGATGGAGCTGACCGAGAGCAGCCATACTTCCTTAGCTGTTCTACAGCCTGTAAAGCTTGTGAACCAGAAAGTATTTGGCATTGACTTGCACTTTTGGATTAAGGCTATTGGCTTAGATACCTTTCAATTCTGGCGTTTCGGTAAGCAAGCGCCGATCCCCACTGCCGCAGCTGACTTAGGTGACTACAAAGCGCGATTAGAAGCAGGAAAGCCCGATCAACGGGATATGTTCGTTGCTTTTACCGAATCCGGAGTCATTTGGCCGGACGGGTTACAGGAGAAAGTCGATGCGGTCATCTTTGCTACCGGATACCGCCCGGGACTTACGTACTTTCAGGAAATTGGTGCACTTGATGGGGAAGGAAGGCCATTGCATACGGCGGGCATTAGCCAGACCGTACCGGGGCTGTACTATGTAGGCTTGGAAGGTCAGCGTTCCTTTGCTTCTGCAACCTTAAGGGGGGTGGGGCCTGACGCGAAATACGTTGTTCGTCATATCGGACGTTTCTTGCAAACAGGATGATGGACAGGAAGGAGAAGGAAATCATGAAGATTCTCGTAAATATTGCGCATCCCAATATGCAATGCTCACGTGTAAACGCTAGCTGGAAGCAAGAGTTGGAGCAGTCCCAGGCTGTTACGATTAATGATCTGTATGAACAATATCCGGATGAAACGATCAACGTTTCTCGCGAGCAACAATTGTTGTTGGCTCATGATCGAATTGTGTTTCAATTTCCGTTGTTTTGGTACAGCTCCCCCCCTTTGCTTAAAAAATGGATGGATGATGTCTTGATGTATGGTTGGGCATATGGAACTGGCGGTAGCGCTTTACATGGCAAAGAATTGGTTCTAGCGATCTCGATAGGTGGCCAAGAACAAGACTACCGAGCAGGCGGAAAAAATCTTTTTACTGTAAGCGAATTGACAAGGCCGTTCCAGGCGACGGCGAATTTAACCGGGATGAATTTTTTAGTTCATTTTGTGCTACATGGAGCTGTTTGGCTTGATTCTGCCTCGATCACGAAGAGCGCAGCAGCATACGTTGAACATATTACCGATAGACAGCTTAAACCCCTTAACGCATAGCAGACGTGCGTGAGGGTAATCCAAAATAAAAGGAGAGTTAATTTTATGAGTCAGGAAGTAAGCAAAGATCAAATCCGTCAAAATGTACGGAGTCGTTACAAAGAAATTGCAGTTCAAGAAATGGGAGCCTCTTCGTGCTGTAGTGATTCCCGAAATGTCACATCAACGAGTGGTGCATCGGCTCAATTGGGGTATTCACCTGAAGAATTAACGATGGTGCCAGACGGGGCAAACCTTGGGTTAGGTTGTGGCAATCCGCAAGCAATTGCTGCCTTGAAGCCAGGTGAAGTTGTGCTGGATTTGGGCAGCGGCGGGGGATTCGATTGTTTTCTCGCTTCTAGAAAAGTGGGCCAGACGGGGCGTGTGATCGGCGTCGATATGACACCAGAAATGGTAAGTCGTGCGCGTCATAATGCGAATAAAGGCGGGTTTGTGAATACGGAATTTCGGCTAGGGGAAATTGAATATCTGCCGGTACCGGATCAGACGGTGGATGTCATCATGTCCAATTGCGTCATTAATCTTTCTACAGACAAACAACTGGTATTCGATGAAGCGTTTCGAGTTCTAAACTCCGGCGGTCGCCTTGCGATTTCCGACATTGTAACGACAGCCGAGCTGCCTGACCCGATCAAAAATGATCAAGATCAAATGTATGCGGGTTGCATATCCGGTGCTTCGTCTATCAATGAAATAAAGCGTATGTTAATCCAGAGCGGTTTTCAAGATATTGAGATTGAAACGAAGAATGAATCAAAAGCGTTTATTAAAGATTGGGTTCCTGGACAGCAGATCGAAAATTATATCATTTCGGCTGTTATTCAAGCCGTTAAACCACAAATATAATGTGAACAAACGCACCGTAAACTGCTGCCTGTCTACTTCTAGCGATAGTTTACGTGTTAGCGCATAGAAGTGACGGACGTTTGCGGTTGCAATGTTTGTATTTAATATTGGATAACGTAATTAATTTATTTCGGTCTTGGCTTTCGGTTAGAATTGTTTCTAGATCATCTAACAGATCGTTGGCAAGTGTCGACATATTCATGTATGGCTGTTCCTAGGCTAAAGTTCGGAGCGCCAGCGTAACTTAAAGAAGAGTAATGGCTCCACTCGTTGCGCGCCTTGCTATGAGAAACCCACTCATTACAAGGCTTTCAAAATCGGGCAACGGCTACGCACATTACTTAAAGGTCACTGAAAAAGTGCGATTTTCACTTTTTCAGTGGCTTCTGTTCGGGCAGCATTAAAGCTGCCCATTTTTTATTTCCTTGATAACATATGAAAGGTATCAAAATTTATATATATATGACTACGATCTTAGCTTTTTTGACAATTTTACTTGTCAAAAAAGCTAAGATCATTTACAATGTAATGGAGGTGATCATAAATGAAAAGTCGGTTAAAGGAGTTAAGGGCACGTGATCGTATGAATCAAACGCAGCTAGCAAAGCTTGCAAAAGTATCCCGCCAAACGATCAGTCTAATCGAACGTGAGGAATTTATCCCTTCCTTGCTTATCGCTGTACGAATTGCTCGCATTTTTAGTGAGCCTGTTGAACAAGTATTTTTCTTTGAGGAGGATGAATTATAAATGAAGGCATTAGCAAGAACATTACAGCAGTTTGCAATCGGTGGTGTTTTAGGGTTTTTAGGAGCAATGATTATTTTAGGCAATTTTGCTATCGATCTTTCTCAATATACGAATGAAATTGTCATCTTTCTTTTTGCTAGTATTGTTGTATTCCTTATAGCAACAACTATTTCATTTAGACAAGTGAAGAAGCTTAATGCTATGGATTTTGAAGGAGAGGAGGAAGATAAGGTTGATGTCCTAAAATACCGAAAAGGTGCCGATCAATCTATATTAATCTATACAAGTACGATTATCGCGATTTTAACGTTAAGTATTGGAATTATTATGTCATTGCATATCGCTTATACGATCATTTCGATTGTCCTTATAATTGTCAGTTACAGCTTTACGGCTTATATGATGCATTTAATGAGAGTCAGTTATCCTGAGAGAAACTTACCAAAGCTTTCTGATCCCGATTATACAGAAAAATTATTAGCAGCATCTGACGATGGTGAAAGACATGTGATGCTAAATGGACTGTATAAAGCATACCATTTACTACCAGTAGCATTAATTATCGCAATTATTTTTTCGGTGCTTTATTCAATTTTGACAGAACATAATCAGTTGTTTTCGGTTATTGCGATGAGTATTGTTTTAATTATTGTGCAAGGAAAGTATTTTTTGGCGATTCGCAATAAGTAGACCTTTATGAAGTAATTAAAAACTATTTAGCCTAATGAAATCAATATATCGCTCCAATTGGATTGTAGTGAAGAAAGAGGGCATTGAAAAAGTTTTTCTACCTTTTTCAATGCCCTTAAATATGTGATTGTAGCTTATAAGTCGGTTTGTTCACATGCTAATGTTGAATAAAGAGCTAGGTCATGAAACGTCCCTTCATACTTTTCAACCTGTCTTAAAAGCCCCTCATAAGTGAAGTTTAGTCGCTCCAATAGCTTAATTGAAGGCTGATTTTCAAGCTCGACTTTGGCTTCGATTCGATTTAATAATAATTCTTTAAAACCATAATGGATGATAGTTGATATGGCTTCATTTGCATATCCTTGTCCCCAATAATGCTTTCCTAATTCGTAGCCAATCTCTGCTCGTTCATTTGTAAAGTCAAAGTGGTTGAATCCGCATGAGCCAATAATATCTCCAGTCTTTTGGAGAATAATGGAATAGCGAATCGCTTGATTTTCATTAGCTAGTTGACTGAGGTGAGTAATCATCGTTGTGGCTTGCTCGACAGAATCAAAACCACTAATATTCATATACCTTGTTACGGTCGGGTCTGACCAAATGCTGAAAAGGTGTGGTGCATCAGATGTTTTCATCTTCCGTAATTGTAATCGTTCTGTTTCCAATGTTGTTTTCATTCATTTTCCCTCCATTATCTTTTTATTCTAGAAAAAGATATGGCTACCTGGCATCGTTCACCCCTTTCTGGAAGGATAAAAAAGCTTTTACTAATTCTGTACTTTATAGCATGCTCCAGCTCCTGTTAGTGCGGCTACGATATTTTTCGCAGCTAACATCGCCATAGCATCTCGCGTTTCGCTTGTAGCGGAACCGATATGAGGTAATGTAACGACATTTTTTAAGTTTAGTAACGGGTTAGTTGGATGGATTGGCTCTTGCTCATACACATCTAACCCTGCTGCTAAAATTTCTCCTGTTAATAGTGCTTCTGTCATCGCTTCCTCATCGACTGTTTGTCCTCTCGAAGCATTGATGAAAATCGATGTTGGCTTCATTAACGTAAATTCGTGTGCGCCAATAAATTGTTTCGTTTCATTTGTTAGTGGAACCATGAGTACGATGAAGTCTGACTCACTAAGTAATACTTCTAATTCTTGATAGTGAAGACCGAGCTGCTGTTCCACATCCTCTTTCCGATTTCGATTAAAATAAGAAACATCCATATCAAATCCAAATTTTGCTCGTTTCGCAATTTTCTCTCCAATTCTCCCCATACCAATAATTCCAAGCTTCTTATGGTGAACATCGACCCCAAATAGCTGTCTAGAGTCTCCTTTTTTCCAACAACCACTTTTCGTTAGAGCATCGAGTTCAGGAATTCGTCGTGCTGTAGCTAACATTAAGCTTAAAACAAGGTCAGCAACAGTATCATCGAGAACGTATGGAGTATGTGTTCCGATAATTTGATGCTTTCTCATCGCATCTAGATCAAAATGATCATAGCCAACCGAAATGGTACTAACTGCACGAAGGCTATGAGTTTTTTGAAGAAGCTCCTCATTAATCAGTTCACCACTTGTCATAAATCCATCTACACCCTGAAGCTTCTCAAATAGTTGTTCCCTCTTTAGTTTGTGCGCCTCTTCCCACATCGTTAGTTTGACGTGATTTGCGAGATAGGTTTGAATCTCTTTAGAAAGTGGTTTGTCAGAAAATACAATTGGTTGACTCATCGTTTGCCCCTCCAAAGTAAAATCGTTTTCTACATAATTCTATTTTAAAGGGTGATGAAACAAAATGCGATGTTTTTATTAGAAACAGAGTCGATCTAACCTAGAAATTACAGGGCTAAATTAAAAGCATTTGACAGGTTGTTGGTAGATCATGCACACGATACACTTTCTTGAGAATACTTCGGGAGGTGTATTTGTAATACGTTATAAATGATCTGTTCGTTTGTTTAATGAGAGAGGCTTTGAAAAAATGACTAGGAGTTGACCATATAAAATGAAGAAACACATACAAGTAAATGCAGTGAATGGAAAAAAGAACGATAACGATGTTCAGGTAGCTAGTGCGATCGGGAAAGTTCCTCGAAATGGTAATCCGATTACGGCACATAAATTCGGTGCTGATCCTTATGCACTCGTCTTTGAGAATCGTGTGTATTTATATGCGACGAATGATGTACTAGAATACGATGATAATAATCAAGTTCTTGAAAATTCATATGGATCAATAAATAAATTGAGTGTCGTTTCATCTGATGATTTAGTGAATTGGACAGATCATGGAATCATCAATGTGGCAGGCCAAGAGGGTGCTGCCAAATGGGCCACCCAATCATGGGCTCCAGCAGCTACACATAAAGTCATTAATGGTAAGGACAAATTCTTTCTTTATTTTGCTAATAATGCAAGCGGTATAGGTCTACTAACGAGTGACAGCCCGACAGGCCCGTGGGAGGACCCAATTGGGAAGGCTCTTATTTTAAGAAGTACTCCAGGTGTAGAAGATGTGACGTGGCTTTTCGATCCAGCGGTTCTCGTAGATGATGATGGGAAAGCCTACATATACTTTGGTGGTGGTGTGCCTGAAGGACAATATGAATGGCCAGATACAGCTCGAGTTATGGAGCTTGGAGAAGATATGACGAGTGTCGTAGGTAAGGCTGTTCCTATTTCTGCTCCTTTTATGTTTGAGGATGCAGGAATTAATAAAGTTGGCAATACGTATTACTTTACTTATTGCTCAAACTTTTATGATGGCGATCGCCCAACAGGAAGTCCACCAGCAGGTGAGATTGCCTATATGACAAGTCAAAGTCCAATGGGGCCATGGACATACGAAGGGACAATATTAAAAAATCCTGGTCACTTTTTTGGGACGAGTGGAAATAATCATCATGCCATTTTTAAATTCCGTGATCAGTGGTATATTGCTTATCATGCACAAACTCTCTCTAAAGCAATGGGATTTTCAAAGGGTTATCGTTCGACACATTTAAATCAAGTTTCGTTTCATGCAGATGGGTTAATTCAGGCCATTACAGCTGATATGGAGGGCGTTGAACCACTCAAATGCTTAGATCCATACACACGTGTTGAGGCAGAGACGATGGCATGGAGTGCCGGTATTCAGGTAGAACCTGTGTCTAATAGTGATTTAGCTGTTACGGCGTTGGAAAATGGAGCATGGACAGCAGTAGCTAACGTTGATTTCGGTGAAGGAGCTTCAACATTTACAGCAAGAATATGTAATGAATCGGATGTAGGAGGTCTTGAGCTAAGGTTAGATCATCCCAATGGGATCGTAATAGGTAACGTATCCTTACCACTTGTAGATAGCTCAGAACATTGGCAAACCGTAAGTATTGAGGTCCGAGGAGTAAAGGGAATTCATGATTTGTACATTATTTATACCGGTATTCAAGCTGATAAGTTATGTAAGATGGACTATTGGCAGTTTGAGCAATAATGGTTTAAGAGGCTGGGACATAACAAAAGTGTTTAGCTGAGAATCCGAACATGTAGAGCACGTAGCGAAGTATATTGCAGAAGCGGTGGATGTGCTCCATTCTAGACTTGTTCGGTTTCTCATTTTTTAAAATACTTTTGACCAGCCTCTTTGTTTTCTTCATCATGATAACGGTAGTCTGAAATCATTAGCTTGATATTTTTTATTACTGTGCTTTGCTTTGTAATTTTCTATATTCAGAGGCGCTGACTCCAGTGTAGAGCTTAAATTTTTTATAGAACCAGTCTAAGTCCGTATAGCCGACATTGTAAGAAATTTCATAGATTTTCATGTTTGTATGGTGAAGTAAGTATTTTGCTTTTTCCATTCGACGTTGAAGCAAGTATTCATTAAAGGTCATGTTTTCTTGACTTTTAAATTTTTGACCTAAGTAGGAGCAGTTGTAATGTAAAGTGTCTGAAATCTCCTTTAACGTAATATTCTCATTGATAGCTTCTTCCACAAAGTCTTTTACCCTTTCAATAATATTCGTTGTTCGCTTAGGTGAATCGAATACTCTTTTGGCAGTCTTCGCATTTCGATTACTAGAAAAAAGCTTCCTCTCAATGGCTTGTTTGACTGTAAGTAAACTAGCTGAAAGCTCATCTGGGTTCACTGGATTTGGCAAGTAATCATTAACTTGAAGGTTAAGTGCCTTTCGAACAAGCTGGAAGTCCTTATTTCCTCCGATTAATAAAATAGGAATAGAGCTTATCTCGCGAATTCGTTCACATACAAGTAAACCTTTATCCTTCATTTGAGTCATGTTGATGATAATAATTGAATAATGTCGTTCGTTAAATAAATTCAGGGCGCTTATCTCGGTCTCTGCGTAGTCTTGAAAGGTGAAGCCGTAATGATTCCAATCGAGCATTTTCATTATATTATTCCTTGTATTGTGTTCTGGATCAACAAGCAGCACCTTATACACAAGCTTCCCTCCTTCAGTAACATTTGATATGAATTCACAATGAATACGCTTTCATTATGAATAATGTGATAGCGAAAAAAAATAGGCTTTTCTTTATATTGCACACAAATCTTTATAACTTAAATAAAAAAGATTAATCGACCAAAAAAATAAAAATACAAACTAGAATTAGACCGGTTTTTAACTAATTATTGGCAGGTTGTTACCTTTTTATGAAAGCGCTATATTTATCGGTGTATCAACAAATAAAACGATTGAGGGGGATTTAAATGAGATTTTTTAAAACAATGCTATACATGTTGGTTTTGGTCTTATTATTAATTGCTTGTAGTGACAACGCAGCAGATGGTGATGTTGAACGTGATGTGATCAACGATGCTGAAGATACTTCTGAAAATGGTGATATAGAGGAAACAGATGATGAAGCATCACAAGAGGATGAGGTGTATCGAACACCAGAAATGGATTTTGACTTGGGTGGCCAAACGATTAAGGTTGTATCTTGGTGGGATATGACAATTGATACAGATAACCCAGATAATATTCAGCGTCAGGAAAATCTAGAGGAATTAATGGATAAGCATAATTTTGAAATTGAATATATTGCGATTGATTATGAAGAATATCAAGAGCGTGTCACAGCTTCTCTCTTAGCTGGTGAACCAATTGGAGATATTGTTAGACTAGGCAAAACCTATACAATACCAGCACTCGTACAACAAGATTTACTATGGCCAATCGATGAGTATACGCAAAACTCTAATGCATTTAATCAACTTATGACTAACGAGCTTTACACATATGAAGGTCGGGGATATGGATTTACAGAAGATCAAACTAATTTAGTGCAAGGGATTTTCTATAATCGGACGTTAATGAATGAGCTTGGGATGAAGCCTCTTCAAGAATACGTAGATGAAGATAATTGGAATTGGGATACATTTATTGATGTTGCCAAAGAAGCTAATAAAGATACGAATAACGATGGAAGTGTCGATACGTGGGGACTTGCAAATGCTGGGCTACTTGTACATGCATTGTATTCAAACAATACGGGATTAACGGATGGAAATCAAGAGATTCTAGAAGACCCGGCTACACTTGAAGCACTCAATTTTACTTCTCAACTTGCAACGGAACAAGTGCCTAGACCGTCGGAAGGTGGAGATTGGACGGAGCCTGGGCAATTCTTTAGACAGGGTAATACTTTAATGTACGCGGGTGCCTTACATGAATTGTCTGGCATCCAAGCTGATATGGCTGATTATGATATAGGGTTTGTACCATTTCCAAAAGGACCTAGCGCAGATACGTATCACTCAGCTGAGGCATTATTACAAGCATTAACGATTCCAAAAGCAGTTGAAAATCCAGAACAGCTCCTTTATATCTGGGAGAAGATAAACGATATTGATTCAATATATGATTACCCAGGTCAAGCTTCATATGAGTCATTATTTGTTAACGAAGAAGATATTGAAAATGTTTTGATGGTTGCTCCTAATTTGATTGTGCTTGATCATCATACATTTCCGAATTTAGAGTATTACGAGTTTGAGGGTGAACTAAATGAAGGAACATCCGTATCGACTGTTGTTGAAACATATAAATCATCATTCCAAGCAGCAATTGATGAAGTATATGGTACGGAGTAACAAGGTTACATGCCTATTGGGGTATGAAAACCAAGTTCTTGTATGTCACTGACATTGAATGAAATGAAGATAATTTAATGCCAGTCTCTTGCAGTGGGAGGGGAGAGAGTTGTACATGATGAAGAAAAAATATGTCCGTGTCATATTCGTTCTTGTTTTATTTATATCACTCATTTCGGTTTATTCCTATTTGAATTCAAATGATGGGAAGTATATTCAAGTGATTGCTGATTTTGAAGCTATTGTTGACGAAACCGCTGAAGAGGGCTATGACCAATATTTACATCAGCATTTGAATGCCGACAGACCTAATGAAATCGTTCGTATCGAGGGCGAGGATTATGTGAAAACGAGCGGTGATGGCTTTGAAATCGTGGAACAGTATGAAGGATTAGATGGTCATGCAGTTCTTACGCCGGAGGAAGGAACCATAAGCTGGGATGTTCAAATTGAACATCCGGGCTTATACAATGTTAGAGTTCACTATTACCCGATGGAAGGAAAAAGCTCTTCAATTGAAAGGGAGTTCTCCATTAACGGAGAGATCCCTTTTGATGGTGCTGAAATTCTTTTGTTTGATCGCCTTTGGGATAACCTTTTAGACGAAATTTTAAAGGATGACCAAGGAAATGAATTGCGTCCCCGTCAAGTTGAACGACCAGAATGGACGATGAAAACATTCATGGATAGTGAAGGTTACTATGATGAACCTTTTTTATTTTATTTTCCTGAAGGGAAACAACAAATATCGTTAACGTCATTACGCGAACCAATGGCTATTGATTATATTGAACTTTATCAAGAACCAGTTGCTAAGCCTTATGATGAGGTAAAGAGACAATATGAAGAAGCAGGAATTGAACCAACAACAGGTCAATTTATTAAAGTTCAAGCAGAGGATGCGGTTAAAAAATCTTCACCTACGTTATATCCTTTAACAGATCGTTCAAGTCCATTGGTTGAGCCTTACCATGTTTCTAATCTTAGGATTAATACAATAGGTGGTTTCAACTGGAAACAGCCAGGTCAGTGGATTGAATGGGAAGTAGAAGTAGAAGAGGAAGGATTATACCATATAGGTTTGAAGCAGAAGCAAGATCTGCTTAGAGGTATTTATTCGACTAGAAGTCTTACGATTAATGGAGAAAGTCCCTTTGAAGAAGTGAATCGAATCCGTTTTCATTATTCATTAGATTGGCAAATGGAGGCGATTGGAGGCGAAGAGCCTTATTTATTTCATTTGACTGAAGGTACTCATCGAATACGAATGATGGTTTCACTTGGAGATGTTGCTTCTCTAATAAGGACAATTGAATCGAGTGTTCTTCAGCTTAACGAGATGTATAGGCAAATACTGATGATAACATCGAACACTCCTGATCCATTAAGAGATTATCAATTAGAAAGACGAATTCCTCACATGATAGACGTTTTTACAGAACAAGCTGAAGTGATAGAAAGCGTTGCTGCTTATCTTGAAGAATCTACTGGAGAAAAAAGTGATAAAGTTGCTGTTCTTCATTCAATGGTTAGACAATTAGAGGATATGGTAGAAAATCCTGATACGATTGCAAGAAGACTCGATACGTATAAATTAAATGTTGGAGGTTTGGGTACTTGGCTACAGACCGTTCGAGAACAACCACTTACTCTCGATTATTTGGTCGTGGCTTCACCTGACCAGGAGCTTCCAAGAGCACAGGCTACATTTTTTGAAAAAGCCCAACATGAAATAGGTGCCTTCTTTGCTTCGTATACCGAGGACTACGACAGTATAGGGAATATAGAAGAGTTGGATCGATCGATTACTGTTTGGATCACAACAGGACGTGATCAGGCGCAAATATTAAAGAGTTTAATTGATGATACATTTACTCCGGAATCGAATATCTCTGTACATTTAAGGCTAGTTCCACCTGAGATTTTATTACCGGCTACTCTCGCAAATGAAGGGCCGGATGTAGCTTTACAAATGGGTGAAGACGTTCCTGTCAATTACGCTATGAGAAGTGCTGCAGCGGATCTAAGTATTTACGAAGATTTTGATGAAGTTTCCGAGCGATTCCGTGAAAGTGCGATTTTACCTTACCGATATGAAGGAGGCGTATATGCTCTTCCAGAGACGCAGATGTTTCCGATGTTGTTCTATCGAAAAGACATTCTTGAAGAGTTGGAATTGGAGCCACCTGAAACGTGGGAAGAAGTTTATCATATGATTTCTGTTTTACAACGTCATAATTTGGAGTTCTTTTTACCAATTGAAGATCCAATGGCACAAGAAAATCAAACATTAGTACCTAATGCTGCATTTTCAATGTTGCTTTATCAAAATGATGGTGAATTTTACCAGGGGGATTTAACAGCAAGTGCACTTGATTCAGAAATTTCCATTGACACATTTAACAAGTGGACACAATTTTATACAAATTATAAGTTTCCATTAATGGCTGATTTCCCTAATAGATTCAGAGTTGGTGAAATGCCAATTGGAGTGGCTGATTACAATACGTACAATATGCTATCAGTATTAGCTCCAGAAATTAGAGGGATGTGGGACTTTACGATCGTGCCAGGTACAGAAATGGAAGATGGCTCAATTCGTCATGATGTGTCTAGTTATACCACCGCAGCAGTTATGCTCGATAATGCAGAAGACAAAGATGCGTCATGGGAATTTTTGAAATGGTGGACAAATAAAGAAACACAAATACATTTTGGTAGAGAGATGGAAAGTTTGTTAGGTGAGGCTGCGCGTTACCCGACAGCGAATATTGAAGCACTGGAAGAACTCCCATGGCCAGTTGAAGATTATAACAATTTAGACAGTCAGTGGGAGTGGGTTCGTGGAATACCACAAGTTCCGGGTGGCTATTTTACAGGAAGACATCTAGACAATGCGTTTAGACGTGTTGTAAATGCAAATGAAAATCCACGGGAAGCTCTAGCCGATTATATTAGATATATTAACGAAGAAATTGATATTAAGAGAAGAGAATTTAATTTACCTCAATGAGGATAGGAGGTGGAAGCAGGTGGAAGCAAAACCAGTCCAACAACCAGTAAAAAACCCCATCTATTCGACTAAGGAAACGAGAATGATGAAAATAAAAAAGGAGCTTAAGAGAGGGAAGCATTATTATATTTTAATGGCTCCTTATATGATTATTTTCTTTATGTTTACAATTATTCCAGTCGTGATTTCATTTGGGCTAAGCTTCTTTTCATTTAACATGTTAGAGTTGCCTAAATTTATCGGTTGGGACAATTACTCTAGATTATTCCTAAATGATGATATTTTTATGATTGCTTTAAGAAATACGTTTATTTTTGCAGCAATAACGGGGCCAATCAGTTATATTGCTTGCTTTATATTCGCATGGATTATCAATGAGCTTTCACCGAAAGTACGTGCGTTTATGACATTAGTATTTTATGCACCCTCTATTTCTGGAAATGTGTTTTTCATTTGGCTCATTATTTTTTCTGGAGATACGTACGGGTATTTAAATGGTTTCCTTATGCAGGCAGGCTTTATTTTAGAGCCTATTCAATGGCTAAAAGACGAACAATATATATTGGCAGTTGTCATTATCGTTCAGCTATGGTTGAGCTTAGGAACAAGTTTTTTGGCATTTATTGCAGGACTTCAAACGATTGATCGTTCGATTATTGAAGCTGGTGCGGTAGATGGTATTAAAAACAGATGGCAAGAGCTGTGGTTTATTACATTACCATCAATGAAACCGCAGTTATTATTTGGTGCTGTCCTACAAATAACGATGGCCTTTGCTGTTGCAGATATTTCCATTGCTCTTGCAGGGTTTCCAAGTGTTAATTATGCGGCACATACGGTTGTGACCCATCTAATGGATTTCGGCACGATTCGATTTGAAATGGGCTATGCTTCTGCGATTGCAACTGTATTGTTTGCGATTATGGTAGGAACGAATATGATTGTCCAAAAAATACTAAGAAAGGTAGGTGATTGATGTTGAGAATAAAGGGGAGAAAAATATCGATTTTCAGAAAAAAACTTAATCGTTCATTTACTGTCACATTCTTATTATTTGCATTCCTTGGTCTGTTCGGAGCATTTATGGCATTACCGCTAGTTTATGCGATCAATAATGCTTTTAAACCATTGGATGAACTATTTATTTTTCCACCACGTTTTTTCGTCAGAAATCCTACCTTGGATAATTTCTTTGATCTTATTGCTGTAATGGGGGATTCTTGGGTACCATTGTCGCGGTATTTTGCTAATACGATCATTATTACATTGATAGGAACAGCAGGGCACATTATCTTAGCATCGGCAGCAGCTTATCCGCTGGCTAAGTATCGATTCCCGGGTTCAAAGCTTATATTCTCAGTTGTTGTATTGTCATTGATGTTCTCACCTCATGTAACCGCGATTCCAAACTACATGGTGATGTCTTGGTTAGGATGGATAAATACACATGCGTCTCTCATCATTCCGTCAATGGCCTTTCCATTAGGATTATTCTTGATGAAGCAGTTTATGGAGCAGCTTCCAGATCCAATGCTTGAAGCGGCTAAAATTGATGGAGCTAGTGAGTATCGAATTTTTTGGACAATTGTTATGCCTAATGTGAAACCTGCATGGTTAACATTATTAATCTTATTATTTCCTATGTTGTGGGGTTCTAATGGAGGGAACTTTATTTATAGTGAGGACTTAAAGACATTAAATTATGCATTAGAACAAATTACACTTGGAGGAATTGCTCGGGCTGGGGTTGGAGCAGCAGTTGCATTATTTCTTATGAGTGTACCTATTATCATGTTCCTTATCTCCCAGAGTAGTGTCATTCAAACCATGTCCAATTCTGGGATGAAAGATTAGAAGGGAGCGGTGATTTGATAGTGAAAACGATTAAGAGAGTGAACATCTATCTTCTTATGATCATGATTCTATTGGTGGCTATAGGTACTGAAGTGAGCACAGTACAAGCTGCCAATCAGCCAGCTTCCTATAATTACTCATTTTGGGGGGAGTCCGTACATGCACCTGCAGCTTACCATCCGACGAGGCTAGTCGATGGAGAAGGATTAGGAATTGGTATGTTAAATAGTCCGACTGATTTCCATGTCTCAGAAGATAACTTGATTTATATATTGGATACAGGAAATAATCGTATTGTCGTCTTGAATGAACAATTTCAATTAGTAGAAACCATTCAATCTTTTGATAAGGAGGGAGAATTAGAAACATTCTCTAATCCGCGAGGTTTGTTTGTGACAAATGAGAATGACATTTTTATTGCTGATACAGATAATCAGCGTGTTGTTCATTTGGATGAAGACTTAAATTTGGTCAAAATCATCGATGACCCACAATCTGAGCTGATTAATGAGGGTTTTGCCTTTCATCCCTTGAATGTTGTTGTGGATAATGCTAATCGGGTCTATGTCATGGCAGACGGTGTATTCGACGGATTCATGGAATTTAATGTCGATGGTTATTTCACAACGTTTATTGGAGCAAATCGTGTACAAGTTGATCCCATTGAATATTTGTGGAAACGATTTGCAACACGAGAGCAACGAAGCCAAATGCTTATGTTCGTCCCTACTGAATTTACAAGCATGGATATTAATGAGGATGGTTTTATTTATGCGACAAATGGTGATGGCTCTGATGATGCTATTAAGAAACTGAATTCTAGAGGTGATGACGTTTTAAGAAGGGAAGGATATTTTAATCCGATTGGAGATGTTCGCTACACTACGGCTGTCGGCCCTTCTCGCTTGATTGATATTGATGTAACAGATAGTGAGATTTATTCAGTGCTCGATGCTCGAAGAGGTCGAATATTTACGTACAATGGAGATGGTCATTTAATGTACGTATTTGGTGGAATTGGTAATCGCTTGGGTGAATTTCATACGCCAGTAGCTATTGAACGGTTGGGTGATGATTTCCTTGTTTTAGATAGGGAGCTAGGGGAAATAACCGTTTTCGAATTGACGGAATATGGTCGAACGCTTAATGAAGCTGTGAGAAGTTATGAAAGAGGAGATGAGGAGTCAGCATTTGAACTTTATCAGGAAGCTGTTCATATGAATGCAAATCTCGAATTTGCATATGCGGGAATTGGTAAAGCGCTATTACGAAAAGAAGAATTTAATGATGCTATGCATAATTTTGAACAAAGCTTAGATCAATCCAATTATTCGAAAGCATTCTTGTTGTATAGAAATGAAATTCTTAGAGACTATTTCTCTATTATTATGACAGGGATGATGGTATTAGCTGTTAGCTCAATGTTTTTGAGGGTTTATTTTAAAAAGATTAGAAGAAAGAGGGCTGCTTCGATATGAACAAAGAATTAATTAAACACCCATTTTATCTTATCGTTCATCCCTTTAATGGTTTTTGGGAACTGAAATATGAGTATAGTCAACGTATTAATTTAATCATCTCGTTTGTTATCTTATTTTTATTAATTTTAACGAATGTGTTAAGTAGCCAATATAGCGGGTTTGTCGTGAATTTGTATAACCCAGAAGAGATGAATAGTCTAATGGAGATTGTATATGTGATTGTTCCAGTGGTATTTTGGTGTGTGGCGAATTGGTCGCTGACCACTTTAACGGACGGAGAAGGTAAATTTGTTGAGATTTTTATCTCAACTTGCTTTGCATTAGTACCTTTAGTTGTTATTAATTTTCCTTGGATTTGGTTGAGCAACTTAATATCGATGCAAGAGGTTACATTCTACTATTTCTCTCAAAGTTTCGCATTCCTCTGGTTTTTGTTTCTTTTATTTGTAGGAAACATGACAGTGCATCAATTTACACCATCTAAATCAATAGGAACCATCTTGTTGACGATAGTAGCGATGGGGTTTATGGCTTTTCTCTGCTTATTATTCTTCAGTCTAATCCAACAGGTGGTCGCTTTTGTTCATGTCATCTATCAAGAGATTATCTTTAGGTACTAGAGAGGAGTGGTAAAAATGAGAGAGGCCAGAAATGCACTACTGCTCGCGTGCTTTCTTGTCACGATTGTTCTAGTAGGTTGTTCGGAATCAACTAGATCGGTTGAAATAGATGAAAGTGAATTGACTGGATTAGATTATACTCAGGAACAAGCGTTGCAAGCTTCCTTTATGGATGAGCGTTTAGAAGGTATGAAAGGGATAGCCGAAAGCGATCATCTCCAACTGTTTATCGATGATCTGACTGGCTCAATTGCTGTTCTTCATAAGGATAGTGATGAAATATGGCATAGTAACCCGACTGACCGTGATGAAGACCCTATTGCTTCAGGTGTTAATCAAGACCTACTTTCATCACAAATGCAAATTCATTTTTATAATAATTTTGGTCAGGGTAGTGTCATTAATACGTTTTCAGATAGTGTTCAATATGATCAATATAAAATAGAAGAGATTACTGATGGCGTGAGTGTGACGTATCAATTGGGTAGATCGGAGAGATCTGTTGAAGATTTACCACTTATGTTAAGTTCAGCACGTTATGAAGAAATCACAAGTAAGTTAGATGATGGAGGAAAACGGGCTTTATTAATTGCTTACACTGAGGATACGGATCGAGAGATTTATGAAAGAAATGATAGTGCTCTTAGTGGATTACAACTTGAACGCGCTTTTATGGCCTTTGATGATGCTGGTTATACAGAAGAAGATTTGGAACAGGACATGCAGGAATTGAATTTCACTCAAGAATCACTTTCGTCACGGCATTTCCAAGCGACGATCGAATACACGCTTGATGAAGATAGTTTAATCGTAAATGTTCCAGTTTCAAGTATTCTGTACACGGAGGATTATCCAGTTAATCGTATTTCATTGATGAGATTCTTTGGAGCAGGTGGAGCGGAAGATGAAGGGTCATTGTTTGTGCCAGATGGTTCGGGAGCTTTGATTCATTTTAATAATGGTAAATCAAAGTATTCAGCATATCAGCAATCAGTGTATGGTTCAGATTTAACGATGGAACTATCTGATTATGAAAGAACAGAACAAACTGTCCGACTACCTGTATTTGGGATAATTCGAGAAGAAGGAGCTTTATTTGGAATCATTGAAGAAGGGGCATCTGCTGCAACAATCAATGCAGATGTTAACGGCAGGGTAAACAGCTATAACTATGTATATCCTAGCTTTTATGTTGTGAATAAAGGCGATGTCACTTTACAAGCGAATGAGCAAGAACGAACATTACCTCGCTTTCAAGAAGAACCGATGGACTCAGATTTCAAAGTGAGGTATACGTTTTTACATGGTGAAGAAGCTTCTTATTATGGTATGGCCAACTATTATCGCGAGTATCTTGAAAAGACAAATGGGCTTCCTAAAAAAGAGAATGAAGAAACACTAGCAAAGGATATTCCATTTTATTTACAGTTAGTGGGTAGTATACCTAAGCAGAAGCACTTTGCAGGCGTTCCTTACAAGTCTCTTGAAGCACTTACAACATTTGAACAGGCAGAAGATATTGTGAATCAGATGCAAGGTCGTGATATAACAAACATTAAATTAAATTACTTAGGTTGGTTTAATTCCGGTGTTGATCATAAAGTACCAAAAAGCATTTCAGTTGATCAAGCGATCGGTGGAAAGTCAGGATTGCATCAATTTGTTGATTTTGCCGAGGAGAAAGGCATCTCTCTTTTCCCTGAAGTGGCTTTACTTAATGTCAACTCGTCATCAGGATTTAATGAAGCGAGGGAAGCATCAAGGACGTTACGTGGTATGCCGGCAACTTTGTATCCTATGGATTTGACATTAGAGAGACGAGATCGAACGAAATCACCTTCATATGTCTTGTCGCCTGGGCGCTTAGAAGCATACACAGAGTCGATGCTAAATGATTTCGTATTACATGAAACAAATGGTATTTCATTGAGAGATTTGGCCGATCAATTAAATAGTGATTTCAGAAAAAACAAGCAAATTGATCGTACTGAATCTGAAAGAATATCTGTTCAAACGATGAAAATGATCCATGATGAAAACTTAGATATTATGGCTAAAGGGGGAAATCACTACACTTTGCCATACTTATCAGATATTATTGATGTCCCAATAAACAATAGTGGATTTAAAATCCAAGATGAAGCGATACCATTCTATCAAATGGTGATTCGCGGATCTATCGATTATACGAGTACGCCTTTTAATCTATCTACTTATACGAATGAGAGACAGTATATATTGAAATCCTTAGAATATGGTGCGGGTGTTCATTTCAAATGGATCCATGAACCTAATTATAAATTGAAGGATACAGAGTATAATCACTTATATTCTGTAAATTATGAGCAATGGATCGATGATGCGACTAGGATCTATCAGGAGATAAATGCTGTACTGAGTCATGTTCATAATGAATCTATAGTGGCACATGAGAAACTAGAAGAAGGCGTTTACAAAACAGTCTATAGCAATGGGATTTACGTTATTGTTAACTATAATGAAACAGCTGTGTCCATAGATGAAATGGAAATTGAGGCTCAAGGTTATATGACAGGTGGTGAGACGTTTTGAAATCGTTAGCAAAATTAAGTGGAACGTTGCGAACATATGAAGGTCAGAAGGTGTTTTGGGGTGTTCTT
This sequence comes from Halalkalibacter sp. AB-rgal2, assembly GCF_041821005.1. NCBI lineage: Bacteria > Bacillati > Bacillota > Bacilli > Caryophanales > Bacillaceae > Halalkalibacter > Halalkalibacter sp. AB-rgal2. The sequence continues at coordinate 140,131 of NZ_JBGUAV010000008.1, forward strand.
TTCGTCTCGCCTTGGTTATTAGGGTTTATCTTTTTCTTTTTCGTTCCCTTAGTGACGTCATTACAATATAGTTTTAGTGAAATTTCAGCAAGTTCAGAAGGAATGACCGTTTCATTTATTGGACTAAGCAACTACATTGAAGCATTAACAATCAATACAAGCTTTAATAGAATTTTAATTGAATCGATTATGAATATTGTTATTAATGTACCTTTGATTGTTATTTTTAGTTTATTTTTGGCGGTCATACTGAATCAGAATTTCCGTGGGAGGTCATTAGCAAGGTCGATTTTCTTTCTACCCGTTATCCTTGCTTCTGGAGTTATTTTAAGCTTAGAAGCAACTAGTCTAGTGCAAGATATTAATCAGCAAAATGCTACTTCTGGTGGGTTTTCAAATATGTTAAGTTCCTTTGAATTGCAAAGAATGATGATTAATTCTGGTGTGAATGTAACGATTGTTAATTATCTTACAGGAGCTGTTGATCGGATTTATGAAATAGTTAGTCAATCAGGGGTTCAAATTTTAATTTTTCTGGCAGCGATTCAGACGATTCCACCACAGCTGTACGAAGCCTCTAAGATAGAGGGTGCAACTGGATATGAAGCTTTTTGGAAAATTACGTTCCCGATGGTTAGTCCACTTATTTTAGTAAATTTGGTTTATACGATTATAGATTCGTTTTCTAGAAGTCCAGTGACTGAGCTGATCATGTCCACAGGTTTTGATAATTTTAATTTCGGTCTTAGTTCAGCAATGGCATGGCTATATTTTGTTTCAATTATGCTTATTTTGGCAGTAAGCACGTATTTTATTTCGAAAAAGGTATTTTACCAAGATTAGTACATGAGAAGCTTGAATGGTTGGGTATTACGGACAAAGAAGAGGGTTGATTTTCTAACATGAAGCAACATTTGTTTGAAAGTATATTAATTCATAAAGGAAAATTCGATTAGAGAGGGTGAGGGCATTGAAGATAGCTCAATGGTTAACGATTGAAAAGATAAAACATTGGGTTTGGTCGATTGTTCGGCTTGTACTAATAGCTGGTTTATCGTTTATCATTCTCTATCCTATCATTCAAAAGATTTCGACAGCTATTAAGCATAAAAGTGATTTGTATTCACCAATAGTCGTATGGATTCCAGAAAATTATTCACTTGATAATTTCCGAAATGCGATGTCGATTATGAATTATTGGGATACATTGTTTAACACGTTTGTTCTAGCAGCGACGACAACAATACTAACAGCTGCATCGTGTGCACTTGCGGGCTATGCATTTGCCCGCCTGCAATTTAAAGGAAGTAAACTACTTTTTGGAGGAGTGATTCTTACTATTTTGGTCCCTCCGACAACGATTCTTATCCCGATGTATATGAATTTAAGGGAATTTAGCTTAATGGGACTTATCCCACTAATAACAGGCAGTTCGGTTAATCTATTGGATTCGTATTGGCCATTTATCTTAACAGCATTGACGGCGAACTCTCTAAAGGCAGGATTGTTTATTTTTATTTTTAGACAGTTCTTCAGGGGGATTCCTAAAGCAATTGAAGAAGCTGCTTATATTGACGGGGCCGGAGTAGGGACAACATTCTTTCGTATTATGCTACCTAATGCATTACCAGCTATTGTAACTGTTATGCTGTTCTCATTTGTATGGCAGTGGAACGATACATTCTTCACGACAACGTATTTGACATCAAGTAATGTGATGTCAACACAATTATCGTCATTGCCCTATAATTTAGCGATTCATCTTGAGGGAGGCGATGCAACGAGTACCGATCCGTTTTACTTAAGTATGGTACAGGATACAGGGATCCTGCTCGCGATTCTTCCTTTAATTATTATTTACTTATTTGTTCAACGTTACTTTGTTCAAAGTGTTGAGCGTACTGGAATTGTTGGATAAATTCTATGAGTTGGAACACAGAATAAGTTTGGTATAAAGTTGAGAAAGCTTCTAAAGAACGATCAAATGATGAAGGGATATGCACAATCGATCGATTTTAACGATTGATGAAGTATCCCTTCCTTTCAGAAGCTTAGAAGATAAGTGAGAAAAGGTTTGAGGCATGAGGACAAGACCTTTGGGGAAAGTGCTTAAGCTATACGTGGGTCGCTCATTTCCGGTTGATCAAACTAATGCTCCATTAGTATATATACTCACCTTAAAGAGAAGCCAGCGTTTTGGGGTGTTGTTGATCCTTCGAAGTCATCAACTAGATGACACTATGGAATAATGGTTTTCAAATCGTTTTAAAAATAGTAAGGAGGACAATAAAACCATGAATAAAAAATTCTTTGCCGTTTTAATGACATTTGCGCTAATTTTAAGTTTGTTTTTACCAAATATGCCGTTACTTGCTCAACAATCAAATGAGACTTTTGAAAATCCGTTTATATTTTCTGATGTGCCAGATCCTGATGTTATTAGGGTGGGGGACGTTTATTATATGGCAAGTACGACGATGCATATGAATCCAGGTGTTCCCATTATGAAATCGTATGATCTCGTTAATTGGGAAATTGTTAATTATGTCTATGATATTCTTGAAACAGATGATGAGCAATCTTTAAGAAATGGACAAAGCGAATATTCAGCAGGTTCATGGGCACCTTCGTTAAGGTATCATGAAGGGACTTACTATGCGGCCTTTTCTTCAAATACAACAGGTAATACGTATGTTTACACGACGACTAATATTGAAAATGGCTCATGGACAAGGCATACACTTGATGCGCATTTCCATGATATGTCTCTTCTTTTTGATGATGATGGACGTGTATATTTAGTGCATGGGAGCGGCAATATTTCGGTTACGGAATTAACATCCGATGCTACGGCTGTTAAAGAAGGCGGTTTGAATGAAGTTATTATTCCGAATTCAGGTGAAATAGCTGGTTCTGGTGGACTACCAGGTGAAGGAGCAACGATTCAAAAAATAAATGGAAAGTATTATATATCGATTATTACGTGGCCAGAAGGCGGTATGAGAACGCAACTAATCTATCGTTCAGATTCGATAAATGGAGATTACGAGGGTCGGATCGTATTAGAAGACTCTGGCATTGCTCAAGGCGGAATGATTGATACCGTTGATGGCGATTGGTATGCGATGATATTTCAAGATAATGGAGCAGTAGGGCGAACACCATTCCTTGTGTCCGTTACATGGGAAGATGATTGGCCTATTTTTGGAGAAGACGGACAAGCTCCAAGAGAGTTGCCGATTCCAGTTCAAGGAGTCAATTCGACCAACCGAATTGTAGCTTCTGATGAATTTTATCAAAATACGAACCGGCTTTTTGAAACGAACCATGCAAACGTAACAGAAGATGTTCTTGCTAAGTCAGAGAGCCAAGTGCCAGTTACAACTGAACGTATACAATTACTTGATAATGGTAACTTTGAAGATGGAATAGAACCATGGGAAGGTTTCGGAGCAGATATCGAGCTTTCAAGTGAAGAGGCATATAGTGGGTCAAATAGTTTATATGTGACCAATCGCCAAGTTACGGGGGATGGCCCGAAACAAGATATTTCAGGTGAAGTGGAGCCTGGAACGGTTTATGAATTCTCGGCAAAAGTTAAGTATACAGAAGGACCTGATGAAAAAAACTTCCATTTCGCGATCCAAAATGGAGAAACTTGGGAAGGTATTGAGGTGATGGGCTTTACGACCGCTCAAAAAGGTGAATGGGCAACGATTGAGGGGTCCTATATTTTACCTGAGGATGTAGATCTATCAGAAACGTTTATTTTTATTGAAACACCTTGGACAGCTGAGCCTGATGAGGGAATAGATTTAATGAACTTTTATGTAGATGACCTCTCTATGACAACAACGGAAACTGGGTCAGACGAAGCTGATCTTATTAATAATGGGAGTTTTGAAGATGGTCTCGAGCCATGGGATGTTTATGGAAATGCTACCATTGAGGTAACAAATGAAGAGGCGTATAGCAGTTCTCATAGCTTACATGTAACCAATAGAGAACTGACTGGTGATGGTCCAAAATATGTGTTGACTGGAGCTGTTCAAGTTAACCATATTTATGAGTTTTCGGCGAAGGTCAAATATACGGAAGGGCCAGATCAGAAGAATTTTCAATTTGCGATTCAAAATGGACCAACTTGGCAAGGGATCGAAGTGATTGGTTCTGCAACCGTTCAAAAAGGGGAATGGGCAACGATTTCAGGGACGTATAGACTTCCAGTAGGTACTGATCTATCAGAAACATTTATTTTTATTGAAACACCCTGGGCGGATAACCCTGATCCTGTTACAGATTTAATGGATTTCTATGTTGATGATATATCATTTATTAATAAAGGTGGAGTGCCTGATACTGTTAATCCAGGTGAGCATGATTATAATGGATCAAACCTCGATTTAGTATGGCAATGGAACCATAATCCGGATAATACGAATTGGTCTTTAACCGATCGTCACGGCTTTTTAAGATTAACAAACGGCAACATTGATACGAGTATTCATGATACTAGAAATACGTTAACTCAACGAACATTTGGACCAGAAAGCTCAGGTAATATTGCAATAGAAGTGGACAACATGCGAGATGGAGACGTCGCTGGACTTGCTGCCTTCCAAGAGAAGTATGGTTATGTTGGTGTTAAAATGGAGGACAATGCTAAGTCAATTGTCATGGCAACGGGGACTTCTGAAGAATTACAGGAAGTAGAGAGTATACCTTTAGATGAAGAAAGAGTTTATTTTAAAGTGGATTTTGATTTTAAAGACCGTACAGATCGTGCTTACTTCTATTATAGTCTAAATGGTGTGGAGTGGACGCCTATCGGTGATGCATTAGAAATGGAATATACGCTACCGCATTTCATGGGCTATCGTTTTGCTTTATTTAATTATGCTACGAAAAATCCAGGTGGCTATGTTGATTTTGACTACTTTAGAGTGGAGGATGCGATAACAGGCTCTGAAAGTGTCGAAACGGTATTAAATGTTCAGTTAGATGATGTTTCTGATGTGGTTGGGGTGCCAAACAATGAATTTGAAGTACCTATAAAAATGGATGCGCTTCCAAATGGAGAATATGAGGCGTTATCAGCATCTTTTCATATTCCTAAAGGCTTGTCTGTTTCTAAAGTGGAATTTCATACTGAGAATATTCATGGTGAAGGGACCTTTAGCTTCATAAATAACCAGCTATTATTAACGGTTAGTGGAGATGACTTTCATTTTTCAAATGAGGACTCCCAACTCTTTGCTACGATTACGTTAAAGGTGGATGACTTTGTAACGTCAAATCGTAATGAAAAACTTAGAGCCAATTATATTAAAGTAGAAGGTGCAAATATTGTTTACAATGTGCATGATGCTGTTGCAAACATTGAATTATTACAATTGGAGACAGATGCTTTAGCGAAGGTTCCAGGGTATCACAACCCACTAATAAGTCACAAGTTTGGAGCAGATCCCAATGTGTTAGTCCATGATGAACGAGTATATATTTATATGACAAATGATGAGTTTGAGTATGATGAAAATGGTCAAATCATTGCCAATACGTATGCAAATATTAACACTTTGACAGTCATTTCATCAGAAGATTTAGTAAACTGGACAGACCACGGTTCTATCCCGGTTGCAGGACCTAATGGAGCAGCCTCGTGGGCTAGTCAATCGTGGGCACCGACAATTGCTCATAAGGAAATTAATGGTGAGGATAAGTTTTTCCTATACTTCTGTAATAACGCATCTAACATTGGTGTCCTTACAGCAGATAGCCCGCTTGGTCCTTGGACTGATCCAATTGGAGGGCCAATCATTCATGGGAATACTCCTGGAATAGAAGGAGTAGTTTGGAACTTTGATCCAGGTGTTTTTATCGATGATGACGGTATAGGGTACTTGTACTTTGGAGGCGGAGTCCCTGGTGGAGCAAATCCGACTCCTGAGCAAGCGGCTAATCCTCAAACAGCTCGTGTCATTCAATTGAGCGACGATATGATAGATACAGTCGGAGAAGCCGTCATGATTGATGCACCTTTCATGTTTGAGGCTTCAGAAATGCATAAGTATAATGGGCAATATTATTTTTCTTATAGTACAAATTTCTCAGGTGTACGTGAAGAGGGCATGCCACTTCATGGAGAAATCGCATATATGATTAGTGATGATCCGATGGGTCCTTTCACTTATGCGGGAACGCTTTTACGGAATCCATCTCGTTTCTTTGATGTCGGTGGAAACAATCACCATCATATATTTGAGTTTAATGATCAATGGTATATTACTTACCATGCCCAAACTCTGTCAAAGGAATTAATGGACGATACGATGGGGTATCGATCTCCTCATATTAATAAGATTGAATACTATGAGAATGGTAAAATAAAAGATGTTCAAGCGGATATGAATGGTGTCAGTCAAACTAGAACTCTTAACCCATATACAAGAACAGAGGCTGAAACGTTTGCTTGGAATGCAGGCATATCAACAGAGGTTTCAAAAGCACCAGGAAGTAAATTGGAGAGTCTCAACTTACATGTAACAAATATTGAAGATGGTGATTGGGTTGCAATATCAAATGCCGATTTTGGTGAAAATGGTGCTAGTACATTTAAAGCGAATATCGCATCGAGTGTAGGTGGAACGATTGAAATTCGATTAGATAGTCCGGTTGGAGAAGTAATAGGCTCATTAGAGATTGAACCAACAGGTGGGGAACAAGAATGGCTCCTTATGGAGACGGATGTAACAGCTGTAACAGGTGTTCATAATATTTTCTTTATGTTTAAGGGTGAAGGAGATAATCATTTATTTAACTTTGATTATTGGAAGTTTACTGAGGCTGATAGGGATGAAAATGAGGAGACACCTGGAGAGTTAATGTTAGATGCTGAGGAAGCAGAAGAGGTTCGTGCTGGCATTACGTACTCGATTGTTGGATCAAATAGTAAGATCAAGATGCCATTAGATTTACCAGATGGTACGAAATTGAAAGTAGCAACGAAAGATATTACAAATACAAATTACGAGGGTTTAATTCCTGCTGGTGATCAGTTAACGTTCATGTTTGAATATGCTGATGGTGCTACTATTCCTACGAATGAATTTACATTGCAATTAGGACATGAAAAGGATGTTCATACAGATGAATTGGGAATTTATTATTATAGTGATGAAGAAGATGAATGGGAATATCGTGGCGGAGAAGTGAATGAAGAGAGTCAAACGATCGTATTAGGTGTTACAACGTTCTCTGCTTATGGGGTATTTGTAGAGGAAGAGAGTGATCAGGACGGTCAAGATGGCCAAGATGGCCAGGACGGTCAGAACGGTCAAGATGGTCAGGATGGTCAAGACGGTCAGGATGGTCAAGACGGTCAAGATGGTCAGGACGGTCAGGACGGACAAGATGGCCAGGATGGTCAGGACGGTCAAGATGGCCAGGATGGTCAGGACGGTCAAGATGACCAAGTATTGCCTAGTACGGCGACGGATCTGTACACTTATCTTATGTACGGTCTTGCATTGCTCGTTATAGGTAGTGTAGCTTTATTGGTTATTCGTAAAAGAAGAATGAATATGTAGATTAGGTTGAATGAGGTTGGGACATAACGAAAGTGTTTATACGAAGTGTAGTTAGGAGAGTCATTTGCACCAATGTATTTGTTCGGGTTCTCAATTGTTTAAACACAATTGTCCCAGCTTCATTTAATATTCTAATTTAAATAATTTGAGTTAAAAAAGAGTTCTTTCGTTTTGGTAACCTATAAGGTATAGGGTTAAGAACCAATAGAATGACAGGTTGTTGTAAATATCTAAGTTCGCTAGACTAAACCATATATACACATTTGGATACGTGTAACGAGAGGATGAAAAATGGTGCAGAATCCTAAGGTGACAGAAAGTAAAAGGCTTCATGAGGTGTTTGGGGACTATTTTTCAATTGGAGCAGCTGTGAATTCGAAGACAATTCATACTCAACGTGATCTACTTAGTTATCATTATAATAGTATAACTGCAGAGAATGAAATGAAATTCGAAAGTCTCCATCCATGTGAACATCATTACACTTTTGAGCATGCGGATCGTCTTATCTCTTTCGCGAAAGAACATGAGATGGAAGTTAGGGGACATACGCTTGTATGGCACAATCAAACATCAAAGTGGGTGTTTGAGCAACAGGATGGAAATCTCGTAGATCGACAAACTCTTTTGAAGCGAATGCAGTCACATATTGAAACGGTGATGAAGCGTTATAAAGGGCAAATATATGCTTGGGATGTAGTTAATGAAGTAGTCTCTGACAAAAACGAAGAGATGCTTCGGCCTTCAAAATGGCTTGATATTGTAGGTGAGGACTTTATTTCAAAAGCATTTGAATATGCTCACAGTGCGGATCCAAATGCACTCTTGTTCTATAATGACTATAATGAATTTGTTCCAAAGAAAAGAGAAAAAATATATAGTATGGTTAAATCATTGAAAGAGAATGGTACACCCATTCATGGAATTGGATTACAGGCTCATTGGAATTTGGAATATCCGACACAAGATCTTATTCGTCAAGGGCTTGAGAGATATGCAAGCCTTGGATTACAGTTACATATTACCGAACTGGATGTATCCGTTTTCAATCATGATGACCGTCGTACTGATTTAGTAGAGCCGACAGAAGCGTTAATGGAAATGCAAGCTGAACGATATGAAATGTTTTTTAACATTTTTAAAGAGTATTCTGACGTTATTTCATCTGTTACTTTTTGGGGTGCAGCAGATGACTATACTTGGTTAAATGATTTTCCTGTAAGGGGTCGTCGAAATTGGCCGTTCCCTTTTGACTCGAATCACCAACCAAAGAAATCCTATTGGAAGCTATTGGATGTGGCACGTTCATGATCAAAGAATGTATTTTATTTAGGAGAGGTTATCATGAGTAATACAATCATTACAAATCCAATTATTTGGACCGATATTCCAGACCCTAGTGTGATTCGTGTAGGGAAATACTTCTATATGTCAAGTACGAGTATGCATTCAATGCCAGGTTGTCCGATAATGAAATCATGTAATTTAAAAGATTGGGAGATCGTTAATTATGTGTTTGACACATTTGCTGATAATGAAGAACATCGTTTAATTGATAGAAAGAACATTTATGGTAAAGGGTCATGGGCGACGTGCTTACGTTATCATAATCAAACATTCTATCTTTGTTTTTCAAGCAATGACACCAATCAATTTTACATGTATCAAACAAATGATATTGAAAACGGTGAGTGGGAATGTTCTGTTATTCCAGGGCTTCATCATGATCCGTGCTTGTTGTTTGATCATGAACGAGTCTTTGTTATTCATGGAAATGGTGACATCCGTATTACGGAATTAACGGAAGATGCTACTGCGAAAAAAGAAGGCGGAATAGATCAGGTACTGCTTGTTACGGAGTATGAAGGCATTGGCCTACGATGTGAAGGGTGTCATGCGTACCATTTAAATGGCTATTATTATTTATTTTTTATTGAGTGGCCAAAGTTTGGAAATAAACGTCGACGACAGATTTGCTATCGTTCGAAAGAGCTTTTGGGTCCCTATGAGCGTAGGATTGTTCTTGATAATGATATGGGTTATCAAAATCAAGGAGTTGCTCAAGGAGGTATTGTGGATACGCCTCACGGGGAATGGTACGCTTTTTTATTTCAGGATCATGGTGCTGTTGGAAGAATTCCTTGTGCTGTACCTGTTAGATGGTTAGATAATTGGCCGATATTTGGTTTTGATGGGAAAGTTCCAAAGGCTTTTGAAGCAAAGTTACCAATGCTGGAATCAGTGTCAATTGTTAAAAGTGATGAGTTTAATTATGAGGAAAACAAATTGTCTTATAATTGGCAGTGGAATCATAATCCTAACAATCAATGGTGGACAGTTACAGCAAGACCAGGTTATTTGAGGTTGATAACGGGACATTTAACAGAAAGTGTCGAATATGCGCGTAATACATTAACACAAAGAACTGAAGGCCCTGCTTGTAGTGGAATGACCTTAATGGACAGTCAATATATGAAACCAGGTGATTATGCGGGGATTGTTGCGCTACAGTTTCATTTTGGGACAGTTGGAATTCGGATAGATGAATCGGGAAATCGTTATGTTGAGATGTGTGTGAAAGGTAATACAGGCAAGCAGGAACTAGTTGAAAGCGTTCGATATGATAGAGATGAAATTTATCTAAAGATGGAATTTGATTTTAAAAATAGTATCGATATTTCTCGTTGTTATTATTCAGATGATGGGTTGAAATGGACGCAAATTGGAGGTGTGGTCAAACTACAATACACATTAGACCATTTTATGGGTTGTCGAATAGGGTTATTTAATTATGCAACAAGGGAAGTTGGAGGTTTTGCCGATTTTGATTATTTTCGATATACAAAACTGAATGTATGATCTAGATACTCGATAAATGGCCTGGATCGGTTGCTCTCATCAGAAAAACCAATCCAGGCCATTTTTTATATGAAGAGTATGATTGTTAATTACTTAAATCCAAAAGGTTTGCATAAGATAAGTGCAAATAGATGTGTAAAAGCAGGTGGATGATGAATGGTACGATTCAAATTCCAAATGAAATAAACAAATGGTAATGATCTAAATAAATGTGTATTGTAAAAAACAAACTATGATAGAATAATTTATAATAATACGCTATTTCAATATTACTAAACTATGAAATGGGGTCCATTACTTGTGTGGGTTAAATCAAATAAAGCCAGTATTCTTCTGACAGTGTTGTTCATGATGCCAATCTTGTCAACTTGTGAACAAGGTTTGGAGAGGGGCGAAGATTCTGTTCTACTTGGAGATCAAGACGAAATGATTGATCAGCATCCTGGACTAACTAAATATTCTCCTTCCATTGAAATTCATTTAGTTAGAGAGACAAGTGAGAGTTTAGAAAATATACTGAATGAGCTGCCTGGAGAAACATTAGATGATAATCGTTGGAGTAGGCTTTATGAACAAGTACTAGGTATAGAAGTTAAGTATGATTGGAAAGCGAAAGGCGACCTTTATCACCGAAAATTAGGTGCTGTTCTTGCTTCGGGAAACTTACCTGATGTAGCAAAAGTAAGTGCTCAGCAATTAAGACAATTGAACAGTGCAGGCTTAATACAAGATCTTTCTTCTGTTTACGAGACGTATGCGACTCCTTTTACGAAGGAGATTATGAATCAAGAAGGCTCAGGTCCATTTGAAGCTGCTATGATTGATGGGAATTTAATGGGGATACCTGAAATTGAATCTTCTATTGAGAGAGCACAGTTTATCTGGATTCGCACAGATTGGCTAGAGACGTTAAATCTAGATCCTCCAACAACTATGGATGACGTACTTGAAATTTCGAAAGCGTTTACAAATAATGACCCGAATCAATCAGGTGAAGATGATACGTTAGGTCTAGCCATTACTCAACATCTTTGGGACCCTGTACTAGGAATTACTGGATTCATGGCAGGGTACGGAGCGTATCCAACAATTTGGGTAGAAAATGAACAAGGAGAACTAGTTTTTGGAGGAGTTCAACCAGAGGTGAAAGTTGGTTTGAAAGCGCTACAAGAAATGTATCATGATGGCCAACTAGATCATGAATTTATGTTTAAAGATGGTGTGAAAGTTGAGAACCTAGTTGAAAAGGGAAAAGTAGGAATGTTTTATGGTGAACAATGGGCATCCTTTGTCGCGGGGACAAGTCGTTTAGATGATGAAAGTGTACAGTGGCAAGCTTACCCGATCGTTTCTCATTCAAAACAACTACCGAAAGTGCCTTTGAAGTTTTCAACTAATTATTTTTTAGTGGTCAAGGAAGGGTATGACTATCCAGAAGCGGTCATCAAAATGATTAATCTTCACTTAGAGAAAAACTGGGGGGAGACAGCTGAATATGAAGTCTATTATAGTACACCATTTCCTGTTTGGAGAGTGTCGCCCGTTACACCATATCCAGCGTTAAAAAATTTGGAGGCGTATCGTCAACTCGAACAAGCACGATCGTCTGGAGATTATTCCAATTTGAAGCCAGAGGCAAGAGCCATTCAAAAGAATATTGATCATTATATGAACCAGCATGATAAATCGGGCTGGGGATGGGAACGAACGTATGGACCAGAAGGTGCCTTTTCAATACTTGAGCAATATGCTGCTAATGATCAACTGTTATATGATCATTTTGTAGGAGCACCGACAAATACGATGATTAAAATGAAACCTATATTGGACGATTTAATGCACGATACATTTATAGATATTATCCTTGGTCGTTCTATTGATGAATTCGATCAATTTGTTGATGATTGGCATCGAATGGGCGGAGCAGAAATGACAGCAGAAGTGAATCAATGGTACTCAGAACGAGATAGAAAATGAAGTATTCTAGAGAGCACTGAGCCGTGCACAACGTCTTCAACTTTTGTTACTCAAATAAAGAGCATTGGAAAAGCTATTCTTAGTTTTCAGTGACCTCGTAGTCTGATGCAGTTTTGTCTGTCAAAAAGTCTACGGATCGAACAGCATCGGAGGGGAGTTTCTTGTTTAACAAACGTGCTACTATTTTTCGAAAAACATTATTTGTACGATTACTTATTATGTATCATGTTGTTATTCTTCCAATTATATTATTAGGTTTATATTTGTATAATTGGAGCTATAGTAATGCGAATCAGGAAATTTCAAGATATGCACAAGTGCAATTAACATCTTATTTAGAGAACTTAAATCGCGAAATTGAATGGATGGAAATACAGCAATTCGATATTTTACAGGAAAGAGAATTGCGTAAAATCGCTTTAACTTGGGATATGATGGATAGTACTGAAAAAAAATCAAGTATTAATTATATTCTCCACCGATTGACTTCTATTCGAAATACTAGTGCTTATATTAAGGATATCTCGATACACATTCGTTCTATTGATGTAACCATTTCAGCAGTTAATGCCGTTCAAAATGTTGATCATCAACTCTATGGTGCGACAGAAACGACTTTGAAAAGTAATCAAGATAGATTAATAAAAAACGATGATTTATTATACCTAAGTCCTTCAGTGATGGGAATTGATCAAGAGGGAGAGCCCCTGTATACAGTCCAAATCGAACTGGACGCTGAAAAGTTGAAGACATCGTTAGATACGTTAAACATGTATCCAGAAAGTGGTACATTTTTACTTTCAAAAGATTGGAGAGTGATGCTGTCCATAGGGGAGGAATCGAATAGAATTCCCAACCAATACTTAAATGTAGAAAGAAGATTAAAAGATAGTACGAATAGAGTGGACGTGGATGGCAGCCTGTATCATTTTGACAAAGCCTATTCTGAAGAGTTGGGGCTTTTTGTAGTAACCTATTTACCAGAAGAGATCGTAAAAAGTCCGTTAAATAAATTTAGTAATTGGGTGTGGGTATTTATCGTTACTTCTATTGTTACCATTATTATTTATTCATACTCTACTTATAAGCTCGTTCATAGACCACTATTACTTCTCGTTGATGGGTTTAAAACGATGGAGAGTGGTGGTTTGGATAAGCCTATTAAACATGAAAAAACAGATGAGTTCGGTTTTATATACGATCGCTATAATAAAATGTTAGTAAAACTAAAACAGCTTATTGATCAAGATTATAAGCAAAAGCTAATGATGCAAAAGGCAGAATTAAAACAGCTACAATCCCAAATAAATCCACATTTTCTATATAATAGTTTCTTTATCTTGAATTCACTTGCAAAGATAGAGGATACGGAGAGAATTGAAGTATTTACAAAAATGCTTGGCGAGTATTTTCGATTTATTACACGTAATGGCGAAAATGAAGTATCGTTAGAGGAAGAAATTAAGCATGCTCGCATGTATACAGAAATTCAAAACCTGCGTTTTTCAAGGCGTATTAAAGTGCAATTTGAAGAATTACCTGAGCAAATGAAACGGTTAAAAGTACCGAGGCTGATCGTACAACCGATTATCGAGAATGCCTATGAGCATAGTCTTGAAAAAATGTCGGATGAAGGGTTTCTACGCATACATTATGAAGTGTTAAATGATGAATTTTCAATGATCGTTGAGGATAATGGTGACACGGTCAATGATAATAAGATTGATAAATTGTCCAAGCAAATTATGAACATAAACGAGCATCAGGAGCAGACAGGTATGATTAATATTCACCGAAGAATGGTATTAACTTATGGGAATGGTAGTGGGTTGTTCTTGTCGAAAAGTGAACTCGGCGGTCTGAAAGTCGTGATCCGAATTAAAACAAAAAGGGGAGAATGAGGATGTACAGACTATTGATCGTGGATGATGAAGAAATCATTACTGATGGTTTATATGAAGTGTTTAGTCGCTTAATGCCTGACCGGTTAGATGTTTGCAAAGCATACTCTGGAAAAGAGGCTTTAAATTGGATGTCCAATACTAGAATTGATATTGTACTTACAGACATTGCGATGCCTGGAATGAACGGATTGGAACTAATTGAAGAAATACATGCATATTGGCCTAGGTGTAAAGCCATTTTTCTGACGGGTCATAGTAACTTTGAATATACATATAAAGCGATTCAAATGCCCAATGTTCGGTATTTACTCAAAACAGAAGGGTACGATAAGGTGACGGAAACCGTTATCGAAGTGATGGAGGAAATTCAACGCCGCCAACTTGATAACTTATTGTTAGAGCAATCTCGCGAGCAAATATACGCCTATGAAATGATGGCGCAAGGAGATTATTTGAGACACCTCTTACAAAAAAGCAATGCGGTGTGTGCAGATCAAGAAGTACTTCAAAGGGAGTTCAATAAATTAAATATTTCATTAGATCCTACAAGTGGGGTTATGATGGTTCTTGCTCATTTGGATTATCAAAAAGGAAAAACATATACGGAAAGAAGTGAAATTCTTTCCGCTGTTCGAGCGATTTGGGAGGATCACTTTTCTGAACAGATTCATTGTAATGGGATTGTCGATAAGCATGGAGATATTCTTTTCTTTATCCAACCAATCTCATCTACTAAAAATGAGAAAATGGATAATCATTTTAATAAATATTTAGAAGGTACGTTGGAACTCGTTCAAGAGGAATGTTTAAGTTCAATTGATATAACAATTGGATTTACGATAAGTGGTGGATTTAATAAATGGGGAAGCGTAACAAAAATGTATGAACACCTAAGACAGCTTCAGCAACTGAAAATAGGGGAGGACATTCCGGTTATTTTGCGTGCTTCAGAAGAGCAAAATAATGAATATACTAGTAACAAAGGATTAGAGTCTAGTCAAATAGTTGAAATCTTAGTCGTTCATCTAGAAGCGAATCGTTCAGAGGAATTTTTCATTGTGTTGAAAGAATTAGAACAGTCGTTACAAAATGGTTGTATACAACAAATGATCGAAACATACTTTTCTGTGGCAATTGTTCTGTATTCCTATATTAATAGGATGGGCTGGTCCAATAGAATTGATCATTCGGAAAAGTTATTGAGACTGGATGATCATGCCTCGATGAAAAGCGGTTTTCGATATTTAAATGACATTGCAACGGAGGTTTTCAAGGTCAAACAAACGGATGAACGAGACAGAGCCTCAAAAGTAATCGAGCGAATCTGCCAATACATTGAAAATAATTTAAGTGAGGATTTATCACTAGTTCGCTTAGCGGAGATTCATTATTTTAATCCATCTTATTTATCACATTTCTTTAAACAGGAATATGGCATTAATTTATCGGAATACATTGATAAATGTCGGATCAGAAAGGCAAAGAAGCTCCTTAGAGATGGAAATGTTAAAATACGTGAAGTTGGAATGGAAGTTGGCTATAATGCCGCACATTCGTTTACTCGTTTTTTTAAAAAAGTGACGGGATTGACGCCAAAAGAGTTTCGAGATAATTATACACTAAATTAATTTGATTAGTGAAAATAAATCATAGGAGTTCAAAAGAGTGGCCTTTTGGGGAGGTACCGAAAAAGTTTGGTTTTCAACTTCTTCGGTGTCCTCCTTTTAGGTTTCTTTTCTGTTGTTATTTGTGAAGTTGAAGTTATTTTTTGGGGAATAGACTGTTAGTATCGATGATGGTTATAACGACTATCGATTATGTTCAGTCAAAATAGTGTTATCAATTGACAAAATAATTTGATGTAAGCGCTTTATTATTCCGTTAAACTTATAGAAGCAAATATGGAAGAGAGACCGACAGGTTAGGAGTGAGATAAATGGAACCAGTGACTAGATCGCAAACGTCACCTAAACAGAAAACGAAAAAAAAGAGACGGTGGGCGCTAAATATGCAGACGAAAGAGACGTTGGCTGGTTATTTCTTTATTGGTCCAATGGTTATCGGGACGACGATTTTAGTCATCTTACCGATATTTGCTGCATTGTTTGTTAGCTTTACCGATTGGGTGTTTATTAGAGGCATTGATGATATGAATTTTGTTGGCATTGCTAATTATACAAGACTTGTTCAAGATGATTTGTTTATACAGTCGGTTCGAAATAATATGTGGCTTATTTTCGCTGTGCCGTTAACTATGTTCTTCTCATTACTGTTGGCAATCATAATTAATAAGCATGTATACATGAAGGCGTTTTTTAAAATTACGTTTTTTATGCCGTATATTTCAAGTATTGTCGCCATTGCGATTGTGTTTCAATTATTGTTCCATCCGTCTTATGGACCGATTAATGAGTTTTTAATGGCACTTGGAATTGAAAATCCCCCACGTTGGTTAGCAGATACGAGGTGGGCGTTAATATCAGTTATCATGATTAGTATTTGGGTGTCTATTGGCTTTAACCTCATTATTTACTTAGCAGCTTTGCAAAATATTCCAATGGAGATGTATGAAGCTGCCGATATGGATGGAGCCAATATGCTGAAAAAGTTTTGGTATATTATGCTGCCTATGCTTTCGCCAACGACATTCTTTCTCCTAATAACGGGAATCATTTATAGTTTTAAATCATTCGAATTAATTGTTGTATTAACGAGTGGCGGGCCAGGCTATTCGACTTCGGTTATCGTCTATTATTTGTATGAGCAAGCATTTGAAAATTTACGTTCAGGCTATTCTTCTGCGATTTCAATGGTACTACTGTTGATATTATTAATTATTACCGCCGTTCAGTGGTGGGGGCAGAAGAAATGGGTCAATTATTAGTCGGAGGTGGAATAGATGGGTCGTAATGACATTAAAAGCAAAACTGTTAAGCTCATGCTGACGATCTTTATGTTGATAATTGGAATCATCTTTCTACTCCCTTTTATATGGATGATTTCTGCATCATTAAAGCCTGAACTAGAAGTGTTCGTATACCCAATTCAATGGATTCCGAGTGAATGGCGCTGGAGCAATTATGTAGAGGTATGGAGTGGAGATTTCCCACTGTATTATTGGAACTCTATTAAAGTAACGGTTATGACAACACTCATTTCTACAGTTGTTTCTACGATGGCTGCTTATGGCTTTTCAAAGATTCATTTTAAAGGACGCCATCTTATTTTTATACTCGTATTGGCGACATTCATGATTCCTGCACAGGCCATTTTAGTTCCGCAATTTATGCTGTATATGTATTTGGATTTATTTGATACACATTTAGGGCTTATTTTATTAAATAGTTTTAGTGTATTAGGGACATTTATGTTAAGGCAGTTCTTTATGGGGATTCATGATGATTATATCGCTTCAGCTAAAATTGATGGAGCCGGTCATTTGACGATCTTTCGTAAGGTGGCTGTACCGTTAGTACTGCCAGCGATCTCAACGTATGCGATTCTGCGTTTTATTTGGACGTGGAATGATTATCAAGGACCACTTATCTTCTTACGGTCAGATCATTTATCAACGGTTCAAATCGGTATTTCACGGTTTACTTCGATGAGTGGTGAGTATTACAGCTTGATTATGGCTGGTACCGTATCAGCTATCCTTCCATTACTTATCATTTTCTTTCTTGGACAGAAATATGTCATTGAAGGAATTGCTATGGGTGGAGTGAAAGGATAAATATTATTTTTAATAAAAGGGGAGGTTTTTGTATTGAAGAAAAACAAATGGATGCACTTATTATTGAGTTTATTGTTTGTGATGGGATTGGCTGCTTGTTCAAGTGATGATGGAGGCACGACAACAAATGAAAATGATACACCAGAAGAAGAAGAGAATACAGATGGGAATGAGCCTGTAACGATTCGTATGCATCATTGGTACAATGAGGAGCAGGATAGGTGGCATGAGGTGGTAGAAGCGTTTGAAGCCGATCACCCACATATTAAAGTGGAAACAGTCAGTCCAGAAAATAATGATGCGAATGAAACGATGCAACAGATTGATTTAGCAGCAGCATCTGGTGATCAGTTGGATGTCATCATTGTCAACGATGCAGCAAATTATTCACAACGTGTAGCTCAAGGCATGTTTGAACCATTAGATGAGTATCTAGATGTAGCAGGAATAGAATATGAAAATGAGTATCGAGTGAATACGAATGTGGATGGTCATTATTATGCATTACCTGGAAAATACAATATGTTCTTTGTGATGTTGAATCAAGATGCACTTGATGAAGCTGGATTAGATGTGCCAACTGATTGGACTTGGGATGAATATATGGATTATGCAGCCGCATTGACGGAAGGTGAGGGACCAAGCAAGCGTTATGGTACGTTCTTTCATACATGGATGGATTATGTTAAATTAGCAGCGTTCAACCAGCCGACAGACAGTAACATCATTAAGGATGATGGAGTCACGTCCAATGTCGACAGTGATCACATTAGACAATCACTTGAAATTCGTGAAAGAGGTCATGAAGAAGGGTCAGCGACTCCGTATGCTGATACCATTTCTCTTGATTTAAATTATCGCCCACAATTTTTTGGTGAGAGTGCAGCGATGATTATGACAGGGAGCTGGATGATAAATGAACGAGGTGGGGTGGATGATGCTCCAGAATTTACTGTAGCGTATGCTCCTTATCCGAAAGCGAGTGAAGGCGACCCAATTACAACGCCAGCGGGTGCGGATTTCTTAACGATGTATTCAGGTTCTGAGCATAAGGAAGAAGCCTTTGAATTTATTCGCTGGTATACGACAGAAGGAATTGTATTACAAGAAAAATATTTACCAGACTATTTAGGTGCTGATTTGGAAGATGTTATTACACGCTTACACGATGCAAGTCCAGAGGTGGACATTGAATTGGTTAATATGGAATCACTTATTCATACATTAGACGTTTCAGAGGCGGCACCTGTCTTCATCCCACCTGCTTTCATTGGTGAAGTTGAGACAGCGTATCGTAATGAGGTTGAGCGTTTCTTGTTAGAGGAGCAAGATCTTGATGCGACGATTGAAAATGCCCATGAAGCTGTGCAAAGTGTCATTGATGCAAATGTTAGTGAATAGATTTTAAAAGGACGATTGCTAATATGCCTAATGAGAAGAACGGTGCTTCTCATTAGGCTTTCATCAAATGTAGAGAAAGGAAACATCTAAAGCTCGTTATGGAGGAAACAGTGTCTGTTATAATAAATGAAAACGGATCAGGATGTGAAAGAGGATGAGAAGGATAAAGGAGAAGATGTACAAGATTAAAAAAGCAATCTCCTTTCGTCAAAAGCTACTGCTCATTATTTTCGTATTTATGGCACTGCCGATCCTCTTTAGTATGGGGAATATTATCGTAACAAGTCTAAATGTGGTGAAAGAGCAAACGATTAAAAGTGAGAAATACAACTTAGAGCTAGCAGATGTATATTTTTCAAAATTGGTCGATGACGTCATTCAATCGATGAATTATGTTCATTTTGATTCGGAAATTAGAAGTATATTAAATCGTGGATTACAAGAACCGATTCCACCTAGAGCATTTCTCGATATAAACGCAAAGTTAGATCACATTACAAGGAATAGCTACATTCGAATGGCCATTCTTCCAGCAGAAGGTGATTATTATTTTTCAAATACGTCGTTCAATGGCAGTTTTGAATACGAACAATTAGAAGCATGGTTTGAGAAAGTGGAGAGTATTTCGACATACCAAGTGTATCGTTTTCTTGCGAAGGATTTACAGGATGCCCGAGAGCCAGGTCATTTACTTTATCAAAATGATCAAGTGATTGTGCTCGGCCGAAAGCTAACGAACTATAGAGGGGAAACAACAGCATATATGTTTGCTGGTGTTAACAAAATCGCGCTTGACCATTTAACGAAAAACCTTGCCGAGGATCGAACTATTTTTTTGTTAGACGAAAATGGAAGCGTTTTATATGATGATTCTGATATATTAATTAGTCAGCTCTTTCCATATTATGAACAGATGGATGAGGAAGACTCATATTTAATAATGGATTCAGGCGATGATGACAATTTATTAATCTATCAACCTTTTTCAAATGGTGATTGGACGATCGTTAGTGCTATGCCTTATCATAGTGCGATTGACGAGTTAGGAAATGCGTATACATTTAATGTATATATACTAACAATGGCACTTATCTTATTAGTAATTATTTTATTATTTGTTGTCAATCGCTATTTGCAACCAATCGGAAATTTAGCTGCTATTGCCAAAGAAATTGATGCAGGGAATCTAGAGGTTCGCTCGAATATTAGACGTAATGATGAAATCGGACGGTTAAGCATGGCGTTTGATTTAATGCTTGATCGAATCCAAGAGGCTCTCGGTAAAGTGAAGCTTGAGCAACGAATGAAAAGGAAGGCCGAAATGGCTGTACTACAATCAAAAATTAAGCCTCATTTTATTTTTAATGTTCTTAGTACATTACGAATCCAAGTACTAAAAAATAATGACGAACAATCAGCAGATTTAATTCTATCATTTGGCAAGTTTTTACGTAGTGTGTACAAAGGAGATGAATCGATTTCGCTTGAAGAGGAAGTTGAGCACATGACTGATTATATCGATGTGATTAATTCGATGAGGCGGCATCCGATTAAGCTTCATACACACATAAGTTATGAAGCTAAGCATGTCATTGTTCCTAGGTTCTTCATTCAACCAATTGTAGAAAACGCTTGCAAGCATGGCATTCAGAATCATCATGGTTCGATAACGATCACGTCCTATGTTGAGGATGGTCATGTGATCGTTTACGTTCAAGATGATGGAGAGGGCATGGATGCAACTGATCTAAATACCTTGCAAAAGAGTCTTAAATATGACAAAAGGCAAATGATTGCAACATATCTTAAGGAGCCTAGGAAGGAATTTGGCATTGGTTTAAAAAATGTGTATGAACGAATGACTTTGATTTATGGGGATCGATTTGAACTGTATATTCAATCAAAGAGGAAGAAGGGATCAACGGTTCGATTACGTTTTCCTGCTGACACTAAAATGGAGGTGGAGGATGAAGGTTCTTCTCGTTGATGATAATTTTCAAATGTTGGAGTTTATGTATGGGATGATTTCGTGGAGAGAGTTAGGTTTAGAGATCATTGGGAAATGTGAGACAGGAATCGATGCACTCGAAATAGCTCGAGACACAACACCAGATATACTCATTACAGATATTGATATGCCGAATATGAATGGCTTAGAGCTAATTGCGCAAATGAAATCACTTAATGAACATATTCAAGCACTCATTATTTCCTGTCATGATGACTTTCATTATGCTCAAAAAGCTGTACGACTCTTTGTGAATGACTATATTTTAAAAGAAACACTAGAACCTAAAACGTTTCGAATAGCGGTTAATAAGCTTGTGTCTGAGGCTAGAAAACAGAAGCGAGAACAAGCAAAGGTCGCCTCTTTAAAAACAATCGTCGATCAAAATAAAGAAAATATGAAAAAGCAATGGCTGCAAAAGTTTCTGTCATCTTCTAATTTAAGTGAGCGTGAATGGAGATATACAAACGAGTTCTTTCAATTGAATATGGATGAATATCATTACATTCCGATTAGTGGAAGAATGGTGAACATTGAAGCTGGCTGGGAGAAATTTCATTCATCAGAGGAGCTATTTTCTTTTTTTGTTGAGAAAGTAGCTAAGGAAACGCTTGGGCAAGGAGACGAGCTTGGAGGTGTTCTTTATGAACCGGATCAATTGATATGGTGCTTTCCATTTGTACCAACAATGAAAGAAAATCCTTATGAGGAAGTTCGCAAAAGGCTGAAGCAATTTCAAACTACATTAAAAAAATGTAGTGGAGTGTGCATAACATTTGCTTATAAACAGGCCGTTACATCAATGGTAGAATTAAAACAATCACTCAAACAATTAACGAGTTGTGAAGCTAGATGGTTTTATGTTGAAGAGGAAGAGATTATTCATTTGGAACAGTTTAACGGATCTGAACCGGATCAAACGATTTTTCACTGGTACAATGAAGCGTTAGAGGAATGGAAGAAGGTAACGCTTGAAGGGGACCAAGTAAAAGCCTCACAGGCAGTTGATCGATGGATTACGATTATAAAAGAGGGGCATTATCACCCAGATTCCGTTAGAAGCTGGCTTCATAATCTTATTATCACGATTGAGCTTCATTACCATTACACCTTTGCGCATGAGCAACATCATAATTCAGATCATAGTAGCATCCATGAATTAGCTAATGTGTGCCAGCTTAAGAAGTATATGAACGACTTCTTCCATCGTATCATTCATTTTGTGCAATCATCTAGTCGTACCGAACGGTTAGAAGTGTGGGAAGCGAAGAAATATGTTGAGCAACATCTACAAGAACGGATTACGATGGAAGCTGTTGCTAATCACCTTTATATGAATCCGAGTCATTTTAGTCGATTGTTTAAAAAGGAAACCGGTGAAACGTTTATAGAGTATGTTATACGGGTGAAAATGGAGAAGGCAGCAACTTATTTACGTGAGACCAATAAGGCAATTGAAGATATTGCCCACATGCTTGGGTATGAAAATACGAGTTATTTTATAAAGCTTTTTAAAAAGCGTAATGATATATCGCCACTAGAGTATCGAAAGGCAAATTAAACACACAGCTGCTGAAGCGGCTGTGTGTTTAAGCGTTTTAAGACATAACATTCGATATCTAGAAATCAAATATGCAAAAATAGCACTATAGATAGTCAAGATAATGGCATAGAAAGTAGGTATGCTTATGTTAAAATGTAAGCGCTATTATAGATGCTGGTCTCAAGATTAATAATCATTTTACTCAACGCAGGAGGTGATTGAAGGAATTTGTCTTTTCATCATGAGTGACACCTTGTTGTAAGGAACAAGTCAAATGATGATCAGGATCAACTGTTTACCTTATACTCTCAGTCATGATTGTTTCCTGATAAAAGGGAGAGTTGAAAAATGGTTAATGAAATGAAACGTTATTCAATGTATTGGTTGTATATTGTGATAAGTCTCATCATGATTACTTTGCTTGTCATGATGATGGCTGGAAATGAATCAAGAGCAGAGGACAGGACGAGAACAATTGTTATAGATGGAACGGATGTCGATGAGTATAACCGGTTTAAAGGATTTGGTACAGTTTCAGCAAATAACACGTCTCGTTTAATGATCGATTATAAAGAAGAGCATCCTGATCAATATTGGGAGATGATGCACCAACTATTTGATCCGAATACAGGTGCAGGGCTCGTTCATGTAAAAGTGGAGCTAGGTGCAGATGTCGATTCTTCTTCAGGGACAGAGCCTGCGACGATGCGTTATGCTGATGAACCGGCAAACGTGTTACGTGGAGCAGGGTTTCAATTTGCTGCAGATGCGAAGGCTATTAACCCTCACATTACAACTGAAATCCTTCGCTGGGGAGAGCCTCGTTGGACGTGGGAAGGTGCAGCTAATCAAGAGTACGAAAATCGATATCAATGGTTTAAGCAGACGATTGACGCAGTTTATGAAGAGTTTGGCTTTCGTCTTGATTATGTTGGGATTTCACAAAATGAACGAGCTCAAAATAATGGAAGGAATGAGCTTGAGTGGTTGAAGTATTATACGTCACGAATGAAGGAAGAGCCGAATTATGATGAATTTTATAAGGACATTAAATTAGTTGGTGGTGATGGTTATCGTGATACGAGAACCATCAGTCAGACATTGCTTGATCATCCTGACTTAATTGATGAAATTGGTGTCATTAGTAGTCATTACGGCTTAACTGGTTCAAGTGAGCTGACACAGCTTCAAAGCCATTTAATAGCTGAAGGTAAAGAGCCGAAAGAGATATGGTCTTCAGAAGGGGTCTCACCAATGATTAATGCTAGGTATCGAATTAATATGGAGCCACATTATCAAGGCCTTGGTGGACGCTATAGTATTGTTGATGTTACGTCACGAATAATTTCTATATACAGCTGGGAAGGTGCAGGAGAACATCCACTCCAAGCAGTTTCTTTTGATTTTCAGCCTTCTGTAGGGGCATTTTATCAAGGTTCTTCTTATACACCAAAACATTTAATTAATGCATTTACACCATGGAATGGTTCCTTTGAAGTTGATGGAGGATTATTAGGAGTGCGTCATGTTATGAATTTTGTTGGATACAATAATACAACTACAGAAGAAAATGAGCGCTGGATGTATATTAAAGGTGCCACCTTTAGTGACGGGAATTTCATGGATGGTGGAGTTGATGTGGATACGAGCACTCATAACTATTTGACAGTAAAAGACCCACAATCTGATGATTATACAACAGTATATGCCAACAATACGCGAGAGACACGTCACTATCAAATCGAAGCGAAGAATTTAAATGGAAAAGAAAATGCGCCTTTATACGTGTGGGAAACAAGAGGTCCAGACGCAGGTCAGTCCTATGATGCGAACTGGTTTCAGCAAATTGATAAAATTGAGCCAGTTGATGGTCAGTATGAAATCGAGGTGAAGCCTTATTCGCTTTTGACAGTCACAACTCTCGATCAAAAATCTAAAATAGAAGGATTTGAGTATTCATCTAGTCCTTTTGATAGTTCACAGGATACGATACTTCCGTTACCGTATGTTGATGATTTTGAATATAGTGAGTATCCTACCGATGATCAAGGACGAGATTACGTTGAACGTCGAGGAGGTACACCACGTTATACGACTGATCAACGGGGAGCATTTGAAGTCGTGAAAGAAGCCACGATACAAGAGACGAGTGGAAGTGCGAACCGTATCGCGCGAGATATTCCAGAGGCAGATGAACGAGGCAATATGCTTCAACAAAAAATAACACATGACATTATCGGCGCGGATTGGGCTGTTTGGGGAGGAACGGACGGGTCTGCAAGTAATAGTAACCCACATACGAACTTTGGGGACTATCGCTGGGTGAATTATAAGGTGTCTTATGATTTTTTACTTGATACTTACACACCTGAAGTGAGTGAGAGAAGTAATTATGCGCTAATAGGATTACGACATGTGAAGGCAGGTGGAACGGATTCGCATGCACCATACAATGCACGTATATATTCAGATGGAAGGTATGAAATCTTAAAGCTTGGTAATGTCGTTTCAAGTGGCACAGTAGATGGTTTCAAGCCAAATGTTTGGAATAACCTTGCATTTGAAGCTAAGGAAAATATTTTTACTTTATATGTGAATGATGAAGAAATAGCGTTTTATAAGGATGAGGACTCGCTTGTTATGTCAGGAAGAGCGGTTATTGGATCAGGTTATTATGAAACCCTTTATGATCAGCTACGTGTCGATCCAATTGATGGCTACCCATATATATCTGAAAAATATGATAGCGCGCAAGGTATGAAGGTAGGCACAGTAGAAGAAGCACGAAATAATAACGATCGTAGTAATCCAATCGGCTACATTGGTCAGTGGGAATTCGGTCAAGTCGGGTATGCTCATTTTAATCGTACACGAATGACGGCAAGTATAGATGTACCTGTATGGAATGGGGTTACTGTCGGTTTTAGAGATGCAGCCGATGAACGGGGCGAGTTAAATCATGTGTATTATTCTGGTAGTTGGTCATCGAATAATACGAATACATGGTCAGGAGTAGGAGGATCGTTTGAAATTACATTTAAAGGAACAGAGGTTAGGTTGTTTGGGATAACAAATCCTTCGAATGGTACGGCTGATATTTATTTAAATGGCGAGCTAGTAGGCGAAGCAAATTATTTAAATAATAGTTCAATTGAGCAAGTCGTTTGGTCAGCAAAAGGGCTTGAAGATGAAGAACATACGTTAGAAGTGGTTACCACTGATCGATATGTGAGTTTTACAAAAGCAGAAATAGAGACAACTGATCCAGTATTAGCTGTTACAAATCTTGCTCCAAGTAACTTCATTCCGATAACAGAAGATTCTGAAGTTGGTGAGGAGGAAAATACGGTTTATGCGTTAAGAAGGAATGGGAATGTATGGGGATCTAATCAAACGAATGCTTGGGCAAATTTTAATGATGATCCATATTTAGTTATTAACTTCACTGGTTCAGGAATTGATTATTTCTCTGGAACAGGAGATGAAACTCTATATAATTTTGAACTAAATGGTGAGGACATGGGTGATTTTTCTGTTAATCCGCAAACCGGAATTAGATTCTCGATTAGAGATTTAGAGGAAACAACTCATACGTTAAAAGTGTCATTAAAGGACAATGAGATAAAAGAAGATTTTATGGATTACAGGGGTGTCGATATTTACAGCACACCAAACCTTGAAAGTAGCGATACTAGTATGCTCTTTCATTTTGAAGGAACGGGGTTCAATTTGTTTGGTGCAACACCAGATGCAGTTATTGATGTTTACATTGACGGAGAATTAACCGAAGAGAACTATCGAGTGTACTCACGAGGAGACAGACAAACGTCCTATCACCTGCGCGGTCTTGATGAAGGCGATCATACTGCTCACATTGTTGTGAAAGGCGGAACATTCATAATAGAAGGTTTAGATATTATAAGAGGAGCTAGTCAAAACGGAGATGAAGGCCCAGGGGATGGAGATGAAGGCCCAGGGGATGGAGATGAAGGCCCAGGGGATGGAGATGAAGGCCCAGGGGATGGAGATGAAGGCCCAGGGGACGGAGATGAAGGCTCAGGGGACGGAGATGAAGGCCCAGGGGATGGAGATGAAGGCCCAGGGGATGGAGATGAAGGCCCAGGGGATGGAGATGAAGGCCCAGGGGATGGAGATGAAGGCCCAGGGGATGGAGATGAAGGCCCAGGGGACGGAGATGAAGGCCCAGGGGATGGAGAAGATAAGGGACAAAATGATGAGCATGGATTACCTGCAACAGCGACAAATTTGTATAACTGGTTACTAGTAGGAATTGCATTGTTTGCAATTGGTTTAGTTACAATCGGTTATAGAAAAAGAATGACGGTTGAGTAATAAAAAACATACTAAGATTAGTGGGTAAGGTCATCGGCGGGTGATCTTACCCACTATTTCTTTTTTAAGTTATAGTGAGGAGTGAAAGAAAGCCCGGACAAAGTCTC
>NZ_JBGUAV010000009.1:0-160680 GCF_041821005.1 Halalkalibacter sp. AB-rgal2
GAAAAGACAAAATTTATAAAGTATTTAGAGACTTAATTAAGGTGGGTGTAAGTGAATTCAGAGAAAAGCCGCTACGCGGTTCTTTTAACAAACATATGCAGAGCCAACGATAACCAAGAGGATGAATAAAACGACAATTAACGTAAATCCGTTATAACCGTAACTCATTGTCCTCAGCTCCTTTCTTTACTTCCCTATAGTTTATGTTAAATAAAAAATGATGAATAGATAACAGCGGAAAAAGTGAAGGACGATGGTAAATTGTACGTTTTGCTATGTTAATAAAGGGTATAGTAAGACTAACTTGAACGCATGAAGGAGTGCACTGAAAATGCTAAAAAAATTGTTTGGAATAAAAGAAGAAACGAAGCCTACCGAAGAACAGATTTATAGCCCAGTAACAGGCACATTAATTCCGATTGAAGAGGTACCAGATCCTACTTTTAGTGAGAAAATGATGGGAGATGGATTTGCTGTTGCTCCAACTGAAGGTAAGGTTGTAGCCCCTGTTGATGGATATGTTGTACAAGTCTTTCCAACTAAACATGCGGTAGGAATGAAAACAGCAGGTGGCTTAGAAATACTTATTCACATTGGCCTGGACACGGTTCATTTAGGAGGAGAAGGGTTTACCACACAGGTGAAAGAGGGAGATCACGTTAAGAAAGGTGATACACTTGTCGAGTTTGATATCGATGTAATTAAAAAGAAGGCAACGAGTACGATCACTCCTGTAGTCGTTACGAATGTGGAAAAAATAGCGCAAATGAGTAAAGAGTCGCATATAGATGTCATTGGAGGAGCGACAGAGGTATTAACCGTCTCAATCAAATCATCTTAACATTTTAATCATTAGGCCACTGAAAAGGTTGTATGTTTCAGTGGCCTAAAAGAAATGGCTTTAAAAACTAAACCGAGGGTATACATAAGGGCTATCAGGTGCTTCGATAATTTCGAAGCCACGTAACATGATTTGTGGAATTCGCATCTCACCATACGTACTTTCTCCAATAATGCCACTTACGCGTACCCAAGTATCATTATCTAGTTCAAGAGGCTCATCTGAACGAACCATCGTTCCGTAAACAGAGGCATCGGCAATACAGCATGTCATTCCAAATCGGGCTACGACAAATTGGTCATCGTCAAAGTCATCTTCTTGAAAAACAAACCCGACCGTTTCAATTGATTTCCCAATGAAATCATTTAAATGTAGGTCAAGAATCGTCATGACGTCTAAATAATTTTCTTCCGTTACAATAACGGTGTCTTCTTCTAATAACTCTGAAGCAAGCTCGCTGTAATATTGGTTATATCCTTCTTCGGTGTAAAATTCTTCATTAGATATAGAATCTGCTCCTTCATGGTTTTCTAATTCAGCATAGTAGGCCTCCGGGTCATCAAGAAATGCTTCTGCTCGTGAAGTTGATGAAGAGTTTGCAGGCTCTTGTGCTACTGGAGTCGTCTCAACTAAACCAGAACCAAATTGAACACCACGATTCGCTGCAACTGAGCTGTCTAATAAACGGTCTGGTAAAACGAAACCTAATACAATCGGGGTGATGAAAATCGTATAAATAATTAGCTTAACAAAAAACGGTCCTTGTACAGAGTGATCGGTACCGCAATCACAAAGCTGTTCCTCTTCCTGCCCTTTTTTGGTACTTCTAATAATTTGTAGAATACCAAGTATTAAGAAGACGGCAGTGGCAAAATAAATAAGCGGGAACATTGTCGGTGCGATGTAATACGTAATATTACCCGTCATTAAAAATGCAAGCATAAGTAAAGCAAAACCTATTAGAATAATTCCACGAATATAGGCGTGAAATCCAGTATCAGATTGATTATTTTTCATTTACAACACCTTCCTTACAAGATTTGGAGATATTGAAGTGCAATCATTGCGGCGAATACAACAACCGTAACGACAGTCATAAAGGTCACGACAAAGCGTACTTTGAAAAAGGCAAATAGCATAAACGTATTTTTTAAATCAAGCATTGGTCCATATACTAAAAAGGCAACTAATGAGCCTGTTGAGAATGTATTGTTAAATGATGCAGCGACAAACGCATCAGCCTCAGAACAAAGAGAGATTAAAAAGGCAAATCCCATCATGACTGCTGTAGAACTCCATTCGTTAGTTCCGATAGCTAGAAGGAACTCACGATCAAGTAATGTTTGGAACAAAGAAGCGACAAAGGCTCCCATAATTAAATATTTACCCATTAAGAAAAATTCATCAGCTGCATGGTACATCGTTTGTTTTATACGATTCATCTTCCTAGGGTAGATAGGGTCTACAACTACCTGTCGCCCAACAAGTTCGTCCTTTGTCCATCTCAATTGATCTTTATTTTTGAAAATGATATAAAGGATCGCACCAATGAGAATGGAAAGAATAAATGCTAGTCCCATTCGTGCATAGAGAACAGATAGATCAGTTCGGAATGCAAAAAAGGTTGAAGCAGCAACTATCGGATTTAATATCGGTGCAGCTACTAGGAAAACCACTCCTACGTGAAGGGGCATTCCCTTTTTTATTAAACGTCTTACAATTGGAACGATCGCACATTCACAAATAGGGAAGATCGCCCCCATAATCGCTGCCGGTAAAAGGGCTGCGTAAGCATTTTTAGGTAAATAACGATGGATAATTTCTTCTTTTACATAAATTTGGATCAAGGCTGAAACGAAAACGCCTAATAGAATAAATGGAACTGCTTCTAAGACAATACTTAGGAAGTTCATATGTATGAGCAACCACGTATCAGGAACCGTTATGCCAACTTGTTCATTTTTAAAAGAATCTATATTAAAAAAGAGAATAAGGAACAAGATAAGGAGAATAAATCCACTTAAGTCCTTAGCGAAACCTAGAAGGGTTCCTTTTAATGATTTCATAGTGATGAGCTCCTTCTAATAGAAACATAGTAGGAATAATTCTAACATATAACTTTTTCTTGGGGGATAATTTTTTTAAAATGTCATCAAGTTGAAAACATATTTGAAATATTTCCAAAAAAATATTATCAATTTAGGTAGCTTGATGAAGAAAATCCTGTTAGACTACGTAAGTTGAATTTAACAGAAGGGGTGAGATTTCATGCTACAAGCGATTATTATTTTCATCGCACAGCTTCTTTTCGTTCCAGTTCTTACATTAAGGACAATCATGATGGTGAAGGGGATGAAGGAAAAGGCTGCAGCACTTGGTATTTTAGAAGGGTTTATTTATGTTGTCGCACTTGGAATTGTTTTTAGTGATTTATCAAATTATTTAAACATGGCATCCTATGCAATAGGGTTTGGCGTTGGATTATATATAGGGCAAATTATTGAACAAAAGCTAGCGATTGGGTATGTTACGATTGAGGTTAACATTATGAATAAAAATGAAGAGCTAACGAAACATCTTCGTGATGAAGGTTTTAGCGTTTCATCAGCTGAAGTGGAAGGAATGAATAACGCTCGACGATACCGTTTAGATTGTACAGCAAGAAGAGATCGTGAAGAAGAGTTTATTAAGATTGTAAGTACGTATGAACCGAGTGCTTTTGTCGTGTCCTACGAGCCTCGTAATTTCCGAGGAGGATATATAACGAAAGCAATGAAGAAAAGAAGAAAACAGAAGGAAGCGGTAAAAGCACAGTAAAAGTAATGGATCAGTAAGGGTACTTAAAACCTTACTGATCTATTTTTATAATGAAGTCGATGTTTGTTGATGTTTTCGTAGTAACCATACTAACAAAGAAATGAATAAGGAGAGAAATGTATAGAATATGGACCATCCAAAAAATATGTACCAACCAATCGAATAATTCATCGAAATAAAAATGGTCGGTAAATTAAAAAGAATAAATGTGATCATCGGCGCAGCAAATAGGTCGTCATATTTCCATGCAAACACAAGAGAAAGAATGATTGTCATCATTGGAGCAACCATTGCATATAATAGAAGTTCCCACATGATGATACCTCCTTCCTAAGGATGAATTTTGAACCACTCTAAAAGGATATTCGCGGAGTGGTTCAAATATGAATGGATTAATTTATATACTTTTGTCCCTCCTGCTCATTAAGAAAGAACACTTCCTCTAATACCTTATTCTCAGAAAATAAAACGACATAATAAGAGCTGTGCTCATAAGGATGAATATCGTGGAGTAGCTCGTCGATTTCATCAGAAGAATCAATTTCAAAATAGTCAATGGAGAGTAAGCTCAAATCACTTTTTGAGTGAAGCGTATCAAATATTTCATAAGGGAAATAGTCACTTTTGATTACAATGGCGTGATGAATATGCTCGGATGTTAATCTGCTTTGCGATTGTAGCTCATTTTCCTCTAACCATTGATCGAATTGTGTGTACGATTTATTCCAAGTTAGCGATAGTACTCTGCCATTATTTAAATTGAACGTTATATCTGTTTCCCAATAGTTGGGGTTTAACGTATCATGAATCGTTTCTTCTCTAATATCTTGAATGAGAGCATCATGTATACGTTGGATATGATCTGCTTCATTAATATAGAGATAAGGTAGTTGCAAATGGTTCCGAATATGTCGGTTATTTACACTGATTGATTGAATATGATTTGTATCAACGTTCAAAATTGGATTGTGATTTCTTTTATATTCATTTGATTCGATAATCGGTTCTAGCCATTTTTCATATGCGTAAGCTGGAAATGAATATTCTCTTAGGATTGTTCTCCCATTTTCTAAGTGATAACCAAATGTAAAGCGTTTAGTTTGGTCATCATACGTATGTGTGAAATTCATTAGGTGGTTTTTGTCACGAACAAGTTGCTCATGTAAGCCTATAATCGCTTGAATGACTTCAGGTTCTTCATAATAATGACTTGAAGGTTCTTCGCCATATGAAGCTTCAGTCGCTGAATAATGATACAAATAACCTTGCTCAGAAAAGAAGACTTGATTAACGGATTCAGCTACTGGTATCCGTTTTTCGTAACCGGTAATGTCGAAATGAATAGCGATTCCTATCACCAAAACAACGGCGATATATCCAATATACCCTTTCCACTTATGAAAGACTCGCCAAGACTTTTGGATAATCATTTCAGCAATGAAATAACCAATGACCGATGCAATGAAATAACCAAAAAGAATCCAATTCCAGTCACTCCCGACATAGCCATAATACAATCCACCTAATAGCATGAAACACAATGTCACACCATATTTAAATAACGGCTTTAAAGGTGAAAATGAAATCGCTGACGTTGCCGCCTCAGCATGCCTTTTTTGATATAAAAAGTATGAGCTGATAACGGCAGCTAGACCGATTAGAGCATAAACAGTTATTTCTGTCGTTGATACGTCCTCATACGTAAGTCTAGGTAAGACGGTAAAAGGCACCCAAGACTCATAATGATGATACGTTAGTGAAAGTCCGTACATGGCAAATGAAATATTATATAGAAATAACACAATGATACCTGCGGGAAAAATGAATAAAATATAGGTGAGTGCTCCTTGTAAAACAGAGATACCGGTAAACATCCCGACAAAAACAGTGATATAAAACACAAAAAGGTTCATGAGTATCATCATGGCAAGCCATTCACTAACCGAAGAAATTGAAAGTAGGTTCGGTGCTGGAATATACCACCCGATCATTAGTAGAATTAGAGCGATCAACACATATGGAACAACTAAAAAAACGGTACCAGTTATGATTTTTTGGATGTAGAGCTGCTCTCGTCGTATCGGAAGACTATGGATAAAGTCACTTGATAATTTGACTTGCATGTAACGAAATAAAAAGATTCCTAATAATACTGGTAAAACAAAGGTCAAAAAGTATAGAAAGCCATATGACATATCAAATAATGATTCAGGAGGTACAAATGGTCTTTGTGGTGTTGCATTTGAATATTCAAATAGTAAATGAATAGGCATGGTAAACAACAAACAAATGAAGTATGCAAGTGGTAACCAGCCGATATGACGAATATTATAATTTAAAATCCCACGGTTAAACGAGAACATTTTCGATAGCATAGCCGACATCCCTCATTTCATAAATAAAGATTTCTTCGAGTGTAAGCGGAAGAAGGTCAAAAATGGCTGGTTGTAATGAAGCAATCTGTTCCTCGATGGTTATCTGGTTCCCTCTAACAATAAAGAGACGCACACTTCCACGCTTTTCTTCATATAGAACATCTACATTCTCTTTAAATGGATGAGACACTTCCTGTTTGAATGCTACTTGAACTTTATGAATGTCTGATTTTAGATCATCTAGCTCTTTTTCCATAATCATTTCACCATTGTACATAATTCCTATTGAATCACAAAGGTCTTCAACTTCTCGTAAATTATGAGAAGAGATTAGAATTGTCATTTCCCGTTCAGCGACGTCCTGAATGAGCAAATTTTTAATTTTCTGTCTCATGACTGCGTCCAAGCCATCAAATGGTTCATCAAGTATAAGTATATTTGGCATGGTTGATAAGCTAAGCCAAAAAGAGACTTGTCTTTGCATCCCTTTCGATAGTTGGTGAACCTTTTTTTTGATGTCAATGTTAAACACATGACGAAGTTGTTGAAAGCGTTCTTCATTCCAATGTTTATACATATGTGAGTAAAACTGAGCAGCTTGCTTAATTGTCGTATTTGGGAAGAAATATAGATGATCCGCAATAAAAATAAGCCGTTGTTTTAATTCATTGTTTTCATAAATCGGTTGATTATTTATATAGACTGACCCATTGTTTTGCTTGTATATGCCCGAGATGATTTTTAGCAATGTTGTTTTCCCTGCACCATTTGAACCGAGCAATCCATAAATTGATCCTTTTTGAACAGTTAACGTAACGTCCTGGATCGCTTCATACTTTTCGTATTTTTTATGTAGGTGTTTAATCTCGATCATGAAGATCGCCTCCCTTGAGTGATTGTTCGGCATCGTTAATTAATGATACAAGCTCATCTTTATTCATTCCTAAATAAAGTGCTTCCGTTATAAGCTTAATAATCTCT
Organism: Halalkalibacter sp. AB-rgal2; assembly: GCF_041821005.1. Taxonomy (NCBI): domain Bacteria; kingdom Bacillati; phylum Bacillota; class Bacilli; order Caryophanales; family Bacillaceae; genus Halalkalibacter; species Halalkalibacter sp. AB-rgal2. The sequence goes on from NZ_JBGUAV010000009.1 coordinate 7,015, forward strand.
TGCTTCATTTTTTTCACCTTTTCATCATTAATCGTTTCCGTTTTAGGGGCAACGAATTTTCCTTTTCCAGGTATAGAGTAGATATAACCTTGATGCTCAAGCTCGTTATATGCTTTTTGTATTGTATTTGGATTAATGGTTAATTCTTGAGCTAACATTCGGACAGAAGGTAATTGTTCATCAGACCGATAAACTTCTTGCATAATTAATTCCTTTAATTTATTGACAAGCTGTTCATAAATAGGCTTCCGACTACGAATATCTAATTGAAACATAAAGTCCTCCTTTCATGAGAGTCATACCGAGGTGGTTAACTGTATTATTTATAATAATACAGTTGGTGCGTCTATGCAACTATAATTTTAAAACGTAACGGTTCTCGTTTGAGCAAGTGCGAGAACTATGCTAATTTAATATGGAGGGAGGGAACGTTCATGAATAAATCAATTTCGACCTATATTCTAACAGGCTTCTTAGGAAGTGGAAAAACAACACTATTAAAACGAATGGTTGAGAAAGCGAAGGATGATGGGTTAACTCCAGCCATTTTATTGAATGAACTTGGTTCAGAAAATGTTGAAAAGCAGCTGTTCAAGGACGAAGAATTGATTGAGATGTTGGATGGTTGTATTTGTTGTACCATTCAAGACGACATGAGATTAGAAATTGAACAGCTTGTAACAAGTCGTGAAGATATTGATGTATTGTTCATTGAAGGGACTGGTATTGCTAATCCCGTTGAAATCGTTGAAGCTCTAGCTCATCCAAATGTTATTAATTATGTGAATGTTCACCAAGTTTTAGGTGCAGTGGATGCAAGTCGTTACCTGGAATTTCAAAGCATATTCCAAAGTTCTAAAGAAATTAGAGAAATGCTAAAGGATCAAATACGTACGAGTAGCCTAATTATTTTGAATAAAATCGATTTAATCGATGAAAAAGAGAAAGAGAAAGTAAAAAAACGGATACAAAAATTGAAACAAGAACAAGTAAATATAATAGAAGCGACATATGGTCAAGTGTCATTAGAACGGTTATTTGAGAAGCGTTACACAGTAATGAAATCTAGCAGTCATGATGTGAACGATTTAAACCACCATCACGACCATCATGATCATCCATTTCAAGCGGTAAATATAACAGACATTCCACCATTAAATAAAGTCATGCTTGAAAATTGGTTGAAAAAGCAATCGGTATTGTTACGTGCAAAAGGGTATTTGTATGTGGAGAATGACCCAACATTGTATAGTTGCCAATATTCATCAGGTCGCATGCAGTTAACGGCAGTTGATCAAACATTCGAACCTTGTCTTATTTTAATTGGGGCAGGTTTAAACGACGAGTTCGTTGACCAATTTAAAAAAACGTTTCATGTTTAAGTTGGAAATATAAAGGGAAAAGTTAAAAGAATGCTATTTATGAAGGAGCGATTAGATGAATGTACTAGTAGTGGGAGCTAATGGACAAGTAGCAAGACATACTTTAACGAAACTATCAGAAAAGGGCTATCGTCCTATTGCGATGATTCGTGACGAGGAACAAGCAAATGAATTAAAGCAATTAGGTGCTGTTGAAACCGTTGTAGGAGATCTAGAGCAAAACATTGATCATTTGTTTACGATACATCAGATTGATGCAATTGTGTTTGCTGCCGGTTCTGGTGGCCACACAGGTGCTGATAAAACGATTTTGATTGATTTATGGGGAGCGATTAAGGTCACTGATACGGCTGAGAAATATGGAGTAAAGCGATTCGTGATGCTAAGCTCGATGGGAACCGTTGATCCTGATAAAAGTGATCGCATTCGACATTATTTAGTAGCAAAAAAGCTAGCTGATGAGCACTTGATGCGCTCAAAATTAACATATACGATTGTTCGTCCGGGAAGCTTAGTGAATGAACCTGCTCAAGGCAAGATAAAATTAGAGGAAGAAATAAAGGTTCGTGATAATACGATCACAAGAGAAGATGTAGCGATTGTGTTAGCTGATGTCATCGAAAGAGAGAATACATTTGGTCAAACATTTGAAATTCTTAATGGGGACATTCCTATTAGTGATGCGTTAGCGAATGTGTAGGTACTTTGAATAGGAAAAAGAGTCTTGAAGGTTCAAAGTGAACTTTTAAGACTCTTTTTCATAATTAGAACAAATAATAATCTAAATGTGTTTGGAGGTGTGTCTTAGTAGAGAAATGCTGTTAACACATATTTTCTTACACTTCCATAATCGTGTCTGGAGATAAGTAGAAATAGACAAAAATAGCAGCAACAAAGCAATAAATAGCAAAGTAAATCAATTTACTCTGTTTCAAAAAGCCGATTAGCCATACAATTCCAATCCAAGAAAAAATAAATGTAACGATAAAAGCAATTATTAACGGTACAATTCCGATATCCGCTACTAATGAGCCTTGTGTAAAATCGCCGATGGCTAAAACTGTCGACCCAAGAATAACTGGGATGGCTAATAAGAAAGAGTAACGAACGGCCGTTTCACGGTTTAAGCCGATAAATAGGGCCGTTATTAACGTTGCGCCAGATCGAGAGATACCTGGAAAAACAGCTAACGTTTGCCCTAAGCCAACAATCATCGAATCTATAAATGTCATTTCGTCTTCTTTTCGATTTCCATAGCGTACAATTCGTTCAATAATAATGAGAAAGATACCTGTTATCGTTAAGGAAACAGCGATAACTGCAGGTGTTTTGAGTGATTCACCGATTGAGCCTTCAAGTAGCATTCCAAGAACTCCTGTAATACCTGTTGCAACCACGATGTAAATCGCAAAGAAGAACTGAGTTCGGTTTTCTTTACTTTTATTTGTAAAGTATTGAAAGAAGCCAACAATCACTTCAATTAAATCACGTCTGAAATAAATAACAACAGCAAGAACAGATGCTAGGTGGAGAAAGATTTCAAAAGAAAGCCCTGGAAATTGATAGTTAAAAATCATTTGCGTAATAATAATATGTGCTGTACTTGAAATCGGAAGGAATTCCGTAATTCCTTGAACGATTCCAAAGATAATCGCTTCAATGATAGACATATTTACCGTCCTTTCAAACTAGGAATTTTTTATTGAACTGTTTTATTCTAGCAAACTTTTGATTGTTCGAAAAGAATTCTTTTAATTGCCATATGTGTTTATTGCTATTGGAGCGCATTCCTTCTTATAATGACACTAGATGATCAAATACGGAGGAATTCATATGAAAAAGCTAAGAACGAAAATGATACTAGGTGCTTGCGTAATACTTGCTATTGCGGTTATCATTTTTGCTGACCGTCAGCAGTATGGTAATGAAAAAGGAATGGTGATGGAAGATTTTCAGTTACCTATGTATGAGCAGGATGAAGGTCAGCTTTATGATTACCAAGGTGATGTTATCGTCTTAAATTTATGGGCATCTTGGTGTGAGCCGTGCCGCGATGAAATGCCAGAATTAATGGAGCTACAAGATGAATACGCTGAAAAGGGCCTATCCATAGTAACAGTTAACATGCAAACTACAGAACGCACTCTGAATGATGCTGCTCAATTTATTGAAGAGATTGATCTAACATTACCTGTTTTTTTTGATGAGGATGGAGAGCTCCTAGAACGCTTACGAGCAAAGCATGGAATGCCAATTACGTATGTCATTGGTAGAGAGGGTGAAATTACAGAAGTATTCTTAGGTGAGGTTACTTATGAAATGATCGAAGAAGAAATCGAGCCTCTCTTATAAATGAATAACATATAATGTGAAAATAGAGGAATACTATAGGATATATTAGGACGTTAAAGGCGTGAAAAGGATGTACCGAGAAATAGAAGTAACGATCCAAGAGATTTCTTTTGAAGATGAGCACATTCAAAAGCTAAGAACGGACAAAGGCGCTAAACAGGCAATCCTTTATAAACGTCTTTGTTCCAAAGCCGAAGTAGGCGATACAGTCATTGTAAACGTTACGGCAACGGACTTACAATTAGGAACAGGTGGTTGGGATATTGTCGTCTCACATCGGCATAAAGCTTTGCATTGGAAAGCTGAAAATGAAGGACATATAATGAAAGCTCGCTATACGCCTTGTCAGCATAGTGTTCAAACAATTGAATCTCAAGAGAGTGACTATCATGCCTTATTTCAAAAGCCATTTTCATTAGCAGGACTACCCGTATTTTTGGCTGAGTTACATAGTATGATTCCTCTTGCCTTTTCCCTACTTAAAGTCAAATATCCGAAAAAGAGATTGTGTGTCATTATTGACGACCAGGCTTCCTTGCCTTTATTTATAAGTGATCAATTACGCGAAATTAAAAAAGCTCATACACTTATAACGATAACGGTAGGACAGGCTTTTGGTGGGGATTATGAGGCAATTACAGTGGCTTCTGCCCTACAGTTTGCCTACAATGTGCTCGAAGTTGATTGTTTAATGATTTCCGTTGGACCAGGTGTTGTTGGGAGTGGTAGCTATTATGGTTTTGCTGGTATGGTACAAGCGCATTGGTCTCATATCGTAAGTGCATTACAAGGTAAGCCAATTTGGATTCCGAGAATTTCGTTCATTGATAAACGAAGTCGACATTTCGGGTTAAGTCATCATACGTTAACGACGCTATGTGAATTTACATTTAAGCCAGCTAATATACCTTTCCCATTTTTGGATCAAGAGAAATTAAAGATTATTAAGTCGCAATTAATTGGAAGAGAGCCATATGCGAGCGACCACCATTTTTATTTTTCAACGATCCATGTAGATGAGTGGGTTGACGAAGCACTTAAGGCGTCACCTTTACCGATTCAATCGATGGGCCGGACTTTTGCGGAAGATCCCCACTTTTTTTGTGCTGTGGCAGAAGCTTTGCGATTTGGCATAGAATCATAACAGCTGTCAATATAATGCTCTACCGTTTCAAATGAATGCTGTAATTGTTTTAACTTGGCACGTACTTCCCACACTTTTCCTGCTATTGTTAGACCTTTATTGTGAATATACACCTTCAACGGTCCAGTCACATCCTTTCTTATGATACACTTTTATGTGAAGAGTCACAGAAAAAGAACTGGAGGAGAGACATGGACCATTTAAATGAAAAAACGATCAAAACGACCGAGATTTATAAAGGAAAAATCATTGATCTTCAGCTTGAAGAGGTGGAATTGCCGGATGGACGTACGAGTATAAGAGAGGTTATCAAACATCCGGGTGCAGTTGCTGTATTACCAATCAAAGAGGATGGAAAACTTGTTTTAGTGAGGCAATATCGAAAAGCGTTGCAAAAGTCGATTATTGAGATTCCTGCAGGAAAGCTAGAAGAAAATGAGGAGCCGAAGTTAGCTGCTATGAGAGAATTAGAAGAAGAAACAGGCTATAAGACTAACTCTTTAACGTTTATTGGCTCCTTTTACACTTCACCAGGGTTTGCAGATGAATTAATTCATCTGTATGTGACAAGAAATCTTGAAATTGGTCAAAGTCAAGCAGATGAGGATGAATTCATCGATGTGTTGGAGATTGATTTACAAGAGGCTGAGAAATTAATTAAAGAGCAAAAAATCCACGATGCTAAAACGATGTACGCGATTCAATATGCAAGGCTGTATGAAAAGAAAGGATGACTTTTGTGAATCATTATGTTACGGATCTACATATTCATATTGGTCGTACACGATCAAATGCAGCGGTGAAAATAACCGCTGCTTCTTCGTTGACTTTGGAAAATATTATCCATTATGCTGAGCATGTGAAAGGAATTGATGTCATAGGGGTAATTGATAGCCACGTTGGTGAAATTCTCGATCAGATTGAAGAACAAATTCGTAGTGGAGTGGCATATGAACGTGCGGATGGAGGTATTCAATTTTCAAACGTGACACTTCTTTTAGGCACTGAAATAGAAATTTATGATGAGAATTGTCATGGTCCTATTCATGTACTTGCTTACTTACCCACACTTGAAAATATGAGAGCGTTTTCTTATTGGTTGTCAAAACGAATGAAAAACGCTACTTTAAGCTCTCAGCGAATTTATGAGAAGGCAGTAACGATTCAAGAAAAAGTTCGTGAATTAGAAGGCTTGTTTGTACCGGCACACATTTTTACTCCGTTTAAAAGCCTGTACGGAAAAGGGGTAATAAGTAGCTTAACGGAAGTATTACAACCTTCACTAATTGATGCGGTTGAATTAGGATTGAGCAGTGATACGGCAATGGCTGAGCAAGTGATTGAGCTACAATCTTATCCTTTTCTGACGAATTCAGATGCTCATTCCTTGGAGAAAATGGCTAGGGAATATCAAATGATACAGATGAAGGAGCCGAGCTTTTCAGAATTGAGATTAGCGTTAAAAGAAGTTGATGGACGTAAAATAGTTGCTAATTATGGATTAGACCCTTTGCTTGGGAAATATTATCAAACAATATGTGCGAGTTGCTCGCAACCAATGACGGGAAGAAGATGCCTTATATGTCATAGTGAGTCGATTATAAAAGGGGTCTCAGAACGAATTAAAGAGTTATCATTAGGCCATTCAAAGGTTTGCCGTCCTTCATATGTGCATCAAATACCACTGGAATTTATCCCGAAAGTAGGCCGAAAAACATTAAATAGGTTAAGAGCTGCATTTGGTACAGATATGAATGTGATTCACAATGCTTCAAAAAAAGAGCTGGAGCAAGTGGTTTCACCGAAAATAGTAGAGTCTATTATGCTTGCTCGCACAAGTGATTTAGTTATTCGTGCAGGCGGTGGGGGGACATTTGGAAAGATAATAGATTAAAAAAGTTTTACGTCATAGATTCTCCTTATTACTCATAGAGTGTAGTAAGTGTACAAGGGAGGATGGTTATGATGAGGTATGGTCTTCGTGAAATGATCTCGATGCACCTCGAAGAAAATCGAACGATGTATGTGTTTACGACGGTTTTGTTTTTAATGGGAATTGTATTTGGAGCTATTATAGTTAATAGTTTGAGCTTAACACAAAAGCACGATTTATATATGTACGTTAATCAATTTTTTGGACATGTTACCGAGGGGGAGCTGGCTCAATCATCAACGATCTTTTCACAAAGCTATGCACATTATGCCAAATACTTTGGTCTTATGTGGATACTCGGGTTATCGATAATCGGTTTACCTGTTATTCTCGTTTTACTTTTTTTAAAGGGTGCTGTAGTCGGGTTTACAGTTGGATTTTTAGTGAACCAAATGGGAATGACAGGTTTTTTAATTTCATTTGTGTCGATCATGCCACAAAATTTTATATTAGTGCCAGCATTTATTATAGTTGGGACAGCTAGTATTTCTTTTTGTTTAAAAATGATTAGGCAGCAGTTTATGAAAAGAACGAACGTGCCGATTTTTCCTCAATTTATGAAATATACGTTGTTAATCCTATGTGTAGGAGCGATGCTTTCATTCGCGTCAGCTTTTGAAGCATATGTTTCTCCTGTATTAATGAGGTTAATCATTTCAAATCCAATGTAATAATTAATATAAATTGATAATAATTATAATTTTATAAATAAGAATTATTATCAATTGACACTCTTTTTTTGAATGATTATAATAAGAGGAGGTTTTAAGGGTTTGAGAGGGGGAAGATAACGATGGAGAAACGACTTGAACGGATAAAAAAGCATCTACACTCACAGAGCTATAAACTAACACCTCAACGTGAAGCAACTGTTCGTGTCTTGCTTGAACATGAAGAGGACCACTTGAGTGCAGAAGATGTATACCTCCTCGTTAAAGAAAAGTCACCTGAAATTGGGTTAGCTACAGTTTATCGTACATTAGAATTATTAGCAGAATTAAAGATTGTTGATAAAATTAACTTTGGAGATGGTGTTTCTCGCTTTGACCTTCGTCAAGAGGGAGCTGATCATTTTCACCATCACCTAGTATGTATTGAATGTGGAGCTGTAGATGAAATTCAAGAGGATTTATTAGGAGATGTTGAAGAAATTGTTGAACGTGATTGGAATTTTAAAATTAAAGATCATCGTTTAACGTTTCATGGTATTTGTCATAGGTGCCATGAACATGAAGAAACGGATACGAGCAAAGAGGGAAAGAGCTGACTATTTATAAGTGTCAGCTCTTTTTAACTGTTAATAAGGTATAGATTTTTTGAATAGCTGTATTTACTAGTATAATTCCTTCTTATTTTGGCATAGCTTGTAACAGGAACCTTTTGTTTAAGAGGAGATGAATTAGATGAGATCATGGTTACAAGCGGTCATACAAACGTTAAAAGTATTTATTCTTTTTATGGGATGCACCTTATTGTTCTATTATGGTATTCTATGGGTAAGTCAAGAATATGAGAGTTACCATCGGTATGATGAGCCGGAAGGAAAGGCTGTTAAAGTCTTTCAACCGGAGGAAGGTCATGTCTCGAGTTTTTTTGAGAGATTAAGGTTCTTCTATCAAGAAGGAGAATAACATCTTAGTTATGATAGGAGCGATATCATTTGGACAATATAATAGCTCAATTTCTTCATTATATACAGGTGGAAAGAGGACTAGCTAATAATACGATTCTCTCATATAAGCGGGATTTATCACAATACGTTCATTACATGGAAAAAGTAGAGAATATATCTAGCTTGAATCAAATTACTCGACAACACATTGTTTATTATTTATATGAACTAAAGGAAAAAGGTCGAGCCGAAACAACCATAGCTCGTACGATTGCGTCTATTCGTGCATTGCATCAATTTGCCCTACGCGAGAAGTTATCTGATCAAGATCCATCTGTCCACCTGGATATTCCGAAAGCGGTGAAAAAATTACCGAAAGTCCTTTCTACTACTGAGGTTGAAGCACTATTAGAAGCTCCAAAGGGTAATGATGTCTTTTCGATTCGCAATCGAGCCTTACTAGAGACATTATACGCTACTGGAATGAGGGTTTCTGAGCTCATTCGCTTAACCGTTACAGATACACATTTAACAATGGGCTTTGTTCGTTGTGTCGGTAAAGGGAATAAGGAGCGAATTATACCATTAGGAAGTGCTGCAACTTCTGCGCTACAAACCTATTTTGAAAAGAGTAGATTACAATTAATGAAGAAGAAGCGTCACGATTATGTATTTGTTAATTTACATGGAAATCCTTTAAGTAGACAAGGATTTTGGAAAGTCCTCAAACAATTAACTGAGAGTGCAAGTATTCAAAAGGAACTTACACCACATACACTACGGCATTCATTTGCAACTCACTTACTTGAGAATGGGGCTGATTTACGTGCCGTACAGGAAATGCTTGGACATGCCGATATTTCTACAACCCAAATTTATACACATGTAACGAAAAATAGAATGAAAGATGTATATACGAAATATCATCCACGAGCGTAAAGGATCATAAGCTAAACGGGATTCGTTGTTTAGCTTAGCTCTGTACGATAAAGTTGTCAGACATCAGACAATGATGATGAATTGTCATGAAAAGTAGTGTTTGAATTGAGTTTTTAACCTGTATTAGGGTATGTTAGTAAATATAAGATTGAAGAAGGAGGAAATCTATTTGTCAAATTATACGTTTAAGCGGGTATTCTTAGTTGTATTAGATTCCGTCGGCATTGGAGAAGCTCCTGATGCTCATTTATTTGGTGATGAAGGGTCACACACGTTAGGTCACATTGCAGAAAAAATGAGTGGACTACATATGCCAAATATGGCAAAGCTTGGTTTAGCACATATTAGAGAGATACAAGGTATAAATAAAGTCGAATCACCATTGGCGCATTACGGCCTCATGAAGGAAGCATCAAGTGGTAAGGATACGATGACGGGACATTGGGAGTTAATGGGTCTTCATATTAAAGAGCCGTTTCGAGTGTTTCCTGAAGGGTTTCCTCCACAGCTTGTTGAACAATTAGAACGAGCGTGGGGACGAAAAATGATTGGAAACAAAGTTGCCTCAGGTACAGAAATTATTGCAGAATTAGGTGCAGAACATGTAAAGACGGGTAAGCTCATCGTCTATACATCTGCAGATTCTGTATTACAAGTGGCTGCACATGAAGATGTTGTTCCGATTGAAGAATTGTATGAAATTTGTAAAAAGGCACGAGCCATTACACTTGATCCGCAATATATGATTGGTCGAATTATCGCCCGCCCTTTTGTTGGGGAAAACGGCAATTGGGTACGAACACCTAATCGTCATGACTATGCGCTAAAGCCATTTGCTCGTACGGTTATGAACGAATTGGTAGATGCTGGTTTTGATTCGATTGCGATCGGGAAAATTTCTGATATTTACGATGGTGAAGGAATAACGAAGTCGGTACGGACGATATCCAATGATGATGGGATGAAAAAACTCGTTGAATCGATGAAAAATTCGTTTACTGGAATAAGCTTTGTGAACTTAGTTGATTTTGATGCGAAATATGGTCATCGCCGAGATCCGATTGGTTATGGGCAAGCATTAGAAGCGTATGATCAACAATTAGCTGAGGTGATCGAACACGTAACCGAGGATGATTTGTTAATCATTACAGCGGATCATGGTAATGATCCGACTTATCCTGGTACGGATCATACTCGTGAACTCGTGCCATTACTCGTTTACTCGAAAAGACAGAAGCGAGGTAATGATTTAGGTACACGGGAAACATTTGCAGATGTCGGTGCGACGATTGCTGACAATTTCAACATTACAATGCCGAAATACGGTATTAGCTTTTTGTCAGAACTATGAGTGATAGTAGAATAAATGCAAGGGGTGGAAAAATTGGACAAGGAAAGTATTGGACGAGCAACACAATTTTTAAAAGATCAAGTGAGAGATAGTCCTACAATTGGACTTATCTTAGGGTCAGGATTAGGAGTACTCGCAGATGAAATTGAAGAAGCGATAGATGTACCTTATCGTTCAATTCCTCACTTTCCAGTCTCGACTGTGTCTGGGCACGCAGGAAAGCTCGTATTTGGAAAGCTGCAAAATAAGTATGTCGTAGCTATGCAAGGTCGTTTTCATGTATATGAAGGATATCAAGCTCACGAAGTGACATTTCCAGTTAGAGTGATGAAGCAACTCGGTGTCAAACAGTTAATTGTGACAAATGCAGCAGGCGGAGTGAATACATCCTTTGAACCAGGACATCTAATGCTAATATCAGATCAGATTAATCAAATGAATCAAAATCCGTTAATTGGACCAAATAATGAAGATTTAGGCCCTAGATTTCCCGACATGTCAAATGCGTATTGCGACCAGTTACGTCATATTGCCCGTGAGCAAGCAAAGAAGTTAAATCTTACGTTGCAGGAAGGTGTGTATGTTGCGAATAGCGGTCCTTCTTATGAAACACCTGCGGAAGTTCGTATGATTCGAGAGCTTGGCGGTGATGCCGTTGGGATGTCCACCGTACCTGAGGTTATCGTTGCTCGTCATATTGGACTTGAAGTACTTGGTATAACGTGCATTTCGAATATGGCAGCCGGAATTCTTCCGCAGCCGTTAACACATGAAGAAGTTATTGAGACGACGGAAAAAGTGAAGGAAGATTTTTTAGCATTAGTAAAAGCAATTGTACATTCAATGTAGAGGAGATGTTGAAATGACGACATTATTAGAAGCCATTAACGAATCAACGGAATTTATTCAAGCAAAAATGAAACATACACCAAAAGTTGGGCTAATACTTGGTTCAGGATTAGGAGAGCTTGCGAATGAAGTAGAAGACGCTGTCCGCATTAATTATGAGGATATTCCTCATTTCCCTGTCTCAACAGTTGAAGGACATGCTGGACAATTAGTTATAGGTTCATTAGAGGGACAAGATGTCATCGCTATGCAAGGTCGTTTTCATTATTATGAAGGCTATACAATGCAGCAAGTGACGTTTCCAGTAAGAGTGATGAAGGCGTTAGGTGTGGAACTTTTACTTGTTACGAATGCGTGTGGTGGAATGAACAAAAGCTTTTCACCTGGGGATTTAATGGTTATAACGGATCATTTAAATATGACTGGTGACAACCCTTTAATTGGTGCTAACTTTGATGAGTTGGGTCCGCGTTTTCCAGATATGAGCCATGCTTACACACCTGAACTTATTACGTTTGTTGAAAAAACGGCTAAGTCATTAAACATTCAAATTCAAAAAGGTGTATATGCTGGCGTGACAGGTCCGACTTACATGAGTGGAGCCGAATTAATTATGCTCCGTAAGCTAGGTGGAGACGTAATCGGAATGTCCACTGTACCTGAGGTCATTGTCGCTAGGCACGCAAATATGAATGTAATCGGCATATCATGTATTACAGATATGGCGATAGGTGAAGAAATTCAAGGGATAACCCATGACGAAGTCGTTGAAGTCGCTAATAAAACGAAACCGACCTTTATTAAATTAGTTCGTGAGCTAGTAGCAAAAGTTGAGCTGTAGAGTAGAGGATGTGATCATTCATGCGCATGGTTGATATCATTGCTAAGAAGCGAGATGGAGAAGAATTAGAAAAGGCAGAAATTCGATATGTTATTAATGAATATACGAATGGTTCGATTCCTGACTATCAAATGTCTGCATTTGCAATGGCCATCTATTTTCAAGATATGACAATGAAAGAGAGAGCTGAGTTAACGTTGGCGATGGTTGAGACAGGTGATCAAGTTGATCTTTCTGAAATAGAAGGGATCAAAGTAGATAAGCATTCTACTGGTGGTGTTGGTGATAAAACAACAATCGCCTTAGCACCACTTGTCGCAGCTGTAGGAGTTCCTGTTGCTAAAATGTCTGGGCGAGGGCTTGGTCATACAGGGGGAACAATCGATAAGCTAGAATCGATTCCTCATTTCTCTGTTGAAATGAAACCATCTGAATTTATTGAATTAGTTAATCGAAATAAACTGGCAGTGGTAGGACAAACAGGCAACTTGGCTCCTGCAGATAAGAAATTATATGCACTGCGAGATGTAACAGCTTCGGTCAATTCGATACCGTTAATTGCAAGCTCTATTATGAGTAAGAAAATTGCATCAGGTGCTGATGCGATTGTGCTTGATGTGAAAACAGGTAGCGGTGCATTTATGAAGGAATATGACCAGGCTCGAGAATTAGCGGAGGCAATGGTGGAAATTGGCGAGCAACTCGGCAGGAGAACGACGGCTATTATTTCTGACATGAGTCAGCCTTTAGGGTATACAGTTGGTAATTCTTTAGAAGTCAAGGAAGCGATTGGTCTATTAAAAGGTGAAGGGCCTAACGATTTATACGAGCTATGTATGAGACTTGGAAGTCAGATGGTGTATGCAGCGAAGAAGGCTAAGTCTCTAAAGAAAGCGCGAGAGATGCTAGAAGAAGTGATTGAAAATGGGGAAGCTCTAAATGTGTTAAAAAGGTTTATTGAGTCACAAAAGGGTGACCCATCTATTGTGGATCATCCTTCAAAATTGCCTGTTGCGAATAGGCTTGTGCAAGTTGTTTCTCAATATACGGGTTATGTAAAAACAATCGATACAGAACAAATTGGGGTAGCAGCGATGCAACTAGGGGCTGGAAGAGCGACAAAAGAATCAAAAATTGATCTTGCAGTCGGAATAGAGCTACATAAGAAGCTTGGTGATCATGTTAAACAAGGTGATAATTTAGCGACGTTGCATGTCAACGACTGTTCTTTTGAACAAGTCGTACAAATCGTTGAGAATGCCTATGGTTATTCCGAGGAAAAAGTCGCTCCACCTAATCTTATTTATGATGAACTCATGTAAGTCTTTTTGTTGTTTAAATCATTGTGCGGAGCCATTGTCCTAATTGTATTCGATTTCGACTTAAGCAAAACGACATCCGCGCATAATATCCTAATTACTGAAAAAAGCCTAATGAGAAGATAGGTTCACTCATTAGGCTTTAATTATAAAGAAATGTGATAGTGGAGGTAGCTGCTAACTATTATCAATCACTCTTCATTCAGTTGAGCATGAGCAAGTAATTGTATCGTTCGATCATCCATTGGAGGATTATGAATACCTGCTCTAACATCCCGGTAGTATCGTTGTAGCTTGCTACTGTTGTATAGACTGTGAGCACCAACTACTCGCATCGCTCGATCAACAACCTTCTGAGCAGAATTGACGACATGAAATTTAGCGACTCCTAATTCTAACTGCATCGACATTCGCTCCTCATCGGTTGCATGATCCCATTTCGAAGAAACGCCATAAAGTAAGTGACGTGCTTGAATTAAATCAGCTTCATTCTCTCCAATTTTAGTTTGAACCGCTGGTATATTTTTAATCGGCCCATTTAAACTGTTTGGAGAATAGGTCTTAGCAAATTGAACAGCTTCGTATTGTGCTGCTTGCGCAATCCCCAAATAACAAGCTGGAATATGTAAGAGCCAGCCTGCAGGACTCTTTTGTCCAGGAGTAAATGTTTCAACATAATAATGGGAAGGAACCTCGACGTCCTTTAAAATAAGGTCATGACTTGCTGTTCCGCGCATACCAACTGTATCCCATGTTTCATCAATGGAAATACCTTTAAACTCTTTCTTGACGAGAAAGTTACCGACTTCACCTGTTTCGAGTGTAGCTGAAACGAGAATATAGTCTAGTGCTGGTACCATTGAGGTGAAGCTTTTTCGCCCAGAGATGAGCCAGCCATTTTCAGTTTGGACCGCTTTTGTTGTAGGTTTACCTCCTCTAGTAGGGCTACCTGTTTCTGGTTCTGTTGCAGCTGCATTTAATAGAGCACCTTTGGTAGTTATATCACTTGCCACTTCATCTAATGTTTCTTCAGGCCAATTTTTATCATGTAGTTCCGATGTAATACCAATATGCCAACCGATTGAAAGGCTAGTGGAGCCATCAGCGATGGCGAGGATCTCTTGGAGTTCTAGCCATTCAGTTAATGTCAAACCTTGTCCTCCTAATGATGTGTGTAAACTTAAAGAAGGGTAGCCAACCTCTTGTAGTTCATTTATATTTTTAAATGGAAATGTTTTTTTTTCATCATGTTCTTTCGCACGATCAGCAAATATAGCCACGATTTCTCGTAATCGTTTTTTTCGTTCTGCTTGAACTAAATGGTGTAATAACATTGTTTCAACTCCTACTGTTTCCTTTTACTTATCTTACCATAAGCTTGTAGGAATCACGAAGCAAATAGGCATATCCACTAGTCTAATTAGCTCAAAAAGCTCAGGCCTTCTTTTGGACGAATAAAGGCATCACATACAAAAGCAGCCATTCCTAGAGCAGTTGAATGTGTGGCCAATGTTGAAAAACGAATGTGAAGATTTGCCTGTTGAAATTGATAGCGATTTTGATTCGTTACTTCTTCAATTGGCTCCTGTAAAAAAGGCTCTAAACTAGCAAGACGATTTCCGATGATGATCTCATCGGGGTTGAATGTGTTCATAATCGAGTTAATGCCATAACCTAAATATAAACCTATTTCATGAATGATAGTTAGGGCTCGTTTGTCTTTTTCGTTGGCATATTTAATGAGATCTTCTAAATCTATATGACCTTGTTGATAGACTTTTTTCGCTTCTTTAAGTAATGCTCGTTCAGAAGCGTATAATTCCCAACATCCCTTGTTCCCACAAACACATTTACGACCACCAGCTTGTATAGTTGTGTGTCCCATCTCGCCAGAAAAACCATTAATCCCACGATACAACTGATTATTTAGAATGATTCCAACTCCAATACCTGTTCCTGCACTAATATAAATCACATTTTCGCTTTGTTGCGCTGCGCCAAACTTCTTTTCACCATAGGCTCCTCCGTTCGCTTCGTTATCAATGATAACAGGGATTTCATAGGTAGATTCTAATTCTTTCTTTAACTCAATACTTTTCCAGTGGAGATTTGGTGCATGAACGATCATCCCACTATTATTAACAATACCCGGGACACCTACGCCAATTCCAACAATACCATATGGACTATTAGGAGCTTTCTTCATTAATTGTTTTATGATTGAATGGAGGTTAGAAAGAACGACAGAATAATGGCTATCTGCTAGTTTAATCGTTTGTTCGACTATGATTTCACCTTGTAAATTGGTAAGCACAGCAAGAAGTCGGTTAACTTGAAGATCTATAGCAATAGCAAAGCCTGCTTTTTGATTGAAGTGTAGCATGAGCGGGCGTCTACCGCCGCTAGATTCACCTGGTCCAGATTCATATATAAGCTCTTCTTCAATTAACTCATTAACTAAAGAAGAAACCGTTCCTTTATTTAATCCCGATTTTTGAGAGATGCTTGCTCTCGACACTGGTGTTTCAGATATGATTGTTTGTAGGACAAGCGATTTATTGCTTATTTTAACTAGCTGTTGATTCATCGATTGGTTCATCATTTCATCACCTTTATGAGAGGCTGAGACAACTGTGTTTTAATATATGAGAATCAGAACCAATGTACGAGGGGGGAATAAACTACTTCTGAATGATCCTTTACTATTCGTACAATGTTTAGATTCCTAGCTAAACACATTGATTATATTCTAGCCTCTTTTTCCTTTCTTATATTTTGACATATAAGTGTACTCAGAACAATTTCTATTTCTCTAGTATAAACTTAGTTTATCCAATAGACAAACAAAGTTTTGTGTGCTATGATCAATTTATTCAAACAAGTAGCAATAGTGAAAGCGTTCGCATTGTTATTTGATCTTATTTTAGGGGGAATGGTTCATGAGTTATTTTAAAAATGTTTCAAACATTCAATTTGAAGGTGCTCAGTCTAAAAATGATTTTGCATTTAAGTATTATAATCCAAATGAAATGATCCAAGGTCAAAAAATGGAAGATTTAATGCGTTTTTCAGTTGCGTATTGGCATACGTTCACAGGTGATGGAGGCGATCCATTTGGAGCAGGTACAGCGGTTCGCCCTTGGGATCATTTAAGTGGAATGGATTTAGCAAAGGCCCGTGTAGAAGCTGCATTTGAATTCTTCGAAAAGCTAGGTGTACCGTATTTCTGTTTCCATGACTTTGATGTTGCACCAGAGGCGGATACATTAAAAGAAACGAATAAAAATCTTGATGAAATCATTGCAATGATCCAAAACTACATGAAAACAAGTAAAGTGAAACTACTTTGGAACACGGCTAATATGTTCACACATCCTCGTTATGTTGGAGGGGCTGCTACTTCAAATAATGCGGATGTCGTTGCATATGCTGCAGCAAAAGTGAAAAAAGGTTTAGAAGTTGCAAAAGAATTAGGTTCAGAAAACTATGTATTTTGGGGCGGACGTGAAGGATACGAAACATTACTTAATACAGATATGAAGCTAGAGCTTGATAATTTAGGACGCTTTTTCCATTTAGCTGTAGATTATGCAAAGGAAATTCGATTTGATGGTCAATTCTTAATCGAACCAAAACCTAAAGAGCCGACAACTCATCAATATGATTTCGATGTAGCAACAGGAATCGGTTTCTTAAAAACGTATGATCTTGATAAACACTTTAAATTTAATATTGAAGCGAATCATGCTACTCTTGCAGGACATACATTTGAGCATGAGCTACGCTTAGCTCGAGTAAATGGTCTTCTAGGATCAGTTGATGCGAACCAAGGTGATACATTATTAGGCTGGGATACAGATGAATTTCCAACAGACCTTTATTCAACAACACTTGCTATGTATGAGATTTTGAAAAATGATGGATTAGGTTCTGGTGGGTTGAACTTTGATGCGAAGGTTAGACGTGGATCGATTGATACTGATGATTTATTCCACTCTCACATTGCCGGAATGGATGCCTTTGCGATTGGTGCGAAAGTAGCTAATCAGTTAATTGAAGACCAAGTATTTGAAACGATTCTTGCAGATCGATACGAGTCTTTCAATGATGGAATTGGCCGAGATTTCGTTGAAGGAAAAGCAGATTTCCATAAGCTTGAAGAATATGCGTTAGGATTAGATCCAATTCAAAATAAATCAGGTCGTCAAGAAAAGATTAAGGCTGTTTTAAATCAATATATCTTGAACGTTTAGTAATGAAGAAAGGGGCTGTCCAATGGGAACCGTATACCAAATGGACAGCCTTTTCAAGCATAAAAAGGAGGAAGAATAAATGAGTTATGTAGTAGGAGTAGATTTAGGAACAAGTGCTGTTAAAGTATTATTAATGAATAGAAAAGGCAATGTAGTAGCTGAATATTCCGAATCGTACCCATTGATTCAAGAAAAGTCAGGCTATAGTGAACAGGACCCAGAGCAGTGGGTAGAGAAAACAGCGAATGTTTTGTCTCAACTAGTGAAGGAAAATCCAAAAGAAGCGGCGAAGATAGAAGGGGTTAGTTTCTCAGGACAAATGCACGGACTTGTCTTACTAAATGAAAATCATGAAGTCATTCGTCCAGCTATCTTATGGAATGACACTCGTACAACAAAGCAATGTCAGGATATTTATAACATTGTCGGAAGGGAACAAATTCTTTCATTAACGAAAAATCCAGCATTAGAAGGATTCACATTACCGAAGATATTATGGGTAAAAGAGAATGAGCCTGAGAATTTGGCAGAAACAGCTGTTTTTCTACTTCCAAAAGACTATTTACGTTTTAGACTAACAGGTCAGTTACACAGTGAATACTCTGATGCTGCTGGTACATTGCTTTTAGATATTCAAAAGAAAGAATGGAGTTCTGAAATTGCCGATAAGCTTGATATTGATTTATCCATTTGTCCACCATTAGTTGAATCACATGAATGTGTGGGGACGATTACCGCAGATTTTGCTTTTGATAGTGGTTTACCACAATCGACTAAGGTATTCGCAGGTGGTGCTGATAATGCGTGTGGAGCAATTGGTTCTGGTATACTGTCAGAAGGAAAAACGATGTGTAGCATCGGTACGTCCGGAGTTGTTCTTTCGTATGAGGAGAACGGTGAGAAGGAATTTGGTGGAAAAGTCCATTACTTTAACCATGGTCAAGAAAATGCTTTTTACACGATGGGCGTCACTTTAACTGCGGGTCATAGTTTAAGCTGGTTTAAGGATGTGTTTGCTAAAGACGAACCATTTGAGCAATTAACAGCAAACATTGATCATGTTCCACCAGGGGCTAATGGGCTGTTGTTTACACCATATTTAGGTGGTGAACGTACACCACATGCAGATTCGAGTATTCGAGCTAGCTTCATTGGAATGGATGCCTCTCATAAACGAGTGGACTTCGTTCGGGCTGTTTTGGAAGGAATTACGTTTTCGCTTAATGAATCGATCGAATTATTTCGTGATGCAGGTAAGCCAATTGATAAGGTGTTATCAATTGGCGGTGGTGCGAAAAATGAAACTTGGTTACAAATGCAAGCGGATATTTTTAATACGAAGGTGGAGCGACTAGAAACTGAGCAAGGTCCTGGTGTTGGTGCAGCTATGCTTGCGGCATATGGTTGTGGTTGGTATGATAAACTTGCCGACTGTGCGGATGAATGGCTGGAAGTGAAAAAAACGTATGAACCAAATCAAGAACATGTGGAAGCATATAAGCAATTGTTTGCATTATATCAAAGTGTTTATACACAGACTAAAACATTAAATGAACAATTAGTGAGCTTCCGCAAATAAGAAGATTAATTGGGGGGGACTTTCATGAAAGCGTTACGATGGGGAGTTTTAAGTACAGCTAAAATCGGTCAAACACAGGTGATACCTGCAATTCAGCGCTCGCGAAATGGCGAAGTAGCTGCAATTGCAAGTTCAAGTGGAAGGGCATCCGAAGTAGCTGAATCGTTATCTATATCAAACATATACGATAGCTATGAAGATCTGTTAGCAGATCCTGATATTGATGCGGTTTACGTCCCATTACCAAATCATTTACACAAAAAGTGGGTGATTGAAGCAGCAAAACAAGGAAAGCACATATTATGTGAAAAACCTGCTGCGCTTACGGCTGATGATACTGAGGAAATGGTAAATGTTTGTCATAATCAAGGTGTTACATTTATGGAAGCATTCATGTATCAGTTTCATAGTCAACATGAACGAGTTCGTAAAATTATTGCTTCAGGAGAAATTGGTGAAGTGAAACTCATTAAAGGGAGTTTTTCTTTCTTACTAGAAGACCGCACTGGCAATATAAGAGCAGATGCTAAAAAAGGTGGAGGTAGTTTATTTGATGTAGGTTGCTATCCTGTACATTCAATACGCCATATATTAGGAACTGAACCATTAAGTATCCAAGCACATGGCGAAGTGGAGCCCGAACGTGGAATCGATTTATCTGTTTTTGCTCATATGAAAATGGCCAATGGTGTGAATGCGATGTTTGATTGTAGCTTTGATATGACAAATCGTAATGAGTATGAAGTGATAGGCTCTAAAGGTGTTATCCGTGTTCCGAGAGCGTATCGACCAGATGTTGTTAACGAAGGTGAGGGTCTTATCATCGTTGAAGCAGGTGGAGATGTACGGACGGAAACGATACTAGACGATCAATACAAAAACCAGGTAGAACACTTTGCTAAAGCAGTATTAGAAGGTCAGGAGCCTTTTTATCCTGGTGAGCAGTCTATCCGTAATATGAAAGTCATTGATGCTTGTTATGAATCATTAAGGTCAGGCCATCGGATAATGATTTAGTACACTCATGAAAAGACTACTGAATATATTCGTCATTCAGTAGTCTTGTTTTGCTATTTCTAATATAAGTGGGTTCGAAAGCAGGAGCAGTCTTCGTGAAATGTTGTAATGGCAATATAAAAAAGTTATAGCTTGTTATCTTAATGTGAACACGAGAAATATGATAAAATAAAAGGAATAAAGAGGACACTGAAAAAGTACAAAACGACCTTTTCAGTACTTTTAATTAGCAATGGCTGCACTCGTCGTTTGATTGATATGAAAAGCCCATTCGGATTAATTCTTTTCAAAACAGGTAACGGTTTCGCTCATTGCTTAAAGGGCACAGTGCCCTTGGAACAAGTGGAAGGAGGCCCATTCATGAGACCACATCAAATCTCGGCAGAAACAGCGCAAAAATTGGCAGAAAAGCTAAAGCTCCCACTAGAGCAAATTATGCATATGCCTCAGCATATTTTAATAGCTAAATTGGCTGAATTGGAAAAGTCTGAACATGATCGAGACGATTAGAAAAGTCGATGTGAGTAGCTAGTGTAGCTATCCTCACATCGACTTTTCTTCATTGGATTCTCGAAGTGGGATTTCTTTTAAGAAGCATGTCACGATTAAGGCCAAGCCTATTATAATGGAAGCTGTAAGAAATACAGATGATAAGGAAGCACTCAACATTTCTTGTAAGGAAGAAAGAAGTTCATCAAAGATGGTGATGGACTCTTCCGGTACATGACTTCGGATTAAATCAATTTCCCCTGGCTCCATTAATAAGCTAGGATTCATTAGCTGAGAGGTATCACTAGATATTCCCTCTAATGAAGTTGGGATACTCATTTCACTTAACTGTTTCCCCATACGTGCATTTAAAATCGTACCAAGTAAAGCGACGCCAATCGTTCCTCCCATTTGTCTTGAAAGTTGAGAAGTTGCCGTTACGACACCTAAATATCGATGTTCGACTGCGTTTTGCACGGTTAAAGTGAAAATCGGCATTGTTAAGCCAAGACCTATACCACAAATCATTAAGTAAAAAATGAGTGTTACGAGTGAGCTTTCAGTTGATAAAGTAGAATTAAGGAAGAGGCCAATAGAAAATAGCAGAAAACCAATTAAAGCAAAGTGTTTATATTTCCCGGTTTTCGTAATGAGCTGCCCGGCAATAGTACTGAAGACGACCATCGACAGGGTCATAGCTATTTCTGTCAAACCAGAAACCGTAGCCGAACGACCTAACACACCTTGAACGAAAAAAGGAACGTACATAATGACTCCAAACATGCCAACTCCCGATAAAAAAGAAACTAAATTTGAAACAGAAACGATACGGTTCTTAAATAAGGTGAGAGGAACAACAGGACTTGGTACATGCTGCTCTATCCAAAGAAAAAGCGAGAATGATACGATAAATAATAGGAACATACTTATGACTTGAATGGAAGTCCATCCGTAATCGTTCCCACCCCAGCTGACTGCTAATAATAATGAAAGGATAGCAACAGCTAATGTCATTGATCCGAAATAATCAATTTTTTCGCCTGCTTTTTTCTCAACTTGAGGATACAGTCTGAGAATCATCATGAATGCCAAAACACCAACAGGTAGAAAAATCCAAAATACCCAAGACCAATTAAGATTATCGACAATGACACCACCTAATGTTGGACCAATTAAACTAGAGACCCCAAATACACCACCCATTAATCCTTGCCAGCGCCCTCGTTCACGAGGTGAAAATAAGTCTCCAATTGTTGTGAAAGCAGATGACATAATCATGCCGCCTCCAAAACCTTGAATGCCTCTGAAGATAATGAGTTGAATAATCGTACTTGAAAAGCCACTTAATAAGCCACCAATTGTAAAGATGGCAATTCCAGTTAAAATAAATGGCTTGCGGCCATAAATATCAGATAATTTGCCAACTAGTATAGCGGTTGTACTAGCTGTTAGCATATAAATCGTGAACACCCAACTATAAAAATCCATTCCACCAATATCAGCAACGATTTTAGGTAATGAAGTCCCAACAATTGTCATGTTTAAAGCAGCAAAAAGAAGTGCAGACATGACAGCAACCATAATCGTCAACTTTTTTTTGAAATCCAAATTTTCCATTATTACATCCTCCAGTATGAAAAACAGACGTGATTAGCTTGTGAGTGACTATTTAATTATTGTACCTTATTTATTTTAACATGAAACAAATGAGATCAACGGATAGTCTGATCATTTCAATGGAGTATGTATGGTTCATTCTAAAAAAGCAAACAAAAAAAGAAAAACCCAAAAAAATATTCTTACTTGAGAATATTAATGATCATTGGATTTTTCTTTGATCAATCTACTTCTTGTTCCTGAATCAATATTAATTTGTGATCTATGATGGAATTTAGCTTGAATGTCAACTTTTTTATTCTTCGCTTAATTCATTTATTGGTACAATCGTACGTTCTTCAAGGGGGCCGCGTAAATGAACAACTGCTGTATGATCGGATTCATTGAAATCATCAATCCAAACGGAAGTTCCATTATAAGTGACGTCTACATCAGCAGTTGATGAAAGAATTTGTTTGATTCGTTTCATTTCCATAATTATACTTATCCTTTCTTTATGAAATAGGTTTTCAACGATAGTTTACGTACTTCGAAGAGATTTATGTAGCAAAGTGAAGTTTGAACTTCAATAAAAATGATTTTGGCAAATTTCACTAAGTATAGATTGAAGGAGTGGAAGCAAGCTATTGATGAACACAACAAAGTGAGGTGAGATAATATGGCTAACAACAACAGTAACCAATTAGTAGTACCTGGTGTTCAACAGGCATTGGATCAAATGAAGTATGAAATCGCTTCAGAATTTGGTGTGCAACTTGGACCTGACGCAACTTCTCGCGCAAATGGTTCAGTTGGTGGAGAAATTACTAAGCGCTTGGTACAACAAGCTGAGTCACAAATGGGTGGCTTTTCAAAATAATTTAGTTACTTTTATATTGATGGCGTAGCTCGGGAGGCATAATCCTTCCGAGCTGTTTTGCTCTTTCAAGTGAAGAGTAAAAAATGAAAGGTATAAAGATTGAAAAAATGGTAAAGATGGAAAGAGCAAACTTAGGTGAAGTGTCACAAAGGTTGTGAGTACGACAATGAAAATAAAATTGGAGGTCGGATGGAGATGAGGAAAGTTCTATCCAGTATTGTATGTGTCAGTATCATCATCGGTTTATGGGCACCGACAGTTATTGCAGCCGAGAAACAAGTGAAATTAGCAGAAAATGCAACCTCAGCAATTGTTATTGAAAGAGATACAGGTGAAATTATATTTGAGAAAAATAAAGACGAGAAATTACCACCTGCTAGTATGACTAAAATCATGACGATGCTATTAATTATGGAGGCACTTGAACGTGAAGCGATTACATATGATGACATGGTCCGTACAAGTGAATATGCCGCCTCTATGGGTGGATCACAAATCTTTTTAGAACCGGGTGAAGAAATGACTGTTCGTGATATGCTGAAAGCGATCGCAGTTGCTTCAGGTAATGACGCATCTGTTGCAATGGCTGAGCATATTGCTGGGACAGAAGAAGAATTTGTTGAAATGATGAATAACAAAGCGAAGAATTTAGGATTAGAGCATACTCGATTTGTAAATGTCAATGGTCTTCCAGCCGATGAACATTATTCATCAGCTCATGACTTGGCGATCATGTCAAAAGAATTATTAAAATATGAAGACATCACAAATTTTACAGGGATTTACGAAGATTATTTGCGTCAAGATAGTGAAGACCCTTTTTGGCTTGTAAATACAAATAAGCTAGTGAAATTCTATCCAGGAGTAGATGGGTTGAAAACGGGCTTTACTCAAGAGGCGAAATATTGCTTAGCAGCTACAGCGGAGAAAAAGGGAATGAGAATTATTACGGTTGTAATGGGTGCCCCTTCTCCAAAGGAACGAAACGCTCAAATTACGTCGATGCTAGATTATGCGTTTAGTCAATATGAAACACATCAATTATATGACCGTGGTTATGTGATGGCTGATGTGAACGTTAGCAAAGGGGATAAGAAGCAGGTTGCAGCAATGACTGCTGAATCGGTATCACTTTTAACGAAAAAAGGAATAAAAATAGATGATGTTGTTGAACGCATACAGTTGAATGACGATTTACGTGCTCCGATTGAGAAAGGTGCTGTTATTGGAACTCTTTACATTGAAAAAGAAGGACAACTGTTAAACGAAACGAAATTATTAGCAGAGAGCGATGTACAGGAGGCCTCGTGGTGGACGATCTTTAAACGAACGATTGGGAAATTTGCTGTATCTTCTTAAGGAGATTGACTTCTTTGTTCGAAAAAGCACTAGTTTTGTCATGGAACAGGAATTAACAGAGTATAAGGAGAATTTCTCTAGCAAAGGAGCACATCTTTTGTGCAAATTGAACCTAGAGGGAGAGTGATCATGTTGAGTTTGCAAATTGGTGTAGAGGAAAGAGGAGCTGTATTACTTGTTCGCCTCATTGGAGAGCTTGATCATCATACGGCAGAGGAGTTGCGAACGCAAGTAGAGAATAAGCTAGTACAACATGAAGTGAGGCATATCGTTTTAAATTTAGAGCAACTTTCATTTATGGATAGCTCAGGTCTTGGCGTCATATTAGGCAGGTATAAACAAGTAAAAGCAGTGGGTGGTGAAATGGTTGTTTGTGCCATTTCACCAGCTGTTAAACGCTTGTTTGAACTTTCAGGCTTATTTAAAATTATTCGATTAGAAGAGAGCGAGCAGTATGCGTTACAGACTTTGGGGGTGGCATAAATGAAAAATCATATGGACTTACAATTTTCGGCTGTTAGTCAAAATGAATCATTTGCTAGAATAACGGTTGCTGCTTTCATTGCTCAGCTTGATCCGACGATGGATGAATTAACGGAAATTAAAACGGTTGTATCTGAAGCTGTTACGAATGCGATTATTCATGGATATCATAACGATCCAAATGGTCTCGTATATATTCATGTTAAATTAGTCGAGAATGCCATTGAACTCATTATTCGTGATGAAGGATTAGGAATACAAGACATTGAAGAAGCGAGAATGCCATTATATACGTCAAAGCCAGAGCTTGAACGATCAGGAATGGGCTTTACGATTATGGAAAACTTTATGGATCATGTTGATGTTGTTTCAGAACCGATGATTGGAACAACCGTATATTTGAAGAAAACTCTTACAAATAGCAAAGCTATGTGTAATTAAGGGGTTTTGACTATGGATGTGGAGGTTAAACAGCAAAAAAAGCAGCAAAGATCTCATTTTACAGATGAGGAAGTAAAGGAATTAATAGCGAAAAGTCAAGCTGGGGATCAAGAGGCAAGGGATATGATTGTTAATCGTAATACGCGCCTCGTATGGTCTGTTGTTCAGCGCTTTATGAATCGAGGGTATGAGGCTGACGACTTGTTCCAGATTGGGTGTATTGGATTAATTAAATCGGTAGATAAATTTGATCTTTCCTATGATGTGAAATTTTCAACCTATGCTGTACCGATGATTATAGGGGAAATTCAACGCTTTTTACGAGATGATGGTACGGTAAAGGTAAGTCGTTCGATTAAGGAATTAAGTAACAAAATTCGCAAAGTAAAAGATGACATGACAAAGACACTAGGACGAACGCCAACGGTTAATGAAATTGCTAAGTATTTAGATATTTCACCGGAAGAAGTTGTTTTTGCTGGAGAAGCGAGCAAATCCTTATCATCAATCCATGAAACTGTCTATGAAAATGATGGCGATCCGATTACACTTCTTGATCAAATAGCTGATCAAACAGAAACGAAATGGTTTGATAAAATCGCTTTAAAGGAAGCGATACGAGATTTGGACGAACGTGAACGATTAATTGTTTATTTGCGGTATTATAAAGATCAGACTCAGTCTGAGGTTGCAAACCGTTTAGGTATTTCACAAGTACAAGTTTCAAGGTTAGAAAAGAAAATATTGGAACAAATGAAAAACGAAATGAGTGAACCATAATAATAAGGCTTGTCGCAAAAAATGACTTGATACTTTTGTGACAAGCCTTAATTTTCTAATCAAATGGGGAAAAACATAGAGGGTGTTGGGAAACTCACACGCCGCTTTAAAGAAAAGACACTGTCGCGTTTTTCTTATCTATTTAAAACAGTTTAGCTAACCCGTCGATATAATTTCCACCACTAATAACTCCTTTTTCTGTTATGATACCTGTAATATACTCAGATGGAGTTACATCAAAAGCAGGATTATATACTTGTATATCAGTAGGGGAGATTTGCTGACCATTAATCGTTCTAATTTCATCAGCATGTCGCTCTTCAATTTCAATTTCATCGCCAGAAGCTGTATCGAGATCAATTGTTGAAAGTGGGGCAGCGACATAGAATGGAATATTTAAGGCTTTAGCGATTAAAGCAATACCGAATGTTCCAATCTTATTAGCTGTATCTCCATTAGCTGCAATTCGATCTGCTCCGACAATGACGGCGTTAATCCCTTTTGATTTCATTGTATGTGCTGCCATATTGTCTGTAATTAGAGTGACGTTTACACCAAGGTTTTGTAATTCCCATGCCGTTAGTCGTGCTCCTTGTAAGACAGGTCTAGTCTCACAAGCAAAAGCATTTAATGTGATTCCTTGCTCCTTTGCAAGGTAAAATGGAGCAAGAGCTGTACCATATCGAGCTGTTGCAATACCACCTGCGTTACAATGTGTAAGAAGGGTATCTCCATCTTCAAATAAAGCTAAGCCATGTTCGCCAATCGCTCTACATACAGCTTCATCTTCTTCCTGTATAAGCTTTGCTTCATTTAATAGTAGTTGCTTTGCCTCTGATACAGTGCTGGCTGATTTAGTTACCTTAACAACCCGTCTAATAGCCCAAAATAAATTGACAGCAGTTGGTCTTGCTGATTCTAAGTAGGTGGCCTGTTCTTGGAGTGAAGCTAAATAGGTCTGGAAGTCATCTCCTTCAAATGCTTGAGACCATAAACATAACCCATAGGCAGCAGAAATACCAATGGCTGGAGCACCTCTTACTTTTAATTCAAAGATAGCATCCCAAATATCTTGTATCGCTGTTAACGTTAAAAATACGGTTTGCTGTGGTAATAGTCGTTGGTCTAGCAGTTTAACATGATTGTTATTCCATTCAACCGAACGAATCGGTTCTACTGCTTTTGTCATTGTGTCACAACCTTCTTTAGTTCATTAATGGATGTTATTTGTGATCGGTTCATAATAAGTGTTTTCCCTAATGTAATAGCAGAGCGTTTAACGTTCAAGCGTAATTCCTCATTTTCAATAGCTTCAACGTCTTCAACACCAGCTAATCCAATCATTCGACGAATCATTTTACAACCAGCAAAGCCAAGAGTATCTTGAAAAATTTGTTTAAGTACATCATCTAAGTAACCATCTACTTTCATAAATGAATCTTGACTATTGTCCTGCCATAATGCACCGAATTCTACATCAAATATGTTCCATGTTTCTATTAATACACTTAGTAAATAGTCTTGATACTCATTTCTTGTCTGATCATTTTCAATATGACCTTCTTGAGATAGATAGCTTAGTAGAATATTGGCAATAAAGGCGCCGATATCAAAACCCATTGGGCCGAAGTAAGCAAACTCAGGATCAATGACAACTGTTTCCTCAGTTGAAGCAAATATACTACCAGTATGAAGGTCTCCGTGAATGAGCGCTTCTCCTTTTGTTAAGAAAAGGTGTTTCAAAGAAGCAACTTCTCTTTTTAATGTCTTATCTGACCAAAGCGTTGTTTCGACAAACTCTCTTAATTTGCTCGGAATATTATTTGTGTCATGGTCAAAGAATGGGTCTGTAAAGACAAGATCTTCTGTAATTTTACAAAGCTCAGGGTTGTTGAAATGTAACGTTAATTTCTTCTTCTCTTGTTGATTCATCCCAAAATCAGAATGATAAAATAAAGTATGCGCTAAAAAAGTCCCGATATCCCGTGCAAGACGAGGATAAACTTTTCCTTCAATTAATCCTTTTCGTACTATTTGTAGATGAGATAAGTCATCCATGACAGTGACAGCCAATGTATGATCAGAATGATAAACGCGAGGCGTAAACTCTGGTACAACTTCATAGGCGTGTTTTAATGCTTCGCTTTCGATACGCGCACGATCAAGTGTTAATGGCCAACTAGAACCGACCACCTTTGCGTATGGTAAGGCTTGCTTCAATATAATTGATTTATTCGCTTCTTTATTTTGGATGCGAAAAACAAGATTGAGATTACCATCCCCAATTTCCTCAGCTTCTAAAACATCATTTTGTGTAAATAGACCGATTTGTTTACTATAGGCTATTGCCGTTTCAATTGTAAAAGGTTCATATCTAACAGTATCTATAGTCATCATCTTTCCTCCCTTTCGCTCATTCAAATGAAAAATCCTCTTGATTTATCAAGAGGATTGAAACAGAACTGTTCGTTCCTCTCATCTTTCAGAATGGATTTCATTCTGTTGGAAGTAGCACCTTCGCGTAATGCAGGTTGCCGGGCGTCATCGGTCCAAATCCCTCAGCCTTCTCATGATAAGAGTGTTATTCATAGTCATTTAATATACGGTCATGTTACACTTTTTCAATATAGTTTGTCAATTCAGATTGTTTGAAAAGTAAAAAGATTGACGAAAAAATAGAATACTGTCATAATTTTTAATTAATGAACGAATACATATCTGTTGATATATAGGTGGTGGCAAATATGGGTGAGGTACTAGCAACCTACCTAATAGATGGAACAACGAATATTGAAAAAAAAGCCGATTCGATTGCGGTTGGATTAACGGTTGGATCATGGACAAACCTTCCTTCAGTCGAACAAGAACAATTAAAAAAGCATAAAGGGCGAGTTGTTAAAACAGAAATCTTAGATGAAAAATCAGTCATAACGATTGGGTACCCAAGTTTGAATTTCACGAATGATATTCCGGCTATTTTGACAACGGTATTTGGAAAGCTCTCTTTGGATGGTAAAGTGAAATTAGTGGATCTTTCCTTTGGTGAAAATTTAAAGAAAGAATATCCTGGACCAAAAGTAGGGCTAGAAGGGATTCGTAAGCTTTCTGGAGCTTATGATCGTCCATTGTTGATGAGCATTTTCAAAGGGGTAATCGGCCGAGATTTATCTTCTTTGAAGGAACAGATGAAAGGTCAAGCACTTGGTGGTGTTGATATCGTCAAAGACGATGAAATACTGTTTGAAAATGAACGGACACCTTTAACTGAGCGAATTAGAGTCTGCAAAGAAGCACTCACGGAAAGTGAAGTGGAAACAGGAAAAAGAACACTATATGCAGCAAATATTACAGGCCGTACGTTTCAGTTGAAGGAGCAAGCAAAACGGGCTGTAGATGCAGGCGCAGATTTACTTCTATTCAACGTCTTTTCATATGGGTTAGACGTGCTACAAGAATTAACAGAGGACCCGGACATTCCACTGCCTATAATGGCACATCCTGCATTTTCAGGTGCGATGATTTCATCAACGGATTACGGTTTATCACCTTCTCTTCTTCTTGGAAAACTTTCGCGTATGGCTGGTGCGGATCTTGTCTTATTCCCATCTCCTTATGGATCTGTCGCGATGGCCAAGGAAGAAACGATTAAAATTGCTCGTGAATTGACCGATAAAGATCTGTTTCATCGGGCCTTTCCCGTGCCATCTGCTGGTATTCATCCTGGTCTAACACCGAAGTTATACGAAGACTTTGGGATCGATAGTGTGATTAATGCTGGCGGAGGAATTCATGGTCACCCTGGAGGGGCACCTGCTGGTGGAAAAGCATTTCGACAAGCAATTAATGCGGTTATGCAAGGTCAATCATTAAAGGATGCAGCCTTACATTCAGCGGAACTCCGTCAAGCAATTGAGCTTTGGGGAGGAGCGTAAAAAGAATGAAGCCTGTTATTTTTTGTGACTTTGATGGGACGATTACAACGAACGATAATATTATTGCAATTATGAAGGAATTTGCTCCTCCTGAGTGGAATGAAATCAAGGATCAAATTTTAGAAGAGACAATCTCGATCCAGCAAGGTGTCGGGCAGCTCTTCCGCTTACTACCATCTTCTTCGAAGCAACAGCTGATCGATTTTATTTTAGCTGATGCAAAGATTCGCGAAGGCTTTGACGATTTTGTCGCTTATACAAAGGAGCAAGGAATAGAATTGATCATTGTAAGTGGTGGCATTGATTTCTTTGTTTATCCTTTATTAAAGGCATATGAATTACCGGTTTATTGTAATTCGGCAAGCTTTGATGAGGAGACAATCAAAATTGAATGGCCTCATGAATGTGACGCTTTTTGTGAGAATGATTGCGGTTGCTGCAAGCCTTCTATTATTCGTAAGGAAGCAAAAGGTAGAGATATTATTGTCATTGGCGATTCGATAACCGATTTACAAGCGGCAAAACAAGCTGATTTCGTTTTAGCACGAGATTTATTATTAGAAAAATGTCAACAATTGAATCTGAAACATGCACCATTTGTTACGTTTCATGATTGTATAGAAATGTTGAACGAAAGGGGGCTCGAATCTTGATTTTGCATTGGAATGAACTTGCAAGTATTAAAAGAGAACTAGCAGTAAGAGATTGGTTTCCAGGAACGAGTGGAAATTTATCAATTAAAGTACAGGATGAGCCACTTCAATGTTTAGTAACGGTAAGTGGCAAGGATAAGTACAAAGAAACAAATGAGGATTTTGTTCTAGTTAATGAAGATGCGGAGCCTTTAACCGATGAAGGTAAGCCATCGGCTGAAACCGTCATACATTTAGAAGTGTATAAAAAGACAGATGCTGGTTGCAGCCTGCACGTACATACGCTAGATAATAACTTAATATCTGAGCTCTATTTTGAACAAGGATTTATTACATTCAAAGGAGTCGAGCTTATTAAAGCATTTGGAATTTGGGCGGAAGATGGTCAATTAACGATCCCTATCGTTGAAAATTATAGTGACCTTCCTACGCTGGGTAAGGCTATTAGTCACGTGATTGAACCCGACACAAAGGCCGTCCTGATTCGTAATCATGGTATTACTGTGTGGGGACGTAATGCGTTTGAGGCCAAGCGTCATCTAGAGGCTTGTGAATTTTTATTTTCATATCAAATGAAGCTGCTTCATGCAAAAGCAGCAAATTTAAAGGAGGTTATTAAAAATGGCAGTTATTAAAATTCGTAACACGAATGAAGTGATTCAAGGAACAGAAGAGGTGAAAGCATTTCTCGAAAGTCAAGAAGTATTGTATGAAAAATGGGATATGTCTAAGCTACCAGATCATTTAAAGGAACGCTTTGATTTATCAGATGAAGATAAGCAGGAAATTTTAAATAACTTTGATGACGATATTCGCTCATTAGGTGAACGTAGAGGCTATGTGAACTGGGATGTCATTTCGTTATCTGAAAGTACTCCTAATTTAGAGGAACTTTTGAAAAAGTTTGAGAACGTTCATACTCATACTGATGATGAAGTTCGTGCTATTACAGCAGGTCATGGTATTTTCATTGTAAAAGGTGAAAATGGTTATTTTGACATTGAACTAGAAGCTGGTGATGTGATTTCTGTTCCAGAGTACACACCTCACTTTTTCACGTTAATGGATGATCGTCAAGTTGTTGCTGTTCGTCTATTTATTGATACTGAAGGTTGGGTTGCTCATCCTTATGAGGAAAAAGAATATAAGCTTTAATCAGACCGTAGAATAAAACGCCTTTGAGAAAAAATCTCAAAGGCGTTTTTACCTATGACCATGCAGAAAAGATTTGTAGTGATGTAACCTTTATCGAGTTCTATTCGTTTTATGATCAAATGACGCTTTCGATGAAGAAGGGAAGATGCACATGTGTGGTTTTGTTGTTCGAATTAGTGGACAAGCTGAAAAAGGCTCCTATAAAAAGATGATGGGGTGTAATCGCTATATTCATCATCGTGGTCCAGATCAGATTGGTTACTTAAAAGGAGATTATATGGAGATGGCTTTTTCAAGATTGAGCATTATTGATGTAGAAGGGGGAAATCAACCACTCACTTATGAGGATCACCGCTATTCAATTGTATTTAATGGTGAGATCTATAATTATATTGAGTTACGTGACGAATTAAAGGAAAAAGGAAAAGAATTTCAAACATCTTCAGATACCGAGGTTATACTTGCTCTCTATAGTGAGATTGGAATGCAGTTTGTGGAGAAGCTAAGAGGTATGTTCGCATTTGTTATTTGGGATAAGATGAAGAATCAGGCGATTATTAGCCGAGATCGTTTTGGTATCAAGCCGCTCTATTATCATGAAGATGAAAAGAGCATTATTTTTTCTTCAGAAAAAAAATGTATAACTCAACGAATTAAGGATGGCAACCTTAATAAACAAGCTCTTCATCATTATTTTTCATTCCAATATGTACCAGAGCCTTATACGATGACTGACTCGATTCTACGTGTAGAGCCTGGTATGGTTGCGATAAAAGAAATTGGTAAACCTTTGCAAAAAGAGTTTTATTGGAAACCTATTTTGACTACGTCATATAAAACGGAAGATGACTGGATAAAAGATATAAAAAATGTTGTTTGTGATTCAGTTGAGAAGCATATGAGAAGTGATGTAGCAGTAGGATGTTTTTTATCTGGTGGAATTGATTCTACGATTATCACAACTTTGGCAAGTGAACATCACCCTGGTATTAAAGCTTTCTCAATAGGTTTTGAAGAAGATGGTTATAGTGAAGTGGATGTAGCAGAAAAAACAGCAAAGGAGCTTGATATCGAACATCACGTTTCATATTTATCAGCACATTCCTATAAAGAGGAGCTTCCAAAACTTCTTTGGCATTTAGATGATCCGTTTGCTGATCCTGCTGCTGTTCCGCTATACTTTGTTGCGAAAGAGGCAAGTCAACATGTCAAAGTGGTCCTTTCTGGTGAAGGAGCGGATGAACTATTTGGAGGATATACGATTTACAGGGAACCAATTAGTCTATCTCCATTTAACAAGGTTCCAACAGCTTTGAAGCCTGTATTGGCCAAATTGGCTTACCTAATACCAGAAGGAGTAAAAGGGAAAAGTTGGATAGAACGAGGGATTACTCCGTTAGAGAATCGTTATATTGGTAATGCGTTTATTTTTAAAGAAACAGAAAAAATGAAATTATTAAAATCATATAACTCAATATATACAAATGGAAGAATAACAGATGCTATTTACCAAGAAAGTGTTGGAGAAGACCCGATACAAAGAATGCAGCATATAGATTTAATGACTTGGTTACGTGGTGATATTCTAATGAAAGCTGATAAAATGACGATGGCCCATTCATTGGAATTGAGAGTACCCTTTCTTGATTCATATGTATTTGAGGTAGCCTCGCAATTGCCACCCGAAGCTAAAACAGCTAAAGGTACAACGAAGTATCTGTTACGAAAGGCATTTGCTGATCGTATTCCTGCACATGTAGTTGCTCGTAGAAAGCTTGGCTTTCCTGTTCCTTTACGTGTGTGGTTACGCAATGAGTGGTTTGATTGGGTAGAGGAACTCATTCGAGAAAGTGAGGCATCTTATTTACTTAATAAATCGTTTGTTCGAGAACTTCTTTATGAACACGCTCGTGAAGAGGCTGATCATAGTCGAAAATTATGGACCGTTATTTGTTTTATTATTTGGCATCAAGTTTTCATAGAAAAGAAATATGACATTGAAAAGTGGTTAACAGATGTTAAGGATGAAGATCAGCAACCATTTTGTAGTATTAGTTAAAAAGGAAGGGTAAAGAAGGTGAATGCAACCTTTTTTATTCTTCTTTTTTTTAAAAGGTAAAAATAAAAAAGTTCTAAGAAGATTAATCAAAATGGGTGTAAGTCGATTCAGGGGGGATAGGCTCCGTACGTAATTGCGTTTAGAAATGAAGATTAACAATTTAATGTATGTTCTTAAAATAATTTTATCATACTAACATTACTATTTAATTGATCGAAGGTAAGGGGGAACTGTATGTGCTAACAGAAGGAGAAAAGAAACAGTATAAAAAAAACATAACATTATACCAGCCTAAAAAGCACGTTTTAAAAAATGGATTAAAAGCATTCATTATAGGCGGTCTCATTTGTACATTTGGTCAATGGTTGAGTAAGGTTTACATGACTTATTTACCTTTTACAGAAGAAGAGGCAATGAGTTCCATGCTGGCAACGTTAATATTATTAGCTGCACTCGCAACAGGGGTAGGTGTGTATGATCGTTTAGGGCAATATGCCGGTGCAGGCTCACTTGTTCCAGTTACTGGATTTTCTAATGCGATGACAAGTTCAGCACTTGAACACAAAAGTGAAGGCCTCGTATTCGGGATTGGGGCAAATATGTTTAAACTAACCGGTGCTGTTATAGCATTTGGAGTAGTTTCAGCGTATGTGGTTGCCTTAACAAGGTTGTTGGTTTCAATGTTGATTAATTCGTAAGGAGCGTGTTTACTTGCAAAGAAAAGGGAAAAATACGTGGTTATTTAATGCTCCTGTTTATGTTCAGTCTACTGGTACAGCAGTAGGACCCCAAGAAGGTAAAGGACCCATTCAAGATAGCTTTGACAAAGTGTATGAAAACTTGTATGCCGGTCAAGATAATTGGGAATTAGCTGAAAGACAACTTATGAAAGATGCGATTGACTATGCATTAAAAAAAGCAGAAAAGAAAAAAGAAGATATTGACTATTTTTTAGCCGGAGATTTACTGAATCAAATTGTTACTTCTAATTATATTGCTCGTGAATTAGAGATTCCTTACTTCGGGTTGTTTTCAGCGTGTGCAACGGTAGCTGAAGCGATTGCGTTGGGAGCATTGTTTGTGGATACGAACGTAGCTGACAGAGTACTAGTCGCTGTCAGTAGTCATAATGCTACAGCTGAGAGACAATTTAGAAACCCTACCGAATTCGGTGGGCAACGTCCTGATACAGCTACTTTTACTGTAACAGGAGCTGGTGCGATGGTCATCGGTTCAGTTAAAAGTCAAATTCGAATTACGAGTGCGACAGTTGGAGAAGTTGTTGATTTAGGTATGAAAAACCCATATGATTTGGGATCTGCTATGGCTCCGGCAGCGGCCAACACTATTCTTAAGCATTCTAAGGAAATGAAGCGTGATCCATCTTATTACGATGTTATTGTAACAGGTGATTTATCACGAGTAGGAAGTGGAATTTTGCACAGACTATTGGAAGAAGATCATATTTCACTAAATAACCATGAAGATTGTGGCATTATGATATTTGATCAAGAGCAGCCTGTTTTTTCTGGTGGTAGTGGAGCAGCGTGTGCAGCAGTTGTTACGTTTGGTCATTTACTCAGTGAAATGAAACGAGGTGCGATTAGAAAAATGCTTGTTGTGGCAACAGGTGCATTATTAAGTCCGCTTATGATGCAGCAAAGTGAGTCCATACCTAGTATTGCACATGCTGTCTCCTTTGAATGGGAGGATTGACATGTTTGAGTATGTTGCTGCATTTCTTGTCGGTGGAACGATATGTTTTATTGGTCAAATGTTAATGGATATAGGAAAACTTTCACCAACACACACATTGAGCACGTTAGTAGTAGCAGGAGCTTTGTTGGATGGTTATCATCTATATGATCGATTGATTGACTTTGCAGGTGCTGGAGCGACAGTACCGATTACAAGCTTTGGGCACTCACTCGTACATGGAGCTATGTCTGAAGGAGGACGATATGGATTCTTCGGAGTTGGGATGGGCGTTTTTGAAGTAACGTCGGTCGGGATTTCTTCAACTATTCTATTTAGTTTTTTAGTCGCTCTTTTCTTTAAACCGAGAGGATGAATGGACATGGTATTGAAGCGGAAAGTCATCTTTATTACTGATGGGGATGAAGCAGCTCGTAAAGCGGTTGAGTGTGTCGCTTCAGATTTAGGTGGGCGCTGTATTAGTCGATCAGCAGGAAATCCGAGCACGCTTAATGGTGAGCAATTGCTTTCCTACATATTTGAAACGCCAGTTGACCCTGTTTTGGTCATGTTTGATGATTGCGGTTATCGAGAATTAGGACCGGGAGAGAAAGCGATGAAAGCTGTTGCCGAGCACCCAAACATTGAAGTCATTGGAGCAATTGCGGTAGCTTCATCGACACATTGTTCAGAGTGGTCAGACGTAAATGTGAGCATAGATCGGTTTGGCTATTTAACAGAGTTCGGAGTAGATAAGGAGGGTCTCCCTGATTTAGAAAAAGGAAGAATAAATGGAGATACCGTATATGTGTTGGATCAATTAAATATTCCGATTATTATCGGTATCGGTGATATAGGAAAGATGGCTGGACGTGATTCAGTTGAAAAAGGAGCACCTATAACAAAGAAAGCAGTAGAGATTATTTTAGAACGGAGCGGATATCATGAGTCAAACAAAGGAAAAGCAAACACCGATATCACCCGAAATTAGGAAAAATGAAGAACTACTAAAGCAACGTCTAGGTTTTGATCAATCATTTGATGTAGGTGTTAGGAAGCTTACTGTATTTGATAAAGAGTTGCAAATCTATTTTGTCAATGGTCTTTGTGATAACCTGTTCATTATTGAAATTTTACGTGAGCTAATGCTACTCGATTCACGTGGGAAAAAATCTGATGTTATAGATTATAAGCAAACAGTTATTAATCATTTGCCTCATGTTCAAGTTGAATTTGTCGATACACTTGAAGATGCGGCAACACAAATGTTATCAGGTTTAATTTCTATTTTAGTTGAAGGTGAAAAGCAAGCGATCGTAATAGATGTCCGTGATTATCCAGGTCGTGGTCCTGAAGAACCTGATACTGAACGAGTTGTACGTGGAGCGCGAGATGGCTATACGGAAAATATCATCTTGAATACAGGTTTAACAAGAAGAAGAATTCGTGATGAGCGCTTACGAAATGAAATTTTGAAGGTTGGAACTCGTTCAAAGACGGATGTGTGTATATCCTATATAGAGGGCATCGCTGATCCAAAAATGGTTAAAATAGTAAAAAAAGAACTTGAGGCTATCCAAATTGATGGCATTTCAATGGCAGATAAGATTGTTGAAGAATATATGGTTAAGCAGGGGATGAACCCATTTCCTCTTGTGCGGTATACAGAGAGACCAGATGTTGCAGCTGACCATTTATTGGAGGGTCATATCATTATATTGGTTGATACGTCCCCAAGTGTTATTATAACTCCAACTACTTTATTTCATCATGTACAACATGCAGAAGAGTATCGTCAAGCACCTATGATCGGAACGGTATTGAGGTGGGTCCGATTTATTGGAATTATGTTTTCGTTACTTATTTTGCCTTTCTGGTTATTATTGGTTATGCAGCCGTCGCTTTTGCCTGCTGGTTTAGACTTTATTGGGCCTGAAGAAATGAATAATATACCGGTTGTTGTACAAATCTTATTTGCAGAATTAGGAATCGAGCTTTTAAGAATGGCTGCGGTTCATACACCATCACCATTGGCGACTGCACTTGGGTTAGTTGCTGCCATACTAATAGGAGAATTAGCTGTTGAGGTCGGTTATTTTACACCAGAAGTTATACTCTACATTGCTTTAGGCGCGATTGGGATGTTTGCAACGCCAAGCTATGAATTGGGGATTGCTTTTAGAATGGTTAGAGTGTTACTTATTCTAATAGTTGCGTTCTTTAAGTTGCCAGGGTTTGTCATTGGTTTAACGGTCTTTATGATAGCATTAACGATCATTAAGACATTTAATAAACCATATTTATGGCCATTTCTCCCATTCGATCCACCTGCGATGTGGCACATTCTAGTCAGGTCATCTGTACCAACATTACGCTTTAGACCGTCAATTGTTCATCCACAGAATGTTGTGAAGCAACGATCGGAATGAAGTACTTCAATTAGTTTACTCACGCAGGAAGAGAATCACTAAAGGGGCATGCCTTCTTTAGTGATGTTTTTTTGCTTAGACATTACTAATTGAGTAGAAGCATAATCAAGTTGAGTCTTAGCGAATTAAGAGAAGTGCGGCAACTTAGTAAGAGTACTTTCATCTAACCTTAAAACTATTGAAGCGACTGCGAATGAAACTTTTGCGGAAAGATTGTTAATGATTCTTTCTTATTTGAATATTCTACTTTTCTGTGATAAAGTTGAGGTCGATATTTCGATCGTTTTTGATAATAAGGAGAGAACTGTATGTATAGACATGGTACGAGTCAAGTGAATGAAAAAGGTCATTTAGAAGTCGGTGGCGTCGATATGGTTGATTTAGCTGATGAATATGGAACACCGTTGTTTGTCTATGATGTTGCTCTTATTCGTGAACGGGCTCATCAGTTTCAGGAGGCTTTTCGTCAAGCCAATATTCCGTATCAAGTTGCTTATGCTAGTAAAGCGTTTAGTTCAATTGCAATGTTCGAATTGGCTAATCATTTAGGCTTGAGCTTGGATGTCGTTTCAGGTGGTGAGTTATATACAGCAATTGAAGCTGAATTCCCAATGGAACGTGTCCATTTTCATGGCAATAATAAAAGTATAGAAGAATTAGAAATGGCAGTTGAGGCTAAAATTGGTTGTGTGGTCGTTGATAACTTTTATGAATTGGAGGAGTTAAGTCGAATTTGTAAGCTTCGAAAAGCACACATGCAAATTTTACTAAGAATTACTCCAGGTGTTGAGGCACATACTCATGATTATATTTCAACTGGTCAGGAAGATTCTAAATTCGGTTTTGATCTTACTAGTGGGCAAATTCATGAAGCGGTTAAACGTTCTCAAGACGATGAATCTCTAACATTACTAGGGTTGCATAGTCATATTGGTTCGCAAATTTTCGAAACATCAGGATTTGTCATGGCTGTTGAGAAAATGTTTGATTTACTAGAAGATTTAAAGGAGCAGTATAATTTTGTTCCTTCGGTTATGAATGTTGGAGGTGGGTTTGGCATTCGCTATGTGGATGGTGACAAACCATTACCACCCGGAAGTTATGTAAAAGAAATGGCTACTATTGTGAAGGAAAAAGCTAAAAATGCTGGTATGGTGATCCCGGAAATATGGATTGAGCCAGGACGTTCATTAGTCGGTGATGCTGGTACTACTTTATATTCAATTGGTTCACAAAAACAAATTCCAAACGTTCGACACTATTTAGCTGTAGATGGTGGAATGAGTGATAATTTACGACCTGCGCTATACCAAGCTGAGTATGAAGGTGTGTTAGCTAATCGAGCAAATGAAGACGCGACTGATACTTTTTCAATTGCTGGTAAATGCTGTGAGAGTGGTGATATGCTCATTTGGGATTTACCACTGCCTAAAGCAAAGCATGAAGACATTTTAGCTGTTTTTTGTACAGGTGCCTATGGTTATTCGATGGCTAACAATTATAATCGTATCCCACGACCTGCTGTTGTATTTGTTGAGAATGGAGAAGCGGTAGAAGTTATTGAGCGAGAAAGTTATCCAGATCTTGTGAGGAATGACCTTTCGTTACCTAATCATATGTTGAAATAGTGAATTTAAAAATGAAGGAGATGAAAAAGAATGACGTTTTCACCTCCTTTTCTCTTTAATAGGTCAAATACTGATTAGTCGCTTTTCTTATTTAAATCATGTAAAATAAGATGAACAATATTTGAGGAGGATTTTACATATGAAAAAAGGAAGTATTACTTTTGAGAATGGCGAAAAAATTGTCATTGAATTTTACG
Organism: Halalkalibacter sp. AB-rgal2; assembly: GCF_041821005.1. NCBI lineage: Bacteria > Bacillati > Bacillota > Bacilli > Caryophanales > Bacillaceae > Halalkalibacter > Halalkalibacter sp. AB-rgal2. The sequence continues at coordinate 47,362 of NZ_JBGUAV010000009.1, forward strand.
ATAATGAAGCGCCAAAAACGGTTGAAAACTTTGAAAAGCTTGCGAATGAAGGATATTATAATGGATTAACCTTTCATAGAGTCATTCCTGGTTTTGTGGCACAAGGAGGCTGTCCAACTGGAAATGGAACGGGTGGTCCAGGATATACAATTAAATGTGAAACAGAAGGAAACCCTCATAAACACGTGGCAGGCTCGTTATCTATGGCACATGCGGGGAAAGATACGGGTGGTAGTCAGTTTTTTATCGTTCATGAGCCTCAGCCTCACTTAGACGGAGTACATACTGTGTTCGGACAAGTTGTAGAAGGTTTAGAGTCTGTTTATCGCATTAAACAAGGTGATGTAATGGCAGAAGTTAAAGTGTGGGAAGAATAATTTAGTTTAGGTTTGTTTCATATGATCGATCTCGATCGTATGGAACAAACCTTTTTTTGTTGGGCAAAATGTATATGATAAAACTGTAGCCTAACCTATTGAGGTGAAAACGTATCCCATCACGTAGGAGAGTACTGAAAAAGTATATGACGTAATAGTTACTTATGGTTTATCTTTATAATGGAAATACTTCTTATATGCTGATTTTAAGGAGTGATGGCAATCATATGTTTGATGTTATGATTATTGGAGGGGGTCCGAGTGGACTTTCAGCTGCTCTAGTTTTAGGCAGAGCTAAACGTTCTGTTTTAGTTATAGATAATGAACAAGCACGAAATTTAGTCGTTCAATCGTCACATGGTTTTTTAACACGAGATGCTATTTCACCAAAAGAATTACGCCAATTAGCTAAAAAAGAATTGAAGAAATACAAGACAGTCCAATTCTGTTACGGAACGGCTATTAACCTACAGCAAAGCCATTCAACTTTTACAATTGAGGTCGGAAGTCTTCAGTTTAGTGCAAAGAAGGTAATTGTAGCAAGCGGTTTAAAGGAGCAGCTTCCTAACATTAATGGGTTAAAGGATTTGTATGGAAAATATGTGTTTTCATGTCCGTATTGTGATGGATGGGAGCTTAGAGACCAGAAATTAACGGTTATAGGTAACGGGGATAAATTAATTGAGTATGTAAAATTAATCCGGCAATGGAGTAACGAAATTGAAATATTAACTGGCGGGCCAAGAACCTTCACTAATAAAGATTATGATGAGCTTAAACATAGACGAATACCGATCATGGAGGAGGAGATTTCGGGATTTTTTAGAGAACGAAATGAATTGCAAATAGCTCTTTCAAACGGAGTGGTGATTACTTGTGATGCGGCGTTTTTGCTGAAAACCAACGCAAAACAGCAGATGATCCTTCCCGAACATCTACAAGTTAAATTGAAGAAAAATGGCTCCTATGAGACGAGCCTGCACGGACAAACGATACAAAGAGGTCTTTATATCATTGGTGATGCTGCCAAACGTTTTACCGGTTTAGTTGGTGCAGCGAGTGAAGGCTATGAAGCTGGCGTGCATTTAAATAAAGAGCTCGTAGAAGAAGAGTGGTAGTCTTCAAGCCCACTTTAGTCACCAAATATTTGTAATATTCATTGAACGTTTATTTAGTCGAACCTGTTTATCATTTATGCATATGCTAGTATGAGCAGAAAAATCAATACACCTTAAATTGGTTTTCTGACATTCAATTTAGGAGGAGATTCGAATGGGTTACGGCTATGATTGCTATGGCTATGGTGCGCCAGTTGCTGGAACATCTCATGGTAAAGGCAGTGGATTTGTATTAATCGTTGTCTTGTTCATCTTGCTAATTATTGTTGGTTCAGCATGGTGCTAATGAATGATAACGTGTGCTTGGCGATAAACGCCAAGCACTTTTTTGAATGGTCAAAAAATAGTGTGATTTAATTGTTATTCATTATTTTAGTTATGAGATGAAAGTTAATTCTATAATGGATTCTCGAATAAGATACCCATTATTTGGAGAGTATAGACTTAACTTAACATTTAAGGAATGATGAATGATGTGTGGATTTGTTGGTGTAATAGGGACAAACCTCCCTACGGATGAACAATTAAAGAAAATGGCAACTGTGATCACACATCGTGGTCCAGATGAAGTCGGCTATTATCGAGATCAATATATTAAATTAGGCTTTAGACGCTTAAGCATCATTGACTTAGAAAAAGGGCAACAGCCACTTACATTTGAAAATGGTCGTTACACGATAGTGTTTAATGGTGAAATTTATAATCATATAGAAATACGAAACGATTTAAAGCAACAGGGCATTACGTTTAGAACGGATTCTGATACTGAAACAATTGTAGCTTTATATAGTTTAAAAGAAGAAGAGGCTGTAAAAGAGCTACGAGGTATGTTTTCCTTTGTTATTTGGGATAAAGTAAAAAAAGAAATGTTTGCTGCGCGTGACCATTTTGGTATTAAGCCTTTTTTTTATTTAGAGAATCAAGGAAACATATATATGGCTTCTGAAATGAAATCTATAGTAGAAGTTTTTAAGGAGGTTCAAGTACACACGCAATCATTACAGCATTATTTAACCTTTCAGTACTCACCTGAGCCGCATACTTTAATTAAGAACATCATGAAATTAGAACCTGGTCACTACATGAAAAAGACATGGCAAGGAAAAGTAGATGTACAAGCGTATTGGAAACCTACCTTTGCACCTTCTAATGACTCGTATGAAAAGCAAAAGAAAAAAGTATTGGATGTGTTAAGGGAATCTGTACAATTTCATATGCGTAGTGATGTCCCAGTAGGATCTTTTTTATCTGGAGGCATTGATTCGACTGCAATCGTTGCATTAGCTAAGGAAGTGAATCCGTTCATTAAAACATTTAGTGTCGGTTTTGAAATTGAAGGTTTTAGTGAGGTTCATGTGGCAAAGAAAACGGCTGAAGCATTAAATGTAGAAAATATTGATTATGTGATTACTCCTGAAGAATATTTACAGCAATTGCCTAAGATTTTATGGCATATGGATGAGCCTGTTGCTGATCCAGCTGCTGTACCTCTTTACTTTGTTGCTAGAGAAGCAAGTAAGCATGTGAAGGTGGTACTTTCAGGTGAAGGAGCTGATGAATTATTTGCTGGCTACAATATATACAGAGAACCAGAATCATTGAAGCTGTTTTCATATATTCCTAAGAAGGGCAAGCTGTTATTACAGCAAATCGCGAAAATGCTACCAGAAGGGGTAAAGGGACGCGGTTTTATTGAACGTGGAACAACAGAATTAGAGCGTCGCTTCTTAGGAAATGCACATATTATGAGTGAATCTGAGAAAAAAGCCGTATTACGTTCTTATCAGAGAGAGAACGAATCGATTGATCATATTCAACCGATTTATGAACGGGCACATCACTATGATGAGGTGGCAAAAATGCAATACGTTGACCTTCATACTTGGTTAAGAGGCGATATTTTAGTGAAGGCTGATAAGATGACAATGGCTCATTCAGTAGAGTTAAGAGTACCATTTTTAGATAAGCAAGTGTTTGATGTGGCAAGACAAATTCAAACGAAGTATAAAATCTCTCATCATACGACGAAATACATTCTTCGTGATGCGATGAAGGAGATCATTCCAGAGCACATATTTATGCGTAGGAAATTAGGCTTTCCTGTACCGATTCGGTATTGGCTAAAAAATGAATGGTACGGTTGGGTATTACATCTAGTTAAGAAAAGTGAGACGGATTACTTGTTTGAAAAGGATGTTATTATTCGAATGCTTGAACTACATAGAAAGGGTGAGGGAGATTTCAGTCGAAAGCTGTGGGCTGTGATCGTGTTCATGGTTTGGCATCAATTGTATGTTGAAGGAGTAGAAGCATTTTCTGATGTGAGCATGAGTGATTCAGAAGAAGCACTTTTCTTATAAAGGAGAGATAAGCGCACTGAGCAGAGAGAATGTCCCAGGCAGTGCGCTTTTTTCATACCTTATGTTATTGATGGAGAAATTTCACACAAACAGGATTTGGTGCTTTCACCTGAACATTAGCTGACGTTAGTGAACCAGTTTGGTCATTAATATTGAAAAGGACAATATTACTCGTATCTCTATTCGCTGCTAAGAGGTATCTACCGCTTGGGTCAATGGTAAAGTCTCGAGGGTGTTCTCCACCTGTTGATGTAATCGCATTTCTTTTAACCTTACCTGTATGTTCATCAATCGTAAAGTGAGCAATACTATCGTGTCCACGGTTGGAAGCATAAATGAAACGGCCATTTTTTGATAAATGAATAGCTCCTCCTGTATTTTCACCGGTAAAGCCTTCAGGTAATGTGGATACGGTTTGGATTTCTTCTAGTAACCCTTGCTCGCTATCGTATGAAAATACAATGAGCTCTGAGCTTAACTCAGCATTTACGTATGCAAATTTTCCATCGTTTGAGAAACGAATGTGTCTAGGTCCAGATCCAGGTTTAACACTCATTTCTTTATGTAATTCTAACGTTTGGTTACGTAATTTGTATAAAGCAATTGTATCTGTTCCTAAGTCAACGACGGTGACATATTTTCCATCAGGAGTTAAACCAGCAAAATGAGCATGTGCCTTTTCTTGTCTAGCTTCGTTAGGTCCGTGACCTTCATGAGTTACTGTAGAATAGGAAGGCTGTAAAGAACCATCTGATAGAATAGGGTAAACATCTGCTTGTCCTTTATGATAATTTGCAGAAAATAATAAGTCATCTTTTTCATTTAATTGAACATGACAAGGAGAGCTCCCAACACTTAACTGTCGGTTCAACTCTGTTAATGAATGATCCTCATTAATCGAATATGCTACAACTCCGCCTTGTTCTCCTTCTTTTCCAACTGCATATAGATGTGAATTCGTTGAACTTAGCGTTAAGTATGTTGGGCCTTCTATTTCAGCAGCAACTTGTAAATTTTGAATAGTTGCTTCCTTAGGATTAAGCGATAAGCGATAAATTCCTTTGCTCTCTCCATTTGTGTATGTACCAACGTATGCTACAAAGGTTGTCTCGTTTGACACAATATCATCCTCCTTAGAAATTCTACTTTTACTATACCATTTACAACTTGAATTTGCCTAATAATTGATCCTATTCTACAATAAATGTATCTGTTGTAGATAACAATTGGAATGTGGAGGTTTAACATGGCAGAGAAGGCTGAGAAAGAAGTAAATATTAAATTAATTGCAATTGATATGGATGGAACACTATTGAATAAGGAGCATCAAATCTCTAATGAAAACCGAAATGCAATCAAGGCTGCGCAAGATCAAGGGATTCATGTAGTCATTAACACAGGAAGAACGAGAATGACTCTGGATCCATTAATTGAAAATTTATCATTAAATTCTTATTTAATTACGGTTAATGGAAGTGAGGTTTGGGACGATTCACTTGAGCTCATTGAACGAAAAACCCTCGATTCAGATTTAGTTGAATATATGTGGCGTTTAAAGGAGAAGCACCAAACATATTGTTGGGCCGCTTCAGTAGATAATGTGTGGCGCGAGGTATTTCCGGCAGAAGATATTCATTCCCATGAATGGATGAAATTTGGGTTTGACATTGAAGATGATAGAATCAGAGAACTAATATATGAAGATTTATCAAAATTAGGTACGCTAGAAATTACAAATTCCAGCCCGACTAATTTAGAAATTAATGCAATCGGTGTTAACAAGGCAAAGGCTATAGAATTTGTGTGTCATAAGTTAGGGTTCACTTTGGAAAATGTTATGGCAATAGGTGATAGTATTAATGATTTAGCGATGATTCAAGAGGCTAGAATGGGTGTGGCTATGGGAAATGCACAAGAGGTAGTAAAGGAAGCTGCAAATTGGATTTCATCAAGTCATGAAGAAGATGGTGTTGCGAAAGCGATTCAAACGTGGTGCTTGTAGAAAAGTTTAAAAAAGTTTAGTAATAGAAAAGCCAACCTTATTCTTCACTTAAAATATGAAAAAGGTAAAGGCACTTAAAAAGGTTAAAACCAAACTTTTTCAGTGCCTTTACGCTTGTATTTTGACTTTTAACTATTCTTTTAAAAAATGATGAATATGATTAGTGAATGGTTCTTTTGGATAGGCTTGATAAAGCGCCGAAGCGAGTCGTATAGGGTCTCCAAAAAAGTACCTTTCATATTGCGTTTGTCTTGAACCAAAGGCACTCATCGTTAAGTCCCACGCTAATCTTGAAAGCTGAACCTTCTTTTTTCCATCCGATGTTTGAGAACGTAAATAATGCTCAAGGGATAACGTTGGATCTAGTTCGAAATCAGCCTCAGTAGGAAGAGAAATCAGTCCGCTTGCTCCTATTTGCTGGAGGAAGTCAGTCATTTTAGGGTACATTTTTTGATAAAATGTTGAAGCGGTCATAAGTGGAGTTGCTAATGGTACCATCATGCCATAAGCATTAGGCGATGCTTTTTGTTCAGCACGAAAGAGTAGAGCTTTCATGATTTCTAACGTTACAATTATTTCGCTTATTTTTTCTTGGATATGCTGGTATTGGGTAATGGCTATAGACGAAGCTAGTGCTTCACTGATTCCTAGTAAAAATTCAGTTTTAATAATTTGTCGAGATACTGCTTGGAAAAGAAGCATCATATTGAGATCCGTTTGTTGAAAAACTGTTTTAGCTCGTTCGCAATCATTGTAAAAGAATATACGATCCCAAGGGATCAGAACATGATCAAAGACAACGACCGTATCAATTTCATCAAACCTTGAGCTAAGTGGATAGTTATATGAATTGTTATTTGTTGAAGTCGAGTAAGGCTCTCGACAATAAAAACGCACGCCTTTTGTGTTGGAAGAAATGGTGAACGCAAATGCATACCACGGTTCCATTATTGTACTTGCTGCAGGGAGTACGAGAATCTCATCCGTTATACCACCCTGTGTTGCAAGCAATCTAGCTCCATGAATGATAATCCCTTCCTCTGTTTCATGCAGCATTCGAGCTGCAACAATCTCTTCCTCTTTTAAATCATTTAAGTATTCAGTATAGTGTGTTGATCTATTTGTTTGTGGATTTACGAATGAATGAGTATATGATAGGTCATTTTCGATTGCACGTTCTAATGCAGAAGAAAGGTTTTTTTGAAATCGAGTATCAAAGAAAGACTTGGACTGACTTAATGTCATAATAGCAGTGTGAATATAATCAGGAGAACGGCCGATCGTTCCTCCATTTGTTCGAGCGATTAATTGAGTTGCTTGCCTTCTTTTTTGTAAATCGTCAATCGTTTTTGGTGTCTGAAAAGATATTTTATTGTATATACCATTGTTGAAGTAGGTCAATTTCGCCTGGTACGCTTCATCGTGATACATATTATAGATGTGTTCTTTAGTTCCTAAAATTCCTTTAAATGCTGGATGTTCTGAGATTTTCCCTAGGATTCTTTCACCTGCAACCCAAACGTCATTATTCATTTGATCTAAGCGGTTAATAAATTGTTTACCTGATAAGAGAGTCATTTTACCCACACCTTTACTTTTGATGTGCTTTATTATATTTAGACAAAAAGGATTCAGCTATTTATATGTTGTTAACCACTAACACATGCAATCAATTTCCTTGAAATGACCCATGTTTCCATAGTTAAGTTGAAAATTTGTTAATTTAATTAGGTTAATACTAAAGTTTTTATAGTTCGAAAACCCTTTAAATTGATTATAATAATTTGTACATATTTTTTTATGATTACTCTTCGCTTGCAAACGATTACATTTGAAGAAATTGTCACTAAATAGTTAAGAAAATGATAAAACCTCTTAAGGAGCCTTGCTTCATAGGAGGTTTTGCTTCCATTTAAGGAAACTGGATGCTGTAACATTATTTATGGAATCGTTTTCAATCAGCCTGAAAAGTAATACAATAGAGACATAGTTGTTTTAAGTCTTCCTGCGTGAAAGGGGTCAAAAAAATGCTAAATAAAGTCATTTTAGTAGATGATGAGCAGTTTGTAAGAATTGGTTTAAAGAACCTTATTAATTGGGAGGACTGTGGGTATGAAGTATGTGCAGAAGCAGATAATGGTGAAGGAGCACTACAAAAAATAGAAGAATACGAACCAGATGTTGTTATAACAGATATAAGAATGCCTGTTTTGGATGGATTAGAATTGATACGATCAGTTATTGAAGAAAAACGATTAAATACAAAATTTATTATACTAAGTGGATATAGTGATTTTAAATATGCACAAAAAGCAGTTCGGTATGGGGTATATGATTTCATTTTAAAACCAATAGAAAAGGAAGAATTAGAAGATACATTAAAGCAGCTAGCAACAACACTAAAAGAAGAGAAAGTGATGAAACAAAATAATGAAAAAGTACAAATTTCAACGAAATTAGAAGAATTAATAAGTGGAAAAAGCGAATATGTCCATGACTTTCATGATATTTTACAGTCACAAAAAGCAAGTTGTTTTTATTATTTAATTGTAGAAGTAAATACAGCATCGCTTGAAGAGGAAGAAGATATATGGTTTCAAAATGAACAAATTAAAATCGAGCATGTCATAGGAGAGCTATTATCAGATAAGATACCTTTACCTATAAGGAATCATCAACGTCATAGCTATGGAATGGTGATTTCTGATGCTTTATTTTATCGTTGCATGAACTCACTCGATATTTTTATTGAAAAATTACAAGAATTATTGGAACGACGTTTAGAGAAAGCGATATCACTTTATATTGGACAACGAGTAGAAAATCTTGAAAATGTATCGATTTCATTTGAAACAGCCAATGTTACGATGCAATATAAATATACGATATTAAATCATCGTCCACTTTTTTTCAAAGACATAGAAGAGAAAGCGATTAATCATACTGAAATGGAGACGTCGATTTATCACACTCTATTGGCAGCAATTGAGGAGAACAATCAAGGTGAGGCTCTATCAGCGGTCGATATCATGTTTGAAGAGTTTCAGTCAAAGTTATTTGCTCCAGAAGCGATTAAGACATCGATTAATAGATGTATTCATAGTGTGATAAAAACAATTCGAAGCATGGAAGGTGATGAGAGTGAATTAACAAAATTACCATTCATGTTAAGGTGGCATCACTACTCACTTACTTTTGAACAACTAAAGGAAATGTTTATTCATTTTGTCGTAGAAACATCCAATTATTTAATAGAGTTAAGAAAGCAGAATGGAAAGGGCGATATTCAAAAGGTCAAAAAATACATTGAAGCCAATTTCCATAAAAATATTAGTTTAAAAAGTATAGCGACTCAGTTTTTTATGAATCCAGTTTATATGGGACAATTATTTAAGAAAGCTTACGGAATGTATTTCAAGGAATATTTACTAGAAGTGAGGATAGAGGAAGCAAAGAGGCTATTACGACAAACGAATTTACGGGTGTATGAAATTGCTGAGAAGGTTGGTTTCCAAAGTCCAGATTATTTTGTAACACAGTTTGAGAAAATTAAGAAAATGACACCTACTGAATATCGAAATCAAATTCTTAAAGAAAGTGATACGAAATAAAAGAGGGTTATCCATGAAGAAATTTCATCTGAATAATATTAACTTAAAAAATAAATTGTTAATCATTTATTTTTTCTCCGTTTTTATTCCAATATTATTAACGAATATTATTTTTTATCATGTGACAATTAGTAATGTGAAGAAGCAAAAGGAGGCAGATTTAACATTAGCAGTAGAGCATATGGCTGATAGCTTTGAACGAGTTGTGAATGATGCTATAGGTATTTCGTCGACATTATATACGGATAAGCTATTACATGACTTCCTTGAAAAAGATTATGAATCGATCGTTGAGTATGTTCAGGATTATGATAATGTCTGGCGAAATTATAAGTACAGTGCTCTATATAATTCCATCCAGAATATATTATTATATACTGATAATCCAACGGTTTTGTATGCAGGTGGTGTACGGAACGTAACTGAAAGTGCTGCTACTAAGGAATGGATTCATGACGTGTTACAGTCGACATCTTATATGCCTAGAGTTATACGAACAGTTGACGAAAATAGCCCTGAAACGAATGTTTTTAGTATTGTAAGGATACTTAATCACTTTCACAGTAATACAAAAGTCAAAATTGTTAAAATAGACTTAAATACAGAAATGATCAGAAAAGCGTTTGAAAATGCAACGTTTCAAGGAGACGTGTATTTAGTTAATAAGCAAAATGAAATCCTTTACAGTACGGAGTTAAATGAAATTGAAACAGACAATCGTATTTTCTCGGAAAAGTATGTTTCAGCGGATTCGTTGCTTTTTTCTGAAACGTACCATGATCATTATATGGAAAATTGGCAAGTCATTGGTGTGGTTTCTGAAAGTGTAGCGCTTGAGGAGGCGCACAATTCTAGACGGTTTATTTTTATTATGGCCTCGATTAATTTCTTTGTACCATCCTTTATTATTATTTATATAACAAGCTCACTTCATGTTCGTTTACTACGAATTCTTCGAAAGATGAAAAGAGTAAAAAATCAAAAGTTTGATATTATTGAAGGAGTTGAGTACAAAGATGAGATAGGTCAATTAACATCAGAGTTTAATCATATGTCTAAGAAGATAAAAGACTTAATCAATGATGTATACATTGCCAATATTCAAAAGAAAGATTTGGAGTTAAAAAGTAAGCAGGCGCAGTTAAGCGCATTACAAAGTCAAATTAATCCGCATTTCTTATTTAATTCGTTAGAGACAATTCGTATGCGAAGTATGTTAAAAGATGAAAACGAAACGGCTCATATCATAAAGAACATGGCTAAGATATTGCGAAATTCAATTTCTTGGGGCAAGGAGTGGGTTCGTGTAGAAGAGGAAGTAAAAATGCTTGAGTACTTCTTAGAAATACAGCAGTATCGTTTCGGTGAAAAGCTAAGCTATCATGTTCAATTGGATGAGAATGTTAAAGGTTGTATGGTACCAAATATGGCTTTCACTCCATTTGTAGAAAATGCAAGTATTCATGGAGTTGAACCGAAGTTAGGGAATGGTTTTATCACGGTTAAGATTATGAAATCCCAGGATTACATCGTATGTACGGTGACAGATAATGGTGTAGGAATGGAGCAATCATTTCTTAAGGATTATTTACATTCATTAGAAGCTGATGAATCAATGGGAGATCGGGTTGGTATTCGAAACGTATATTATCGGATGAAATTACTATATGGCGATCAGTTTTCATTCAAAATGGTAAGTGAATTAGGGAAAGGAACTACAGTAGAAATCATATGCCCAGCTAGTAATGAAATGAAACCCTCGTAGTTTGTATAAGCTACTTTGAGAGTCAACCTTACTCAAAGTAGCTTATTTGTATGTTTAATGTGACAGTCTCCAACGGCGTAGAGAACGATTTGCTAAAGCAATGTGATTTGTGAGCGGACGGGACGGTGTGGCCAAATCCAGCAGGAGGAGAGAGCAAGCTAAAATCCACTGGCTTAGCATGTTAGTTCAGTGCCCACCTCGCCTGCAGGAGCTTTCCCCCCATCCTGGTAGAGGGAGCGTGGTTTTTTCTAACTTTTTGTAAACATTTATTCTGTAATGAATATTTTCAAGATTTCCTAAGTATGAAGTGGATGAAAAAGAAAAATTATTGTCGGATGGAGTACTAAATTAATTTTTCAAAGTAAGAACTATAGTTTTAATGGTCGTTGAAATGAATTGTAAGCGGTAAAATAACAGTATTAGTTGAAATCGCTTACAGAAGGAGCTTTAGATTAAAAGGGGGAAATGAAGTAGAGAATTAGTAAGTTAAGGATGAAATGTAAGAAGGAGTTTAAGGAGGGATAGCATTGAGTTTACAAAGTCAGCCATCACCTGAAATACCAACCATTCAGAAGAAAGAATCAAAGCTAAAACAAACATTAAGGCTATGTTCTAAACAAAAAGCGCTTTTAGTTATGACAGTCCCATTTATTATTTGGGTTTTAATATTTCGCTACTTACCGGTTTGGGGCTGGACGATGGCCTTCCAAGACTACCGACCTGCTAGAAGTTTTACAGAACAGGAATGGGTAGGTCTAGATCATTTTATGTTTTTGTTTCAAGATAATGCGTTTTTAATCGTATTACGAAATACGTTTGCGATGAGTTTTATTAATATGGTTTTAGGATTTGTTACAGCAATTGGCTTAGCTGTTCTTTTAAATGAAATTCGAAATGTAGGATTTAGACGAATTGTACAAACTATTAGTTACATGCCTCACTTCTTATCGTGGGTGGTAGCGGCTAGTATTGTATCTTATACACTATCGTTAGAAAATGGTATCGTGAATATCCTCTTGACAAATTTACGTATTATTGACGAACCTATTTTGTGGCTTGGAGTAGGAGAGTATTTCTGGGGGATTATTGGTGCAGCGGAAACATGGAAAAATGTAGGATGGAATACAATTATTTATTTAGCTGCTATAGCAATGATTGATCAATCACAGTATGAAGCAGCTGAAATAGATGGTGCATCGCGTATCCAAAGAATTATGCATATTACGATTCCAGCTATGAAACCAGTTATTATTATTTTAGTTATCATGAACTTAGGTTACATTCTTGAGTCTGGGTTCGAACCGCAATATTTATTAGGAAACCCGATGAACTATCATTATTCTGAGAACATTGATATTTTTGTATTGAAATATGGTATTTCAATGGGGAACTTCTCGCTTGCAACTGCGGCTGGTATCTTCAAAACAGTTGTAGCCTTTGTCTTCTTATTTGCAGCGAATGGGTTAGCGAAAAAATTTGGTCAGGCGAGATTATTCTAAAGGAGGTGCGCCATGGGTCTGTTTAATAAAAAGAAAAGAAATATTCGTAGAACACGAGAAGATTATATATTTGATACATTGAATACGATATTCATGATTTTACTATGTGTCGTGATGCTTTATCCATTTTTAAATACATTGGCGATCTCACTGAATGATGCGTCTGATTCCATTCGGGGTGGCATTTACCTTTGGCCAAGGGAGTTCTCATTTAAGAGTTATGAGCATGTTTTCGGTCAAACAGCTATTTATCAGGCAACATTCATTAGTGTGTTGCGTACAGTGGTGGGTACTGTTTTATCTTTACTATTTACAGCTATGGTTGCGTATGCAATTAGTCGAAAAGAATTTGTATTTAGAAGATCATTTACGATTATCTTTGTATTAACCATGTATTTTAACGGTGGCTTAATTCCAACATTTTTGTTAATGCGTGACTTACACTTAATTGGGAGTTTTTGGGTATATATTTTACCTGGATTAATTAGTGCATTTAATTTGATTGTTATGCGCTCCTTCATTGATGGATTACCTGAGAGTTTATTTGAATCAGCTCGAATTGATGGCGGTGGTGATTTTACGATCTTTTTCCGAATTGTGCTGCCTCTTTCGTTACCAGTTCTTGCGACAGTTGCTTTGTTCGTAGCCGTTTTCCAATGGAATCAATGGTTTGATGTTTTCTTGTATAACTCAAGTATTCAATCTCTAAGTACATTGCAATATGAATTAATGAAAATCTTACAAACGTCATCGATGTCAATGGGTGGAGGTTCTGCTACGAGTGGATTCGCTGATTCTCAATCAGGACAATCTGAGCGTGTTACACCAACATCCATTCGTGCTACGATGACGATTGTAGCGAGTGTTCCAATTATTATGGTCTATCCATTTTTACAAAAATATTTTGTTAAAGGTTTAACTTTAGGTGGGGTAAAGGAATAAGTAACGTGAAGTAAGGATGTCTCACTAAAAACGTTCTAGTAACGGTGAGGCATTCTTCTATTTGTTGGAGGAGATTATGATGAAAAAGGAAATACCACGATTAAAAGAAGTGTTTAAAGACGACTTTAAAATTGGAGCAGCGGTTAACAAATGGACGTTGCACTCGGCAAAGGATTTAGTAACAACACAGTTTAATAGCATCACAGCAGAAAATGAAATGAAACCAGAAATGCTACAGCCCGAAGAAGGAGAATTTGATTTTGATTATAGTGATCAACTTGTCTCCTTTGCAAACGAACATAATTTAGGTGTAAGAGGACATACACTTGTATGGCACAATCAATGTCCTAATTGGATGTTTAAGAATGAATCTGGACAAACGGTGGACCGGGAACGATTATTGAAGAGGATGGATCAACATATTGAAACAGTAGTAAGTCGTTATGTAAACCAGGTTTATAGCTGGGACGTAGTAAATGAGGTGATTGCAGATGAAGAGGATCGTTTTTTAAGACAATCTCAATGGCTTGAATTGGCAGGGGAAGAATTTATTGAGCGTGCTTTTCATACAGCAAATAAAGCCGATCCGAATGCAACACTTTTTTATAATGATTATAATGAATCTGATCCAATAAAACGAGATAAAATATATAAGCTTGTGAAATCATTGCTAGAAAAAAAAGTTCCTATTCATGGAGTAGGGATGCAAGCCCATTGGAATATTCACACTCCTTCCATTGAACATATACAACAAGCTATTGAATTGTATGCATCACTTGGTCTTGAAGTTCAGATAACTGAAATGGATCTTTCTGTTTTTTCTTGGGAGGATAAACGAACTGATTTATTGGCACCGACAAAGGAAATGCTCGCTTTACAGGAGAGACGTTATGAACAAATGTTCAACTTGTTTAGAGAGTATAGGGATGTCATAAGCTCTGTTACTTTTTGGGGAGCTGCAGATGATTATACTTGGTTATCTAACTTTCCAGTGAAAGGGAGAAAAAACTGGCCATTTTTATTTGATGAATATTTTAATCCTAAGCAATCTTTTTGGAAGGTCGTGCAGAAATCAGAGGGATGAATGTGAAAGAATCTATTTTTAAAGAAATAAAAAATGAATTCAATAGTGAAATCACTGAACTTGCTTTTTTACCTGTTTTACTCATAAGTGATAGATAGTTTATTCATTTGATCTATGATATAATGAAAAGGGATACATGGGAGGTGGTTTTATGAACAATCAAGAAGGTATGTGGGGGAGTTTTTATCGTATTTCAGAGAAAATCATGTATGCCTGCTATTTGAATTTTTTATGGATCATTTTCACGGTACTAGGCTTAGGTGTTTTTGGTTTTATGCCAGCAACAGTAGCTATGTATACCGTTTATCGAAAATTTTTAATGGGCGAATCTCATGTTAGAGTATTTAAACTATTTGCAACAACGTATAAAAATGAATTTATAAAGTCAAACCTATTTGGCCTCTTGTTAATCGTAGTTGGCTATGTCCTATATGTAGACTTTGTTTTTCTTTCCACTCTTAGTGGATTTGTTGGGACATTGTTAACAGGCGTGTTTTTAATTGCTGCACTTTTATATTTAATTTTGGTTCTTTATTTAATACCTGTTTATGTACACTTTGATTTGAAATTTTTTCAATATATTAAGCAATCGATATTAATTGGATTTATTAGTCCGTTCATAACTATATCTATGCTATTAGGTCTGTTTCTATTGTATTTGTTGTTTGATTTTATTCAAGGTTTAATACCTCTCTTTTTCTTTAGCGTGATCGGTTTCTGTATTATGGGGAATGCTCATGTTGCGTTTATGCGCTTAGAACGTAAAAAGGAAGCGTTGGAGGAAAAAACAGCAGAAAATGCATCTTAACATATGTATGTTTTAGTTGATTTTGAATAGTCTAATTTCATAATACATTACCTAATGAGGAGAATAAGTAAGGGCACTGAAAAAGTTGACTTGTCAGTGTCAGTGCCCACAAAAGCTTCTTGTTAGGTTTTTATAATGGCTATTATTCACACCACGCATAGTTTTCATACGTTCTCTTGGTACGATAGAAAGAGCAAATGAAGAAGACTTATCCTACCTTAACACGCCCCTTTCCAACATCATGAAGAACATTCTTCACCTGTGCCATCTGCCTCACAGACGTTTTCTCATCCCGGGATTGGAGAAAGTATCGTTTATAGCCGTATTTTACGATCTTGAATAATGAAAAAAGAAAAACCCGAACGAATTCGAATTTTTCCTTGAAACTAATTTCCATTAAGAGCCTTGCTTTGGAAAGTACATATTAAATTGTCCACTTAATGCAAGCATAGCAAATAGGTATAGGCAGTTATCATAATAACGCCTTTCTCCTTTTCTAACAGGAGTATTCCAAAAAAGCTCAACTGATGATTTAGCATTAGGGCCATCTGGTGATGCGAGCGCTGCCATTGCATTTGTTGCAAGTAAGCCTACTGGATGAAGCGACTTCTCTTCGAAAGGTTCTCCTTCAATTGTATAACGACGATAATCATCGGGTTCTATATTAGCAAAAAAGGATTGGATTTTTTCCGCTTCTTCCTGTGCCCAGTCGTTCTCGCCAAACCATTCACTATCAAGTCCAATATTTGCGGCAACACGATAGGAATCACTGAAAAAGTGGCCAAAGCCCCGAATATGATTTGGTTTGCCATCATAAAATGAGTATTCAGGTGCTAATCCTGTTATAGGATGGCAGGCTTTTGGTAAGTAGTGACGACTAGCTGTTGCAGCATTTTTCCAAAAGGAGCGATCTTCTTTATTAGCCCATAAGCTAAATAACTCATAGAAATGGGGGAGGTGATAAGAAGGATCAGTAAATTCACAGTTCGGTATAAATTTGATTAAATAATTATCTGGGTTCCACATCG
Source organism: Halalkalibacter sp. AB-rgal2 (assembly GCF_041821005.1). Classification (NCBI taxonomy): domain Bacteria; kingdom Bacillati; phylum Bacillota; class Bacilli; order Caryophanales; family Bacillaceae; genus Halalkalibacter; species Halalkalibacter sp. AB-rgal2. The sequence goes on from NZ_JBGUAV010000009.1 coordinate 63,956, forward strand.
GATATCCGTCATTATTTTCCCCTTTATGAACGCAGTCATGTAAAAGCTTTCTAGCTTGTTCTCCGTAATTAAACGGATTGGTTCGGTCACCCCAACGATGTGAAGCAAAAAATAATGCCATTGCAAAATATTCTTCACCATCTGGCGCAGGTCCATAAGCAAGTTTTGTCCCATCTGGTTTACAAGACCAAGCAAAGTACCCTGCATTTTCACCACTATCCATATACATATAAGTCATGGTCCAGTTCCACAGTTTATCGAACATTGCTTGATCATTCATTTGAACAGCCATCATCATGCCGTACGACATTCCTTCAGTACGTACATCAACGTTACCTGTATCTAACATATAGGCGAGTGTATCATTGACCTCATAGTAAATTCTTGTGTCGTCATCTCCATGAAAAAGCTGATTCCATGTGACTGCAATACGTTGATTAATCTCTTCTGTAGAATATCCATAGTATTGAAAAAGATTACGGTATTCCCCAGAATAATAAGCACCTTTATGTGTTGTCATCTTTTTCCTCCTTATTCTCTTATTCCAAGCATTATAACAAAGGTTGTCCATAAGAAAACTAGTGAAAATATAGAACTCTCTTTGGAAAGTTTAGCTCATGATTAATCTAACTACTTGGTTAAACTCGTGTTGATCGTTTGACTTGTATACTTTTGAGTGTATAGTTTGAAAGAAAAGAGGATTTAGGAGGGAAGAGATGATGAACGATATTCAATTAGGATCACTTAATATACCAATAATATGGTTGTATATGGTAATGGCTCTTATTGTCGCAAATGTCGTTATGTACATGTTTGTGAAGTATAGAAACTATGATGAAAAATGGAAAATAGATGCGATATTTAATGCGTTATTTTATAGCTTCTTAACGTGGAAGTTTAGTTATGTTCTTTTCTATTTTAGCTATGTTTGGGACAACCCCCTTAGTGTGCTGTATTTTGACGGAGGACGAAGAGGTATCATTTTGGCTGTGATTGTATCTATTGTGTATCTTTATATTCAATCGAAGAAAAATAATGAATTAATGCGCGGTTATGTAAGGCTTTTGTTTATTTGTATGATTAGTGGATTAGCTGTTTTTGAGATTAGACACATACTAGAATTACCTTTTTATAGTATAGGGCAAATGATAGTAGCGAGTTTTGTTTTGATGTTTCTCTGGAATGATCGATTGTATTTAAGATTTTTATCCATCATCTATAGCTTATCCCAAGTACTCCTCGGTTTTTTCTATCCAGGTGATACATTGTTTTTAGTTTATCAATCACGTCAGTTGCTTTTTCTGATCATCAGTGTCTGCATACTTATTTCAATGTATCTACAATCGAGAGACAAAACCACTTCAAGGAAAAGGCTATCGACTTCTGTAACCCTTTTACTTGTTAGTGCTTTAAACGTTGGTGTTATAGGGGATCATCTATTTGAAGAAGAGCATGAGAATCTGTTCGTTGCAGATGAAATCGAAATAGGTATTCAAATCGGTCAATATGCACCCGACATTCAGTTAGCCCAATTTGACGGAGAGAATAAAAGCTTATCTGATTTTCAAGGTGAGAAGGTTATTCTTAATTTTTGGGCGACATGGTGCCCGCCTTGTAGAGTTGAAATGCCACACATGCAAGAGTTCTATCAAGACTACGATGAGAAAGGGGTTAAGATTATTGCTGTTAATTTAACAACGCAAGAAGAAAACGTACACGTTGTTGAGCAAATTGTTCATAATGAACAAAAATTAACCTTTCCTGTTTTATTAGATAAAGAAGGAGAAGCAAGGCACTTATATGAAGCATATTATACTCCTACTACTTATTTTATTGATGAACATGGAGTGATTCGAGATAAAGTGATTGGTGCCGTTTCCTATGAAAGTTTAGAGACGATCATAAATAGAATGAAATAAGTAGGTAAATCTGTTGCTACTTTTCAATCTTCACCACACTAGGTCAATCGTTTATTTTCACTACGAAATAGAATAGCGCGAATAATCGGTTTAAAGACCCTTGATTAGAAGAAAGGTTTCGTTTTTATTTCGTATAATCGGCCATCAATATAGAGAGCATTAAAAAAAGATAGTTCTCTGAAAAAATGACTGTAAAACAGGAGATTTTCTTTCTTTCTTCATACTAGTATGGTAGTATGGTAATCAGAAAGGGGGTAGTCATATGATCATAGATCAAGGTATACGACAATCATTTTCATCAACGAGGGATTATGTCTACCATGTGCTTCGCGATAATATTATTACACTAAAGCTAGAACCAGGTACAAATATATCAGAAAAAGACATATCTGAACGGTTAAATGTAAGTAGAACCCCTGTAAGAGAAGCATTTTTAAAGCTTGTGCAAGATCAGTTACTTGAAGTGTACCCACAAAGGGGGTCATTTGTTACATTCATTGATTTAAATCATGTAGAAGAGGCTCGATTTATTCGTGAACATCTTGAACGTGCTGTACTTGAAACGGCTTGTGACGAGTTTGATCAATCAGCACTTGCTAAGCTAGAAGTTAACATACATATGCAAAGAAAATGTGTCGAAATGAAAGACTATGAACAGTTTTTTCAATTGGATGAACAATTTCATCAAACCATTGCTAGCGGTTGTAACAAAAATAGAGTCTGGAACATCATTCAACATGTGAATGTTCACTTGAATCGTGTTAGGCTTTTAAGCTTAGTTGAAAATTATGATTGGGACCCTATATTAGAGCAACATGAAATTTTATTAAAGGGTATTAAGCAAAAAAATAAATCAATAGTAAAAGAAATGATTATTAAGCATCTTTCAATAGTAAAAGAAGAACAAAAACGCTTATTCAAAGAATACCCTCATTATTTTGAGAAATAAGCAGAATAAGACAAAGCTAACATGTGTCAATAACGATATTATAGATGCATATCAACATTATTGTCGATTGCGTTGAAAACGTTGTTAAAATATTTATCGGTTGAAGGAGATGATGTGTGATGAGGATGGTATTTCGCTGGTTTGGTGAAGGGAATGATTTCATTCCGTTAGAACATATTAAGCAAGTTCCGGGAGTGGAGGGGCTCGTTTGGGCATTACATGATATTCCAGCTGGGGAAGCTTGGCCACTTGAAAGAATAAAGGAAGTGAAGCGACAAGCCAATCAATACGGATTCCATATTGATGTTGTTGAAAGTGTAAATATCCATGAAGATATTAAATTAGGCTTACCATCAAGAGATCAATATATTGAAAATTATATACAAACGATTGAACGATTAGCAGAGGTAGGAGTAAAAGTGATTTGCTACAACTTCATGCCAGTATTTGATTGGACTAGAACCGATTTATTCAAGGAGATGTCAGATGGTTCAACGGCTCTCTTTTTTGAAAACGCTAAAATTACTAATACTGATCCGATGGAACTTGTAAAGGAAATCGCTGAAAATTCGCATTTGACGATGCCAGGCTGGGAACCAGAACGCCTAAAGCACTTAACGAATTTGTTCAGACAATATGAAGGTGTAACAGAAGAAGATCTATGGAAGCATCTACACTATTTTCTTGAAAAAATTATTCCAGTAGCACGTAAACATGACATTAAGATGGCCATTCACCCTGATGATCCACCGTTTTCCGTTTTTGGACTACCAAGAATTATGACAAGTAAAAAAAATATTGAACGCTTCTTAAAGCTAGTCGATGATCAATACAATGGATTGACGTTATGTAGTGGGTCTTTGGGAGCTAATCTTGAGAATAATGTAGCTGATATGGTCCGTTCATTTGCAGATCGTATCCATTTTGCACATATCCGTAACGTGAAAACCTTTGAAAATGGTGATTTTATTGAAACATCCCATCGGTCAGAAGATGGAACCGTTCATATTCTCGATATTATGAAAGCATATTATGATATTGATTTTACAGGGTATGCAAGGCCTGATCATGGTCGACATATTTGGGATGAAAAGTGTCGTCCAGGATATGGCTTATATGACCGTGCGTTAGGAATTATGTATTTATGGGGCATATGGGATGCATTAAATAAAGAAAAGGAGGCTTAATGTTCATGTTGGCTTACAATGAAAATTTAAAAGGAAAAGTAGCGGTCATTACAGGTGGGAGTGGAGTTCTTTGCGGGGCAATGGCTAGAGAGTTAGGTCGACAAGGGGTTAAAGTAGCGATTCTAAATAGAACCGCAGAAAAAGGAAAACGAGTAGAAGAAGATATCGTTCGTGAAGGTGGGACGGCACTAGCGATTGCATGTGATGTGTTGAGTATGGATAGTGTTCAAAAAGCAGAAGAGATGATATCTAGTCAATTAGGTGTTTGTGACATCTTAATCAACGGTGCAGGTGGTAATCATCCAGAGGGTACAACGACAAATGAAACGTTAAAGCGAGAAGATTTGAATAATCATGAGCTAAAAACGTTTTTTGATATGACGACTGAGGGATTTCAATTTGTTTTTAATTTAAATTTAATTGGAACGATTATTCCGACGCAAGTATTTGCCCAAAAAATGATGAATCAACCTGGCGCGACGATCATCAATATGTCATCAATGAGCGCACCTTCGCCTATGACAAAAGTGCCAGCCTATAGTGCTGCTAAAGCAGGTATCGAAAACTTTACCCAATGGCTAGCCGTTCACATGGCCGATGTAGGGATTAGAGTGAATGCAATCGCTCCGGGATTCTTTTTAACGGAGCAAAATCGGAAGCTATTAACGAATGAAGATGGCTCATTAACACCTCGTTCTGATAAGATTATCAGTCATACTCCGATGCGTCGCTTTGGTAAGCCTGAAGATTTGTTAGGAACGTTACTCTGGCTAGCTGATGAAAATATGTCAGGGTTCGTAACGGGTATTACAGTACCCGTAGATGGAGGATTTTTAGCCTATTCAGGTGTATAACGAGAGGAGAATAGAGAAAATGAAAAAATATGAAGTGTTAAAAGCAATTGAGCAAGCAGGAATTGTTGCAGTTGTAAGAGGTGATTCAGCAGAGGAAGCAGAACGGATATCTAGAGCATGTGTCAAAGGTGGAGTGAACATCATTGAACTGACGTATACAACGCCAAATGCCTCCAATGTGATTGAATCTTTATCAGGTACAGAAGGTTGTTTAGCTGGTGCGGGAACCGTGCTAGATGCAACAACTGCTCGTTTGGCCATTTTAGCAGGAGCAACGTTCATAGTCTCACCGGCATTTGATGAAGAGACTGCGAAGCTATGCAATTTGTATAAAGTTCCGTACATGCCTGGATGTATGACGATTACAGAAATCACACATGCGTTACAGGCTGGCGTTGATGTCATTAAGCTCTTTCCTGGACGAATGGCAGCACCAGCAATTGTGAAAGATATTAAGGCACCGTTACCACATGTTGATATCATGCCAACAGGCGGCGTAAGTTTAGAGAATGTTCAAGATTGGATTCAAGCAGGAGTGTGTGCGGTTGGAGTTGGTGGCCAATTAACGAAGGGAAGTTCTAATGACATTATTGAAACGGCTCAACAATTTGTCAATAAAATAAAAGAAATACGTTCTTGATGAAGGAGGAAGCTAAATGAAAAAGGTAGTTACTTTAGGAGAAATTTTGTTGAGGTTATCTCCTCCGGGGCATGATCGTATTTCAGGAAGTCAGTCGTTCGATGCGATTTACGGTGGAAGTGAAGGGAATGTTGCGGTCGCATTACAATCATTTGGTTTGCAAACATCGCTCGTATCGAAAATACCAGCACATGCAATTGGTGACGCGGCGATTCAATCATTTAACGCCTATGGAGTCGATACGTCTCACATTATTCGTGGTGGAGAACGACTTGGAACGTATTTCCTTGAAAATGGTTACTCCATTCGTTCGAGTAAAGTTGTTTATGATCGTAAGCACTCTGCTATTTCAGAGGCTCAGATTGAAGAATTTGATTTGGATGCTGTTTTTGATGGGGCTGAGCTTTTTCATGTATCAGGTATAACATTAGGTATTAGTGAACAAGCTTTTCGACTATCACAAGCATTTATGGAAGAAGCAGCTCGCCGTAAGATCCCTGTAAGCTTTGATTTTAATTATCGAGCTAAATTATGGTCAACCAATGAAGCGAAAAGTAAATTTCTACAAGTTCTCCCATACGTAGATGTAGCATTCGCAGGATTTCTCGATTTTACTACATTCCTAGGGTTAGATCACGCGTTAGTAGAAGTTGCAGAAATAGAAGACTATCAAAAGATCTATAAGACTATTAATGAAACATTTGGTTTTCAATATATTGTTTCATCATTTCGAGATGTCATATCAGCCTCAAAAAATGACTATCAAGGACTTGTGTATAATGGCACATCGGAAGAAGTAAGCCTTTCTAAGAAATATAGTATCGACATTATTGATCGTGTTGGTGCGGGTGATGCCTTCACAGCTGGCTTCTTATATTCTTACTTGCTCAATAAGGATGATTTATACAAAGTAGAATTTTCTACTGCTGCTGCTGCGATTAAGCATACGATATTCGGTGATTCGTTGAAAGTGAACGTAGAAGAAGTAGAGAGCGTCTTTCAATCTGGAGCTTTTCACGTCCAACGCTAATGGTCAGTTAAGCCACACTCCTGTGTTTGTTAAAGGTAAAATCCGGGTAGGATAAAGTTAATCACGTTCTCAATTAGGAGGTTAACGATGTCTACTGAAGGAAATACAGGTAAAGTAGCTATAATAACTGGAGGTTCTTCAGGAATTGGCCGCGCTAGTGCAATTGCATTAGCAAGACAAGGGTTGAAAGTAGCGCTTGTGGATATTAAGGAAGAGAAGGCGTTAGAAGTGAAACAGGAAATTGAGCATGTAGGTGGTAGCGCTTTAGTACTTGATACGGATGTTTCTGATGAGCAGCGAATGAAAGAGAGCTATCAAGCAGTCATTGATCAATGGGAAAGGTTAGATGTTGTTTATGCGAATGCTGGTATAAATGGTAAAGTCGAGCCAATTGAAGATTTAAGCGCGAATGATTGGGATAGGACGCTAGCGACTAACCTAAGAAGTACATTTCTTGCAACCAAATACGCCATTCCTCATATGAAGAAGGATGGTGGCAGCATTATTATCACGAGCTCTATTAATGGTACGAGAAAATATCGAGGTTTTGGTATGTCAGCATATAGTGCTTCGAAAGCAGGTCAGGTTGCATTTGGTAAAATGGCAGCCTTAGAATTAGCACGTTATAAAATTAGAGTAAATATCGTTTGTCCTGGAGCAATAAAGACAAACATTGGTGAAAACACGTTTAAAGAGGACGATGAACTAGATAAAATTCGTATTCCGATTGAATACCCTGAAGGCTCACAGCCGTTAGAACATAAGCCAGGTTCGCCCGATCAAGTAGCAGATCTAGTCTCTTTCTTAGCTTCAGAGCAATCTAATCATATAACAGGAAGTGTTATTCACATCGATGGTGCGGAGTCTTTACTCTAACTCTGCTAATTTCGCTGAAGCCTATCAATATACAATGGGAAAAGCCCTAAAAGAATGAATTTCTTTTTAGGGCTTTTCCATTAGAGAAACTATTTCTATTGCTTCATATAATGATTCAGACAATAATGAATAGAAAAAGGGGGAGATGAACAATGAGGAATTATCATATATTTCATATTGATACATTTACAGACCAAGCTTTTAGTGGTAATCCGGCCGGTGTCGTTCCGAATGCTGAAGGGTTAACGAGTAGCGAAATGCAACAGATTGCTAATGAAATGAACCTTTCAGAAACGGCATTTCTTTTTTCCAGTAAACTTGATCAGTCGGATTATCAGATCAAATTTTTCACCCCTTTTTGCGAAGTTGATTTTTGTGGACATGCAACGTTAGCAGCAGCTTGGGTTATAGCTCAGAAGTTCGATTTAAAGTCAAGTTCAGCTGTTGTGACGTTTGCAACAAATGTTGGAAGTGTTCCGGTGGAAATTAAACAAAAAGAAGATCATTTATTGATGATCATGACACAAGTGGAGCCAAAAGTTAAACAAGTGGATATAGAAAATGATCATTTAGCGAGTATGCTGGGTGTTACTGTTACGGATTTCGATTTACAATTACCAATAAAATTAGCTTATACGGGAAATTGGCACTTAGTTGTTCCGATGAAGAACCAAGCTTCTATTGATCAAGCATCGCCTTTATTCGAAGATTTAAAAATGTGGAACAAGGATTTTGGAATTGTCACAAATCATTTATTCACACGGCATATAAATGACCATAATGTCGATATTTACACACGTGATTTTGCTCCAGCTGTTGGTGTAAATGAAGATCCAGTTACAGGTTCGGCTAATGGTGCTTTAATCGGTTATTTATATATGGAAGGTCAATTAAGAGAATCTAAACAATATCGCATAATACAAGGGAATTCGATGAATCGACCGGGTACTGTATTGGCAACAATAACAAAACGAGCAGGCCATATACAGGTAAAGGTTGGAGGTTCTGCTGTTACGACGATTAAGGGCATGATAACTTTATAGAACAGCGATCAGAAGTCTATATGAGGCTTATTTTTAAATCTTTTGAATCACTTTGTGTGGCCTGTCATGATTGAATAAGGGACGTATTTTATTTGTCGAGGATGAAAAAATATCTCAAAGTACTTCAGCTTGAACTAGAGCATGAGAGGTATGAAACAACTATTTTTATGGACGTAATAATGGCTTTGAGTCGAGTTGAGGAACAGTCAGGGCCTCTGATTTTATTAGACGTTATGCTGCCTCCATTAAGTGGGATGGAAGTGTCGCGAACAATACTAGCATTAACTGCAGAGATACAGGAGACATATTAAGTGTAGAGCGGGATGATTAATTCTTAGAAGTCATTCATTGATTTTAAAGGTGTTCTTAATCATATTTGTTGAGTTTTTTATTGAAATTATGTTTAGATAATATATGAAAGGTTCATTTATAATTTTGTTTAAGGAGGAACGATTATGCCAAAAAGCTTGCAGGATACAACGACGTTACATAACGGTGTCAAAATGCCTTGGTTTGGTTTGGGTGTATTTAAAGTCGAAGAGGGTACAGAAGTTGTAGAAGTAGTAAAAGCGGCTATTCAACACGGTTATCGTAGTATAGATACAGCTGCCGTATATAAAAACGAAGAAGGCGTAGGCCGAGGTATTGAAGATTCAGGCATACCACGAGATGAGTTATTTGTTACTTCTAAAGTGTGGAATTCAAATCAAGGATACGAAGAGACTTTACATGCTTTTGATGAAACACTAAATAAATTAAAATTAGATTATTTAGATTTGTATTTAATTCATTGGCCAGGAAAAGATAAATACAAAGAAACATGGAAGGCGTTAGAAAAGCTTTACAAAGCTGGACGCATTCGGGCAATTGGCGTTAGTAATTTTCAAGTCCATCATTTAAAGGATTTAATAAGTGACGCGGAAATTAAGCCGATGGTTAATCAAGTAGAATATCATCCTCATTTAGCTCAACTTGAGTTAAGAGAATATTGTGAACAAGAGAATATTCAACTTGAGGCGTGGTCTCCATTGAAGCAAGGACAATTGTTAGCGGACCCTACCTTGAACGAGATTGCGAATAAATATAATAAAACCGTGGCGCAGGTGATTTTAAGATGGGATTTACAAAATGGTGTTGTAACCATTCCTAAATCAGTTAAGGAATCACGTATTATAGCAAATGCTGCCATTTTTGATTTTGAACTTTCTGCAAATGATATGAAGATCATTAACGACTTAAATAAGGATGAACGAATTGGTCCAAATCCAGATGAATTTATGGTAGGATTTGAATAAGTTTAATTGAGAAAAGAGTGTAACATGAGCTATTGTTGTTACACTCTTTTCTCATTCTAAATGGCTCGTGAAATGGTTGTCTAATGTCCGAAAAAGGAAAAAGGTGAGAAGATGAAGGTTGGTGTTATTGGTACAGGTATTTTAGGCGCTTCGACTGCGTATCATTTAGCTAAATCTGGTGTTGATGTCATTATGGTTGACCGAGACGATATCGGTAAGGCAACGGATGCAGGAGCTGGTATTATTTGTCCATGGCTATCGCAAAGACGTAATCAAAGATGGTACGAGCTCGTACGACGAGGAGCACGTTTTTACCGCACATTAATTCCAGAATTACAGCAATTAGGTGTGTTAAATACAGGTTATGAGCAAGTTGGGGCAATAAGTGTTCATACCGACTTAAATAAATTAGAGAAAATGAGAGAGCGTGTTCTTCTAAAAAAAGCGGACGCTCCAGAAATTGGTAATATTCAGATGCTTCATTCAAACGAATTGAAGAGATTATTTCCTTTCTTAAATGATTCCTATAATGGATTATTTATTAGTGGAGCAGCGCGTGTAAATGGAAAAGAAGTATGTCAGGCACTTGTTAATGGAGCCATTCAATATGGCGCTCAATTTATTGAGGGTGATGGTTCTATTTTAACTAAAGATAATGTTGTGACAGGTGTAAAGGTGAATGATGAAGTGACGTACTGTGATAAAGTAATTGTTACAGCAGGGGCATGGGCGAGAGAGCTGTTAAAGCCGTTAGGTCTGTCATTTCAAGTGAAACCGCAACGTGCTCAAATTGTTCATTTGAAGTTTTCTCATACAGAAGTAGACCAGTGGCCTGTTATTATCACACCAACAAGTAAATACATACTAGGCTTTCAAGATGGACGCGTCGTTGTCGGCAGCACATATGAAGATAGCAACAATTACGAACCGATCATATCCACGAAAGGGCAGAATGAACTTTTGAACGTCTTAGAGGAAGTGACTCCACAGTTGCTTGATAGTCATTTGTTAGAAACTAAAATTGGTTTTCGCCCAGTCGTTCCAGATTTTTTGCCAGTGTTTGGTGACGTTAAGCAATTTCGAGGTCTCTATGCGGGAAATGGTTTAGGTGCGACTGGGTTGACGGCAGGTCCATTTTTAGGTTCTGAGCTAGCCCAATACGTTCAAGAGAAGGAAACGACGGTGGATGTAGAGCAATATTATTTAAGTGAGACTGTCATTGACGAGACTAATGGCTCAATATGAAAAGAAGAAGATTCCTATGAAAAATCATAAAAAAGGGTGCAAATTACCTTTTTAAAACTGAAAATCATCATAGGAATCTTTGTTACATAGACTTACAGAAAAAATATTTGAAGTCACACGTAGTATTAAATTATTTCTTTTCGAATAAGCCAGTATTTAATAAAGCTGTAAAAGCTTCCTCGTTATCACCTTCGCGGATTTCGATATCAACCTCTTGATCAGGCTGTAACGATACAGCTAAAAGTCCTAACAAGCTTTTTGCATCAATTACCCAATGGTCCTTTTTAATTAAGATCGTTTCAGGAAATGCACTTGCAGTGTTCACTAATGTTGTGGCAGTTTCAGCAAAAATTGGTTTTAATACTTTCACACGCATGTTTGTCACTCTCCTTTTTATTTTCTCTTATTATACTATAGGTTAAGCGTTATTCGTTTGGACCTTTTCAATAATAAAAAAAATTTGTATCGTTTAACCCTTAACAACTTAATTAAAACGAATCATGTAAACGTTGTCAATAGAGTCATAGAAATTCTTCTTTAAATGAAAATAATTTATTTTCATACAAATTAATAAGGTGTTAAAACAGACGAGTATACGAATGGCCACTCGTTTATTTTTATCTCTATTACAATTGTACTAAAGTATAATAAAAAGTTTTGTTGTAATAAATAAAAAATTCAGTCTTTGGGCAAAAGACTAGACATAGCTCGTCTAAAAGTAGACAATATCCTAATGAACATTCAACAGTTTGGAGGTTAAGCTATGTATCATGCCAAGAATTGGAAAGAGAAATGCTCGTTATTATTACAAATTCTTTGGCCAATTATGGTCACACAAGTAAGCTTATATGCCATGAATTTAGTAGATACAATGATGTCTGGGCGTGTTGGCACTGACGATTTAGCAGGTGTCGCAATCGGTTCTAGCTTATGGTTGCCAGTCTTTTCGGGTATTAACGGGATATTACTTGCCGTGACACCAATTATTGCTTATTTAATAGGAAAGGGAAAACGAGATGAAATTGCTGGTTCTGTTACACAATCATTATATGTGTCAGGACTATTAGCTATATTGATTATCGTATTGGGAGCTCTATTTTTAAAACCGATACTAGCGATTATGAACTTAGAGCCAGATGTTTATTATATTGCCTATCATTATTTAATCGGATTATCGATTGGTATTTTACCGTTATTTGCTTCAAGTGTTTTACGCTATTTCTTTGACGCACAAGGATTTACGAGGCTTACAATGTTCATTACAGTACTAGCTGTTCCATTTAATGTCCTTTTAAATTATGGATTTATATTTGGAAAGTTTGGACTACCAGCATTAGGAGGGATTGGAGCTGGTTATGCAACGGCTGTTACGTATTGGATTATTTTGCTATTTAGCATTTGGACAACTTTTAAAGTAGATGCCTTACGTCATTATCGTTTGTTTGTTCAATGGGCTAAACCATCGCTACTAGCTTGGAAGGAACAATTAGCTATTGGAGTTCCTATTGGCTTGTCTATTTTTTTTGAGGCAAGTATCTTTGCTGTCGTAACACTTCTAATGGGAATAATGTTTTCAACCGTCACCGTTGCAGCTCATCAAATTGCTTTAAGCTTTACTTCGCTTATTTTTATGATTCCTTTAAGCATTTCGATGGCGCTAACAATCGTAGTTGGTTTCTCAGTTGGTGGAGGACAAATAAGAAATGCCAAACAATATGGCTACCTCGGCGTATGGGGAGGAATGCTTATCTTAGCATTTGGTGCTATTTTCCTTTATTTATTCAGGGAGCCAATTTCCTATTTATACACATCTGATTATAATGTTGTGAAAATAGCGGGACAATTCTTTATTATCGCTATTTTTTATCAGCTATCCGACGCTGCACAATCTGGTCTACAAGGTGTATTAAGAGGTTATAAAGATGTAAAAGTACCTTTTATTACGGCCTTTATTTCGTATTGGTTGATTGGTATGCCAGTAGGGTACATATTAGCTGCGAATACTAATTTAGGTCCATTCGGCTTTTGGATTGGAATTACAATAGGCTTAACCTGTGCAGCAGTCGGATTTCTCATTCGTTTATGGATTGTACAAAAAAGAGTCGAATCACTACTCGTACAGACAAATTAGGATCAAGGTGAATGTTAAGCTTTTTATACAAAGTGCTATTTGTTTTTGAATCCGCATTTCGGGCAAGAGTTAATCCAAGACTCGAATTCATATTGACAGTTTGTACATTGAATAGTGTTTGTCGGAATAAGCTCTTTGAGTAGTGAAGAATGCTGCCTGTTTAGACTTATTATCTGCTCTTGCTTATCAATAATTGTGCCGAAAGAAAAAAGAATAGATGATAGCAAAATAGACATAAATGTGTATGTGAGAAAGCCTAAAAAAGTACCCGAGAAAAAACCAATAATGAGACCTATTAATATATTTAGCACTCCTAGACCAAAAAGAAAAAGAGTCATTTTGTTCATCTCCTAAACTATCTGTGAAAGTAGTTGTCATTCTATCATATAATTAGGAATATGATTTCTGGTATTTATGATTGTTTGTACAAAAAGAAGCATTTCTATATATGGAAGGACGTCTTATTAAGATGCTTACCATTAATTATTAAACAAATGAAAAAGCTGTTTTGAAACAATTGAAAAAGGTTCTGTCGATTGATTCGCAATTGATAGTGTAACAGCACCTTCCATTAAGACAATGGTTGTAACACTTTTCTCAGCAGCAACCTTTTTGGATAGCCCACACTTGATAAATTTCTGTTCAAGAATGGATTGCCACTCATAATAAGTGTCACGACAAACGGATCTTAATTCTTGACTCATCGATGCGGTCTCTAATGTCAGTAATCCAATTGGGGCTGGACCACCTTCCTTTATATAATCGATATCAAGCTCTTTTTCAAAATGGCGAAATAGAGCTTGGATGGCTTCAACCGGACTTTGATAGGGCTCTATCGTTTTCTTTAAATGCTCAGAAGAAGATTTTCTTGTCATAAGGACGGCTTCAATTGCAAGCTCTTCTTTTCCATTTGGAAAGAAATGATAGAGCGAACCTTTGGGCTTTTTACTTTCTTTTATGATCTGATTCATACCCGTAGCATGATAGCCTTGGTGCCTGAATAGCCTTGATGCTGTTTTAAGAAAAATATCTTTTGTGTCTTTTTTTGGTTCCATCTTTATTTCCCCCTTGATCGTTAATCTCTTATTTAAGTTATAAGATTCAAATCGAATTCTGTCAATTGTTATCGAAACTCAGAGAGGTGAAAAGCGGAATCGCAGCAATTTTTCATTAACCATAAAAAGCCTATCGACAGTTTCGCTTTTACGAGACTTTGTCGACAGGCTGAGAGGCTGGGACATAAAAATATAAAAAACTTATATCCCAGCCTCTTTCTGTTTTTATCGGCTAATAAACATTTGTGTCCAATAGTTTCCTTGTTCAATGTATCCAACGCCTATATGAGTAAAATCATTGCTTAAAATATTGGCACGATGACCTTCGCTGTTCATCCATGCTTGAACAACTTCCTGAGCAGAACGTTGGCCTTGAGCAATATTTTCTCCTGCTGAATTATAGGAAACGCCATAATCACGCATCATGTCAAATGGAGATCCGTATGTTGGACTTGTGTGCGAGAAGTAATTATTTTGTTGCATATCTCTTGATTTTTCCCTTGCAACATGACTCAATGATGAATCAGCTTGTAGTTCTGGGAGTCCATTATTACGCCTTTCTTGATTCGTTAAATCAATAACTTGTTGCTCGACCTCGCTAATTCCTTCTGTTTGTTGTTCGGTATCCTCTTGCTCTGGCTGCTCAGTTTCTTGATCTGGTTGTTGTTCAGTTGTTTCATCGGGCGCCTCAGGTCGTTGCTGATCAGGACCTTGTTGCGGTCTTTCGGGTTGAGTAGGCTGTTGATCAGGGCCTTGTTGTGGTCTCTCGGGTTGAGTAGGCTGTTGGACATGACCATGTCCTCCCCCTTGTTGGATTCGTTCCATTATCTGTTCAGGAGATAGCTGTGTTGCTCCTTCTGGAATAAATCGTTCTAAGTCTTCAACGGTAATATGACGAATGTTTTGGGGGAGCTGTTGTAAGACATCTGTTGGCAGCACCTTTTCGATTTCAGCGCGAGTAATTTCTTGGGAATTTTGAACCGTATAATCATATTTTGCGTGCTGTAATTGAATTGGTTTTGTATGAGGGAACTCTTCACTTGACTCCGTTGTATAATCGCTTGAGAGTTGACCAATCGTCCCTCTATTTTGCATGTTGCCATTACGTGCTTCATCAGCCTGGTTACAAGCAGTGAATAATAACAATGTCAATACAATCGTTATCCATTTCATTTTTTTCATAGCTGTGTGTACTCCTTTATGAATAGTGTTATTTCTATTTGTAGTATTATGAAATTTGTTAAAAAAAATGGTGGTAATTATTTGAAATATTTACTGGTGTAAAAAAACCAACATTTTAAGCGTTATATTAGAAATAAGTTTGAGATTCGTGTACGCTATTGAAGTTGAACTTATATATTGATTGAATGGAATAGGAGAGGGGAAGCTATGAGCATACCAGCATATAACAGAAAAACAATTGTCGCTTTATTATTAGCAGGGTCATTTATTGCAATTTTAAATCAAACGTTAATGATAACGGCAATTCCACCTATCATGACTGAAATGGGTGTGACAGAAAACAGTGCTCAATGGTTGACGACTGTTTTTATGCTTGTTAATGGTATTATGATTCCAATAAGTGCTTTTTTAATTGAACGATTTACGACTAGACAGCTTTTCATAAGTGCGATGAGTATCTTTGCATTTGGGACTCTTTTTGCAGGTGTTGCACCGAACTTTGAGATGCTATTAGTGGGGAGGATGATCCAGTCGGCGGGAGCTGGAATCATGTTACCTTTAATGACAACCGTTTTTCTGCTCATTTTTCCCGTTCGCAAGCGGGGAGCAATAATGGGCTTAATTGGCTTAGTAATTTCATTTGCCCCTGCTATTGGGCCTGCTCTTTCGGGGTGGGTGACGAGTCATTATTCATGGCGTGTATTATTTTATATCATATTGCCTATCGCTATTATTGACATTTTTATTGCAGTGTTTGCATTAAAAAATGTAACTGAACAAAAAAAATCGAAAGTAGACATACTTTCCATCATTTTCTCGTCGTTTGGCTTTGGTGGATTATTATATGGATTTACGAGTGCAGGTAATAATGGTTGGCTCGATCCCATGACCATTATCATCCTAATTATCGGTCTTATTTCCATTATATTATTTGTAACAAGACAGCTGAAACTAACATATCCAATGTTAGAGTTTCGTGTTTTTACATTTAAGATTTTTCCTTACGCCGTTCTTATTGGTATGGTTGGTTTTATGGGGTTAATTGGTACAGAAACATTAATACCTTTGTATATGCAAAATATGAGAGATTTTACTGCCTTTGAATCAGGACTGGCTCTCTTACCAGGAGCGCTCATAATGGGGATGATGTCACCAATTACAGGGAGAATATTTGATAAATACGGAGCGAAATGGTTAGTATATATCGGCCTTACGATATTAACAGTATCGACATTTGCCTTTGCAATTTTAGGTCCTGAAACGTCGTTTACTTATTTGACTGTTATGTTCGCTATTCGAATGTTTGGTCTGTCTATGGTGATGATGCCTGTAGCAACTGCTGCATTAAATCAAATTCCTAAGCGGTTAATACCACACGGGGCTGCGATGGATAACACGATGAAAATGATCGCCTCTTCTGTAGGTACGGCATTGTTAGTATCAGTCATGACAACAACAAAGGAAAGTGTATCAAGTAATGCAGGAATTTCAAATCCAGATATCTTTGGTGCAAATGTTTCCTTTTTGCTCTTAGCTATTTTAACATTATTCACATTTATTCTGGCATTTTTCATTAAATATGATAAGCCTGCTCATATTAATGATGAGGATGCATTAAATGAAAAAGCTAGTGAGGAGTCTTACAAATAAAGATCGAACATTCAATGAGGTGATAGAATGTCTAAGAAAATCTTTGCATATTTAGGTGATTATTATCATGAATTGGACCTAATGAAAGAATCGTTGTCATTAGTTATGAAGCAATTGAAGGTAGAGACGGATGTTACATTTGTTATCCGATCTGTTGACACATTAATAGAAGATCTCAAAATGGAGCCAGATGTTGTCATTCTTTCAAAGGAAAATCGTTTAAACCCTGAAGATGGTAAAGTGATTTATTGGATGGATGATGAGGTGGCCAAGAGTATTGCATCATATGCTGAGGGGGGCGGAAGTTGGTTTGCATGGCATTCGGGATTAGCTTCATATGATAACATTGACACCTATATAAAAATGCTACGTGGGTATTTTACATACCATCCACCACAAGCAAATGTGACGTATGAGCCGGTTAGTCATCATCCTTTTACAAAAGGTTTGGCGAGCTATGAAGTTTGGGATGAACATTATTTCGTATCATTTGTAGAGAATGATACGACTGTTTTCCTTCGTAGTGTTTCTGACGATGGTGAAGCAGTAGCCGGTTGGCATCATCGATATGGGAAAGGACGTG
Source organism: Halalkalibacter sp. AB-rgal2 (assembly GCF_041821005.1). Taxonomy (NCBI): domain Bacteria; kingdom Bacillati; phylum Bacillota; class Bacilli; order Caryophanales; family Bacillaceae; genus Halalkalibacter; species Halalkalibacter sp. AB-rgal2. Next base: position 81,595 of record NZ_JBGUAV010000009.1, read on the forward strand.
TTGCTTGTTTCACACCTTCTCATTGTCGTGAAGCTTTGTTACATCCTTACATGCAACAAATGATGAAGAACATTATCGTTTGGTGTTTAGGTGAAAACGGTTGATAGGGTAGAAGGACACTGAAATTAATTGTTTTCATGCCCCTGAAAAAATAAAACAAACTTTTTCAGGGGCATTTTCATAAAGACTCAATCCCGCATAATACTACGCAAATAAGAAAAGGCCGATACGCGTTTTTTTATGAGAGCATTTCCTCAATCGCATGTGCGACGCCATTTTCAATATTTGTCTTTGTTACATAGTTACTAATTTCTTTAATTCCATCCTCGGCGTTCCCCATAGCAACACCCCATCCAGCCATTGAAATCATTGATTCATCGTTAAAGTTATCTCCAATCGCCATCACATCACTCATGTTCATTCCTTTTTGATTGGCATAATAGGACAATGCAATTCCTTTTTGAGCTTTCGGATGATTAAACTCTAAATTAGAGAAACCTGAGGAGGTAATCGTTAGTTGATCATGGTCTTTCAATTGATTACGAACAGCTTCTAGCTCATGATCAAATATAGAGAATGCTAAAATTTTGTACGGAATAATTTCAGTGTTATTAAATAATTTTTCAAAGTTTTGGATCACTTCAATTTCTTCATCTTGAAAACGTTGCTTAGCTAATGTTTCCACATCTTCACGCTTTAATTCAGGGTTTGCAGATAGCGTAATATCAACCATAACCTGGACAAATTTATCACGGCTATCGGAATATCCACCTTTGTTTGTAAATACTTCAAAATACATTCCTTCTTCATGGCAAGCTTTTTGAATTTGAAAGCAGGAAGATCGTTCTAATGGAGCATTGTAAATTAACTCTTGCTCTAAAGTATAAATTTGAGCCCCATTTAAACAAATAATTGGACAATTTAATTCGGCTTGTTGTAGAGGTTTATAAGCGGCACTAAAAGAACGCCCTGTTGCAACAACGACTTCAATCCCTGATTTTTGGGCTTTTCGAATTGCAGCGGCATTTTCCTCGCTAATCATATGCTTCTCGTTTAATAAAGTACCGTCTAAATCAGTTGCAATGATTTTCATTTTCGTAGACTCCTAACTGTCTTTATATATATTGTAATCAATCCTTTTTACATCATAACGATAAAATATAGAAATTTCACGCTGCATGCACTTATTTTTATTTCAAAAAATCTGTTAGCGTTTACAATTATGATCGAAAAGGTACTATCTTCTTTTACTTATTGGGTGAATGCACAAGAAATAGAATTTGTTTATGAATATAATGCCGTATAGACATTCATGGACATTTATTTCGGAAGGCTGGTGAGATTAATGAGCAAAAGGTATTATAAGCGTCCTCAAATCGGCGATTGGGTACGAGGCAAAACAATGATTGGTGAATTAGTTCATGGATATGTCGAGCATGAAGAGGTGTATCAGACATTCATAAAAGTGCGGGTATTAATATCTGACAACAAGAAGTTAATAGGGAAAATTGTGCGTATTGATGAAAAAGAGTTGCAAATTTACTCAATGACGGACCGTTGGACAAAAGATGAGATGACAAATTTAATTGATTTAGCATTAAGCACTCGAGATCGAGAGTGGTTTGACAAACTTTCATCAAAAGTGAAAAAAGGAGAATTTTTGGATGTAATAAAAAATCAAGAGACTTTTTCTAGGTTTGCGAAGAAGTAATAATAAGATAGGAGTATAGAAATTGGCAATTGAAAGAAGGATGCTTATATATTGTTGTTACGTCCAATTAAAAGTATTCTTATTAATTGGACGTAACGACATTGAGAAGAGTTACATATCGATCAAAATAGAATATTTCCATGTATAATTAAGGAAACGGTTATGTTTGATACGTGTAAGGAAAGATCTTTCATTTATTAATCAATCGACTATTAAGTAGGCAATCATTGGACCATGATGATCAATCGTTGAATGTGCTGTGCAAATTAAACGATAAATACCTTCTTCTTCAAAGTGCAATTGTAGGATGGTCTCTTCTCCTTTTCTTATCGTACCTGAAACATTCGTTCCTTCAATTTGGAAAGGGTGCTCTTTCCCGTTTACACCGTAAATTCGAAGAGTAATATCTTTTCCTTTTGGGATATAAACGGTTCCGGGATCCCACCGATATGACTCAATTTCTCTACCATCCTCTGTGGTCGTTTTGAATTCAGTTGTAACCATATGAAGCTCAAATTCATCACCAATCGGTTTAACTGTTGTGATCGCACCTAAGCTTGTTTGAAAATAAAAGTAAGCTCCAACGAGTGTACACAGGAAAACAATGGCGATATACAACCAACTTTTTTTGATTAATACTAACGTCAATTTATTCCTCCTCCTTTCTTCATCTATTTCATCTATATGCATGTCCGCTATAAATACTTGTCTAAAATGATAAAATTCCCATCAGAAAAATGATATAATTTGACAGGGTCGCATAAAGAGAACAACGACAATTCGAACATAAGGGGAAGAGACGATGAAGGAGCTAGTAGAAAAGCAGTTAAATGTGTCGGTATTGATGAATGAACTAAAGAAAGATAATCAGGAAATGGAACATGTTATGAGAGATATCCAAGACATTTCGATGAAATCGAACATACTTGCATTAAATTCAGGGATTGAAGCTGCTCGAGCTGGTGAAGCAGGACGAGGATTTTCAGTTGTAGCTACTGAGATCAAGAAATTTGCTGAGCATAGTTTGAAGGCTAGTCAAAAAAGCGAAGAGCTCATTCAGAGAATTCAGCAAAAGGCGAACGAAATTATTGCGATTCGAACGGTAGATATTGCTTTTGATACAATTGATAAAATTGATAGAAATTTATTTGAACGGAATTGTGATGTTCAAGCATGGGCAAGCTTTAATGTCGTAAAAAATTGCTTACTTAATCCATCAAAAGAAGGTAAACAGCTTGCTGAAGGGTTATTGCAAAAAATCCATCAGATTTATGAAGTGTATTACGATTTACTTGTACTCGATTTAGAAGGCAATATTGTTGCAACAGCTCAAAACAATCATCAAATAGGTAAAAATATGGCTGATCGTGAATGGTTCCAACAAACTGTAAAAACCAAAGATGTGTTTGTAACAGATATGTACTATTCGTCTGTAGTCGATGGCTATACGATGAATTACTCGAGTCCTGTATTAGATGATGAAGGAGAAGTGATTGGTGTTTTCACGACACGCTTTAATTGGGAATATATTTACGATATTATTGATTCAGTCAAAATTGATGAAAATAGTAAATTATACGTAATTAATTCAAAAGGTGAAGTCATAGCATCAAAGAATCGAACGGATGTATTCCAAGCTAATTTAGGCGAAATTAAAGCGGTACAAAAGGTCCTTTCACGTACTGAGAAACAAGGGTTTACAGTTGAAGGCACAAACATATATGCATATAGCTTAACAAAGGGCTACAATGCTTATAAAGGAAAAGGCTGGGCTGTAATCGTTGAAGAATCAATCGTGTGATGACTAAGAAGAAGTTAACTGAAAAGAGGTTAGCTTCTTTTTATTAGTATAGATCCTTTCTACTCATAAACAGAATTGTTCTATGATATAATGAAGGAGAAAATTGTACATAATCGTTTTGTATCGTATTTGTTAGAATGAGGAGGACATATCGTACATGTCAGAGGAATATATTACGAGGTTAACCGTCAATGGAAAAGAGATTATACTTGTAGGGACTGCACATATATCCAAGAAAAGCGTAGAACAAGTGAAAGAGGTAATAGAGCTTGAGCGACCAGATTCCGTTTGTGTGGAGCTTGATGAACAGCGCTACCACTCAGTTATGAAAGGTAATTCATGGAAGGATATGGATGTATTTAAAGTGATCAAAGAGAAAAAATCAACACTTCTTCTTATGAATTTAATTGTTTCATCCTTTCAGAGAAGAATGGCTAAACAATTTGGGATTAAGCCAGGTCAGGAAATGATTCAAGGTATAGAATCTGCAAAGGAAGTTGATGCCAAGCTTGTCTTAGCCGATCGTAATATACAAATTACGTTCGCTCGTATTTGGCATGGGGTCGGTTTTTGGGGGAGAGCTAAGCTGTTAACTCAATTAGTGTACAGTATTTTTAGTAAAGATGAGATCTCCGAACAAGAGCTTGAAAAGATGAAATCGAAAGACATGTTAAATTCAATGTTAACGGAATTTACCGAAACGTTTCCACGTCTGAAAGTTCCATTAATAGATGAGCGTGATCAGTACTTAGCTCAAAAGATAAAACAAGCTCCGGGTGAAAAGGTTGTGGCTGTATTAGGTGCAGCTCATGTTCCTGGTATAAAAGAAGAAATACGACATGATCATGACATTAAAACGTTAATGAAACGACCTCCTAAATCGATAGCGCCTAAAATTATCGCATGGATGATTCCAATTTTGATTTTAAGTATGATTGGGTATGCCTTTTTCTCTAATCCTGAAATAGGAATGAGCTTAACATGGAGCTGGATCCTGTGGAATGGAACATTTGCTGCAATAGGTGCGGCTATAGCGTTTGGTCATCCTTTATCCATTTTAACGGCTTTTCTAGTTGCACCAATTAGTTCTCTGTATCCATTGCTAGCAGCAGGTTGGTTTTCTGGGTTAGTCGAAGCGATTAAACGAAAGCCTAAAGTATCTGATTTTGAATCCTTGACGGACGATGTTTTTACTGTAAAAGGATTTTGGCGTAATAATGTGACACGCATTCTGTTAATGGTCGTATTAACGAATTTAGGTAGTACGTTAGGAACGATTATAGGTGGGGCTGATGTAGTTCGCTTATTTTTACAAAATATATTTGGATAAGGCTAGGAAGACTACTTTCGTGTGAAATGCACGAAAGTATTTTTTTCCAAGCACGTAGTCTAACTCCACTATCTTTAGTCGTAGATATTTTCTATCCTAGGCTGGTTCAAAGTTGTTTTAATAAAGGAGAAACTGAATATGTAAATTACCACTCCGAAATATACTTCGCCTTCCGTGGGAAGCAAGTGAGCCTCCTCGTGCTCTTGTAGTTGCTACGATTGAATATGTTCATTAATCCATTGATCATTAGGCAAAAAGAAGGAGCAGAAACCGACAATGGGTATAGCAACTGTGATGAAAATGGTATTGTTTAAACCAATGACATCTGCAAGAATCCCGAGCATAACTGAGCCAATAGCGCCCATTCCAAATGCTAATCCGACAATGAGACCGGAGACGAGTCCGATTCGACCAGGAACGAGTTCTTGTGCATAGACGACCGCGACCGAAAAGCTAGATAAAATAATAAAGCCTATAATAGAGATTAAAGGAAAAGCAACTATTGGCGTAACATGTGGCAATAGTAAACTTAACGGTGCTGAGCCTAGCATAGATATCATCAAAATTGTTTTCTTACCAAAACGATCTGCTAGTGGACCACCGGCAAATGTCCCGATTGCTCCGAAAGCCAAAAATAAAAATAAATAGATTTGCGCTTGTTGAATCGATATACCGTACGTTTCAATAGCAAAAAATGCGTAGAAATTAGTAAGACCAGCATGAAAAAGAGAGCGAGCGAATACGAGAAAAATGAGAAGGATCATCGCTAGTGATACGATCTTTCTCGTAGTAATTGGGATATTCTTTTGTGGCAACTTTTTATTTTGACTAAAGCTTTTCACTCTTTTCGTTATTTCAGCAGAATACCATTTGGCGATATAAATGAGTAATGCAATGGCTATCGCTGCAACAAGTGTAAACCAAATAGAGCCAAATTGCCCTAGTGGGACTAACACTAATGCTGTGATTAACGGTGCTAATGCTTGACCGCTATTTCCACCTACTTGGTAAATGGACTGCGCTAGTCCGCGTCTTCCTCCTGCGGCCATGTATGCGACACGTGAACCTTCAGGATGGAAAGTTGCAGAACCAATACCTATAAATATGACAGAAACGATGACAATAGAAAATGATGGAGCAAACGCAAGACCGAATACACCGCATAATGTAAATGTTAACCCGATTGGTAGAGCATAGGGGGATGCTTTACGATCTGTGTAGGTTCCAACAACTGGTTGAATAACAGAAGCCGTTAAATTAAGAGCAAATGCGATCATTCCTAGTTGTGTAAATGTTAGACCCATTGATTGTTGAAGAATAGGGAACATTGCTGGCACTAGTGCTTGAATGGCATCATTAAGCAAATGAACAAACCCAATGATAAATAAGATATGATATAACGTTTTTGATTCGTTCTTTGAACTTGTTTTAGTTTGATTTAAGACTTGTGCTTGCATGTGTGTCCTTCTCCCTAGGATTGATGTTTATTTTCGTTTATGTTTCCACATTAAGAAACGATAACGGATTACACAGCCAATACAAAACCCTCCAAGGGCTAATGCAGAAGCAATAATAACCATAATTGAGAATAGATAACCGAATATAAGTTGGTTACTTAAGAAACTGATAAGAGATAGAGCTATACATATTGTCGCAATCCATTGGTTAAAATATTGCTGATCAGGATCCTCTTGTACATACTTTTCATGAGGATGCTTAAGAAAGCGATAACTGTTTTTTATTATAGGGTTTTGCCTAGAGTAGAGTGTATATAGACCAATGGTTAATGGTACGAGTAATAACCAAATGCTTGTTATTAATGATAACGTTACAGTTAATAAAATAAATATTTGATTCGTCTGAACGAGTGGCTTTGGAATTCCCATTTAAATGCCTCCTTTCCCTTTATTATAACGTGATTATGATAGAAAATCTTGCTTATTAAGAAACTTATATTTTCACATGAATGTTAGATTATTTCTATGTGTTTCACACATAGCTGATGATCTTCTCTGGCCTCTAATACGACTTTAATCTGTTACAATCGTCAGCCATTAAAAATCGGTTAAATGTGAATAAATAGGAATGTTTTTCTATTTATTGCTCATAATAAAAGGCAAAAGGGGGGTGATTAGATTGGCTAAGCGTAACAAAAATAAAAATAATCCAGCTCAACAACAGGAACAACCTAATAATGTTGAGATGGCTCAGGAAACAGAAGCACAAGAATTAAATCGTAAGGAAAAAAAGAATCGTAAAAACAAACAATAACATACTTAAGTAGCATGATGAAGACCAACCTTTTCTTTGCATTAGGTTGGTCTTCACACATGTTTGATGGAAGCCACTGAAAAAGTGAAAATCTCACTTTTTCAGTGGCCTTTAAGTAATGAACGTAGCCGTTGCCCGATTTTGAAAGCCTTGCAATGAGTCGGTTTCTCATAGCAAGGCGCGCAACGAGTGGAGCTATTACTCTTCTTTGAGTTCTCCAGAGTGACATTGCTTTGGAATTATGATCGATGCTCGTGCTCTGAAATGCTCGAAAGGGTTTGTCCAGCTTCATTGACTAACTGATGATCAAGTGCTAAATCACCGATTGAGACCATTCCGACTAGTTGATTATTTTCAACAATAGGTAATCTGCGAATTTGATGCTCACTCATTAAATTAGCTGCCTCGTGGATGTCGGTATTAGGTGAAGCTACAGTGATATTTGTAGTCATACAATCCTTCACTGGAACGTGTGCATCAGCTCCACTTGCAGTAGAACGAAGAGTAATATCACGATCTGTCACAATACCAATTAGCTGATCTGCTTCAACAACAGGGATCGATCCGATGTCATACTGTTTCATTAAATCAGCTGCTTCTTGAATCGTTTGATCTGGATTGATTGTCACAATGTTCGTTGACATGCATTCTGAAATCGTGTTCATTTTATTCCCTCCTTCCATGTCAGTATGTTTCAATTGGTTAACAATATTCCATCCTTTTACAAGTAAAAATATCCAATGAGAAAAGCTTATAAAACGGTAAATATTCACACATAATAAGACGAAGAAAGGGTGAGAACATGAACTATTCAAGTGATTCGAGAGGAACGATTTTTTTCCCAATTGTCGGTCTGTTTAATGCAAATCCTCATGCATTAAAAAATAATCATGATACGTATGATGTGTTTGTAGAAGAGGATTATATTGGAAAAAAGGAGTTATTGACAGAAAATGATACAATTGAGGATGTGTTGAAATTTATCGAAAGTCAAGGCATCTCAGATGTTGAAGCTCATTTGAAAGGCGATCATTATATCATTGAAGCTCATAAAAATGATTTAGAGAGAGTTAAAGCAGTTATTGAGACGTATTTACAAAATCGCTAAAAAATTTGTGGGTGTTTTAAAAGGTTTCGGTCTTTTTAAAACACCCACTTTTAATTTGATATTAAAGCGTATATGTTGTTTAACTATTCTATTTGTCTAGTTATTGAACTATCATATTATTAAATAGATTTTAGCTGTAAGTGTGACTTTTTGTGTTAAAGCTTCGTTATATATGTAGAGTTGCTAATTGAGTAGACGGAGGGAACGACGATGGAGGAGCAGTTGTTGTTAAGGGCAAAAAGAGGGGATGACGATGCATTTAGTCAATTAGTTGAAATGCATGTTAAAACAGTTGAAAAATTTGCCTTTCAAATTGGTGTGTCGCCGACTCATATTGATGATGTGACGCAAGAAGTGTTTTTAAAAGTATATCGTTTTCTCCATAAGCATAATCGTGGGAAATTTACGACATGGCTTTATACAGTGACGATGAATGTTGTTCGAGATTTTTATCGTAAGGAACAGCAAATGAAACGAAAAACGATTGAGTTTCAACGTTTTGCAAAAGAGCAAATGTTTATTGAAGATTATTTTGATGATGAATCGAAAGAGTTACACGGCATGATTCAGCAATTAGATGAGAAATATAGAGTACCGATTATTTTGCATTACTTTCACGGTCAAAATTATCAAGAAATTGCCTCTGTTTTAGAAGTGACTGAAGGGGCGATTAAGACGAGAATGTTAAGAGCAAAGCAAAAGCTAAAGGCGGAATATGAGAAGGTAGGTGAACAACTATGACAGACCAATTAGAAAAGAAACTACATCAGCTAAAGGAACAATATGATGAAATTCCGACACATTCAAACACAAGATCAATCATGGATCATATAAAAAAGGAAGAAAGAAAGTCACGTCGCTTTTATGTTCCTAAGCAAATTCAAGTAGCATCGTTAGTTGTGTTAATGATAGGAATTGGCTATATTTTAGGGATGAACCAATTTGCAGGAGATGAAGAACTAGCTACTACGGAAATGGCTGAAACGTTTTCTAGTGAATCAGATACGGCAATGAGTGGTTCCGATGGTGAAATTCATATGTCAATGGCCGAAGAGGGTTATGATGAGGCAGAAAGCTATTCAGAAAATAATAATGAAGCACGAATGGAGAATGAAGTAGAAGTAACAACATTTCATCTAGAAGGGATAGAGGAGAAGAGAGCTTTCCCAATGAACGATGCTTATTTTTCGACTTCCTATGATGTTAACTTTCATTATAATCAACGAAGCTCCCTAGATATGACGAGACATCAAGTTTATACGGATTTCATCGGTGATAATGAAGAGCCAGTCGTATTTGAACTAAGTTATTTTCATCAACTGCATGAAGTGGAGCACTTAATTGACGACTACCAAAACATTTTAAGGCAAGAAGGGTTTTTACAATTCGAAGAGGGTTCCTATTTTTCAAATCACACCTCTCTAGGTGATCAGGCTGCGATTGTGAGCGAGTTTACGTCAGTATCGAAGGACATTCATACGTCTGTCGCTATAATTGAGCACAATGAGCGATATTTGTTCATACGTACGAGTCAGTTCGATGGTTATGCAGAAGAAAATGAAAGATTAGGGGCTGAAATTAAGTTTATGATTGATCGATTATCGTTACACTAAACAAATAGGCAGCTACCACTTATCTATCGTGGTAGCTGTCTATTACGTATGGTGTGAATTTATATGCATGATTCTGAGGAGATTGTAGCACCTTAAATAAGAAGCTATTCGTTATATCTAAATGTAGAAGAGAGGGGTTAGTGTGCAAATTTATTTTTCACCTGAATATTTCAATGAGCAATCGCATGTGTTAAATATTGTTACGGATCGAAACAAGCCTGTTGGATATTTAGCTTTTCTGTTAGATGAAACAAGTAACAAAATGTATGTTTACGGTCATTTGGAGGAAGAGGGGGTTAGTGAGGATTTTAAGGATTTAGTGAAGCCTTATTTACAAGGGTTGAAAAAGATAAAAGCAGAGATAGAGGTGTATTCCTATCTTTCATTAGGAGGAAAGCAAGTAACTATTGAATTAGATGAATAGTGTTATTGCATGTACTGATCGAGGTAAATAAAGGAAAAGGTGAATTTTTGTGTTAATACGCTTCTTTCATGAATAGAATGTACAGGCAGTGAAGGCTGTCCGAATCATTCATTCGTAAGGAGGCGTTTAGAAGGTGAGTGTCTTTTTTAGTTATATCATTTTAGGGTTATCGCTTGCAGCTCCAATAGGACCTGTAAATGCAGCTCAAATAGATCGGGGTATAAAAAATGGTTTTTTGAATTCATGGCTTGTCGGCTTAGGTGCAACAGTAGCGGATGCTATTTATATGTGTTTCGTCTATTTTGGTGTCGTACAATTTATTGAAATACCGTATGTCCAATTATTCTTATGGGTATTTGGATTCTTTCTATTAATCTATCTAGGTATGGAAAGCATTAATAGTGCTGGTCGTATGAAAACAGAGACGAGAACACTATATCGTGAATCCAAACTAAAATCATTTTCTACGGGCTTTTTTATGTCACTATTTAATCCATTATCGATTTTGTTTTGGCTTGGTATATTTGGATCAATAATAGCCAAAACCATAACAATGAATGATACGTATCATGTTATTCTGTATTGCGCAGCGATCTTTTTAGGTATTACTATTTGGGATCTAACAATGGCTGCTTTAGCAAGTTCGATGCGCCACCTTTTAACGAATCGTTTTCTTTTTGTGATAGCTATTATTTCTGGATTTAGTTTAATTGGTTTTGGTGTTTATTTCGGTTATCAAGCTCTTGATATTATAGTTTTTTAAACAAAGATGTGTCATCATCAGAATTTTTATTTTTCCATTTTTGACTCATGATAAAGGTGATGATAGCAATGACTGAAAGAAATAATAAACTAATGTAGAAGCCAGGCCTGCTCGTATGATGAAATAATGTACCGATTACTGCTGCTATAATTAATAGAAAACCTAATATTCGTTTTATTTGGTCTGAGCCTTGCAATGGAAGAATACGGCCGAAGGAAGCAAGGATAAATAACCAGTTGTACAGCAGCATCAAGCCGGCAGCAGTCGTGACAAATTCATAAATATTATCTGGCATGAAAATAGACAAGATAATGGAAACGATGATGCCACTCATCGTTAGTAAGATAGCTGGGAGCTCTACTTTATTTTTGATTTTTTTGGCAAAAAGCTTAGGCGCATCATGGTCTTCTGCCAACGTCACAAGAATTCGGATGACGGCAAAAAGTGAAGCAACCATTGTTGAAAAACCTGCTATAATAAACACGCCATTAAAAATATCCTGTACATACACAATGTTATATTGATTTAACGCTGTGACAAAAGGACTTTCATCCATTTTTATTTCATTCCATTTCACCATAATCATAGCAAAGCTTAAAGACAATAAATAAATAATGATCAATAAAACTAACATGACTTTTCCTGATTTAGGTGCGTCATTCATATCCTTTAAACGAATGGCAAGTAAGCTCATGATCTCAATGCCTCCAAATCCATAGAAGCCAAAAATCAGAGCCGGAAGTAAGCCAGTCATTCCATTTGGAAATAAATTAGCTATTGTACGAGGAATCGTAACGGTTTCGTCATTACGACCAAATAATCCAAAAAGGGCTAAAATGGCTAATACAATAAACATGACAATCGCTGCAGCTTTTAATATAGCAAGTAGGTTCTCTACACGATCGAATCCCTTTGGCCCAATTAGAATGACGAATAATGCAAGCGCTGCATAAATACTTGCCAAAACCCATAAAGGTACGTTCGGAAACCAAAATTGAGTAAAAATAGATATAGCCGTTAATTGACTACCTATAATCAGCATTTCAGATGACCAATAAACCCATCCACTACTAAATCCTGCCCAACGGCCATATGCATGTTTGGCATATGAGCGAAAAGCTCCTTTTTGTGGATTGTTAATCATTAATTTAGAAAGTGCTTCGTATACACAGTATGTACCAATCGCTGCGATTATATAGGCAATTAAAACAGAAGGCCCTGCCATATTAATGGCGATACTTGACCCAAGGAAAAAACCTGTACCAATTGTACAAGCGACTCCAAGTAAAGATAATTGCCACCAGGCTAATGGTTTTTCGCTTTTAGTTGCCATCTTTTGTCCTCCTCTGTTTCACAGTTATAGTGTTTGAAGGACATTAAAGGTTTATGTATAGAAGTTAAAAATGATTGTGTAACTAAGACATGAAAACCGGTCTGCTATAGATAAAAGGTCTTAAACTAATAGGTTAAACAAAAAGCACCCCCGATAGTAGAAGCGTTGAAGATGAGGGTGCAATGGCGGATTCATTCCCAGTTTTCATTCATCCATAGTCCCTTTTTCACGACGAATAGGTAACGTACAGCATCTGAAAGAACCACCAGATTTTATGATTTCTGTAATATCAACTTCTATGACCGTATAACCACGGTCTCTAAGCTTTTGGTTCACTTGTTGATTAACAGGTAAGCTAAACAAGGTTTTTCGTCCAATCGATAATACATTTGTACCTAATGTGAATTGCTCTTGTTCTGATACTTCAATTAAGTCATAACGCTGAGAAAGAAAATCATATTCCTTTTTTGAAAAGGCGTCTGGATAACAAAGAGCCTCAGTAGGTGAAATGATATTGAAGACACAATCTAAATGTAAATACTTTTCTGTAAAGGGAACCGTAATGATTTCGTAGTTCTGCATTATTTTTTGAAGGTGATGGATCGCATTTTGATTTGTACGATTACTTATCCCCACATAAATAGTCTTACCATCAATAAGGACATCTCCACCTTCAATCATGTCACCAAGTAAATTATAATAAGAAATCTTTTGGTCATGTAACCATGATTTAAGTAAATCCTCTTCACCTTGTCGAATGTTGTGTGCCATTTCTGCTACGAACACGATATGCCCTACTGTAAATCCAATATCTCTTGTAAATACTTGTTCAGGAAAGAGGTGTACTGGTGGAAGTAATACGACTTCAATATGCTGCTTCTTTAGTTGTTTCACAAACTCTTTATGCTGTCTTAAGGCGAGTTCAACATGAATTCCTTCATCTATAAATTTCTTTTGAGTTTCATTAATGACATCGCGAATAGTCATAAATTTAGGTTCACATAGAACGACCGTATGTAAGGGGGCATACTCCGTTTGACAATACGGTAAAGTAGGTCTTTTGTTAAAAATTGACATGATAATCCTCCCATTTTCTGACCTGTTTATAATATAACCGATTTTCTAAAATACATGAGACAAATTATCTGTTCATATATATAGTAAAAATACAGCTGTAAGTAAGGAGGTACTATGCAAATTTATGTGATTGAACAAGGTGATTCCCTTTGGAATATCGCACAAGCTTATGAATCGTCTGTAATGGATATTGTAGAAGCAAATCAAATTCCAGACCCTAACCAACTTGTTCTTGGTCAAGCGATTGTGATTCCGATCGTCGGTCAGTTTTATTGGGTTCAGCCTGGAGATAGCTTGTGGTCAATTAGTAATCAATTCGGACTTGATTATATGTTCTTAGCAGATGTCAATGAGCTATCCTTACAACAACCACTACAAGTTGGGATGAGGCTATATATCCCAGAATTAACGAAACGGGAAATTGAATCGAATGCTTATATTGAGCCAATTGGGGAAACCGTTAGTGAGGAGCTATTGACAAGTGCTAGAAATGTTGGACGTTTTTTAACGTATTTAGCTCCGTTTAGTTACGAAGCACGTAGGGATGGTTCTTTAGATCCACAACCTCTAGCTGGCATTCCAGAAATAGCTGAAGAGACAGGCGCATCACTAATGATGGTTATTACGAATCTCGAAGATGGTCAATTTAGTGGGGATTTAGCCGCAGATATTCTACAAAGTGAAGAAGTGCAAGATCGTTTATTAGATACAATTATAGAAGAAGCATTACGTGTAGGCTATAAAGATATTCATTTTGATTTTGAGTTTTTACCTGGAGATCAACGGGAGGCGTACAATCAATTTCTAAGAAAAGCAGCTGAAAGAGTTCGCGCAAATGACTTATTAATTTCGACTGCATTAGCACCAAAAACGAGAGCAGATCAACCTGGTCAATGGTATGAAGCCCATGATTATCGGGCTCATGGAGAAATTGTCGATTTTGTCGTTTTAATGACCTATGAATGGGGCTATTCGGGAGGACCTCCAATGGCGGTCTCGCCGATCGGTCCAGTCGAAGAGGTTGTACAATATGCATTAACTGAAATGTCATCTGATAAGATTATGCTAGGACAAAATTTATATGGTTATGATTGGACACTTCCTTTCGTACCTGGTGGAGACTATGCAGAAGCAATTAGTCCACAAGAGGCCATTCAAAGAGCACAGCGATACCAAGTAGAGATACAATATGATGAAGATGCACAGGCTCCTTTTTATTTTTATACAGATGAAGTGGGAAATGAGCATGAAGTTTGGTTCGAAGATGCTAGATCCATTCAGTCGAAATTTGATTTAATTAAACGATTACAGCTTAGAGGAATTAGTTATTGGAAGTTAGGTTTATCATTTCCGCAAAATTGGTTATTGCTAGCGGATCGTTTCCATATAGTAAAGCGTTAACGATAAGATGGATCATTTTACTTTAAATCATGGTAAAGTGATCCATCTTTTTATGATAAACTACTGATAATAGAAGGGTGGGATCGTTTGTTATGTATAAGATTAAATCTGTCAATATCGGAACAGTCAAAGTCATTTCGGACAAAAGTAAAAAAGCAATAAATTCTGGAATCATGAAAGAATCAATTGAGAATCAGGAGGTGTTTTTATTTAAGCACAACCTAGTAGGAGACGAGCAAGCAGATCTCATTAATCATGGAGGTGAAGATAAAGCTGTTTGTATATACCCCGTGGATCATTTGCCATACTGGGAGAATAGATATGACCAATCATTTCATTATGGTGCGTTCGGTGAGAATGTTTCAATACAAGGATTGACAGAAGAGCTCGTCTATATAGGAGATCAATTTTTGTGGGGGGAAGCTGTAGTTGAGGTAAGTCAACCGAGGAGTCCATGTTTTAAAGTAGCTTTAAAGCATGGCATAAAACAATTACCATTGCATATTCAAGAAACAGGGTATTCTGGCTATTATGTCCGTGTCATCAAGGAAGGGATCGTCTCAAAAAAATCCCCATTTCAATTACAAAAAAAGGGCTCAAATTTTACGGTCTCAGAAGTTAATACAATCACTTACCGTAAGGAAATTGATGAAAATAAAGTGAATGAACTACTGAAGTGTCCGATGCTATCAATGGCTTGGAAGAAAACGTTAGTGAATAAATTAAATCGAAAGAAATAATCAGACAAAAGTCTCTACTATATCTTTGTCTAAGGTGGTAATATATACATAATTAATCAAAAATCGATAGTTTTTTATACCCATCGACAAAAGAGGGAATTAGAACTTTAGTTTATAGCTTACTATAATAGTATTATGTAAACTAAATGTTTAATTCAAGTAGGAGGAGGCAAATGACTAAAAAAATGACGCATACGTTTTGGAAAATTGATAATGAAGACCTACTTGATTTGTACGAAAAAGCTAGAAGAGTACAAGAAATTAGTCCACAATTTATTCTACTTATACAGAATGAACTTCAAAGACGTAAATTAGATCAAAAATAAGCTCATTTTATATTGGAAGTCTACAAAGCTAAAGTGTCTTTGTAGACTTCCATTAATGATTATTGGTAAATTTGGTTACCTTTTTCTTTAAACTCTTTTGCTTTTTCCTTCATACCTTTTTCAATAGCTTCTGTTGTCGTTAAATTGTTGTCATCAGCAAATTTTCGAATGTCATGTGAAATTCTCATACTACAGAACTTAGGTCCGCACATGGAACAAAAATGAGCCGTTTTAGCGCCTTCTGCTGGTAGCGTTTCATCATGAAATTCAATTGCTCTTTCTGGATCAAGAGAGAGGTGAAATTGATCATGCCACCTAAACTCAAAGCGTGCTTTTGAAAGCGCATCGTCTCTTTTTTGTGCATTTGGATGCCCTTTAGCAAGGTCTGCTGCATGTGCGGCAATTTTGTATGTGATAACACCTTCCCTTACATCATTTTTATTAGGTAATCCAAGGTGTTCCTTTGGTGTGACATAACAGAGCATAGCAGTTCCAAACCAACCAATCATAGCGGCTCCAATTGCCGAAGTGATATGATCATAACCTGGTGCTATATCTGTTGTTAATGGGCCTAATGTATAGAATGGAGCTTCCTGACACGTTTCTAATTGTTTATCCATGTTCTCTTTAATAAGATGCATTGGCACATGCCCTGGCCCTTCAACCATGACTTGTACGTCGTGTTCCCAGGCGATTTTTGTTAATTCTCCTAATGTTTCAAGCTCGGCAAATTGAGCTTCATCATTTGCATCCGCAATCGAACCTGGGCGCAAGCCATCACCTAGTGAAAAAGCAATATCATATGCTTTCATAATTTCACAAATTTCTTCAAAATGTGTATAAAGAAAGTTTTCTTCGTGATGATAGAGGCACCATTGGGCCATAATAGAACCACCTCGTGAAACAATTCCAGTTACTCGATTTACGGTTAGAGGTACATAACGTAAGAGAACCCCCGCATGAATGGTGAAATAGGACACTCCCTGTTCAGCTTGTTCAATAAGTGTGTCACGATACACTTCCCACGTTAGATTTTCTGCAATCCCTTTTACTTTTTCTAACGCTTGGTATAAAGGGACTGTTCCAACAGGGACAGGAGAATTTCTTATTATCCATTCACGAGTAGTATGAATATTTTTCCCGGTTGATAGATCCATAATCGTATCTGCTCCCCAACGAGTAGCCCATGTCATTTTTTCTACTTCTTCTTCTATAGAAGAGGATACAGCGGAATTCCCGATGTTAGCATTAATTTTCACATGGAAATTCCGACCGATTATCATCGGCTCACTTTCAGGGTGATTAATATTTGCTGGGATAATGGCACGTCCTTTTGCTACTTCTTCACGAACATATTCTGGAGATAAGCCTTCCCTTATGGCGATGAATTCCATTTCGGGTGTGGTGATTCCTTTTTTTGCGTAATGAAGTTGTGTAACATTTTCTCCTTTTTTTGCTCTTAATACGCTAGTAGTCTTCTTAGGGAAAGCATTAATAATTTGATCCGTTTCTTTTAATCCGTTATCCTCAGGCTTTATCTTTCTTCCTTCGATATATTCCACATTGTTTCTTTCCAGTATCCATTGTTCTCGTATAGGTGGTAATCCCTTTTCGATATCAATCGTAACATGGTCATCTGTATAAGGTCCACTTGAATCATATACACGAAGGGGTTCATTATGCTCTTCACGATCTTCCTTAACCGTAGGAGTTAAGGAAATCTCACGCATTGGCACTTGGATGTTCTCTCTACTTCCTTGAACGTACACTTTCTTACTTCCTGGTAAATTGGATTTGATAGACATTACTTGCTCGTTTAATCGGGTACTCATCGAATCTCTCCTTTTTAAAAATAGTGTATTAGTAGAGACTGATTGCAACATACAACGAAAGAAAGCAAAAAAGCTGAGCTCATTAATAGTAATGGACCCAGCTAAATACACAAATACAATATATGTACGCATAACTAACTTCCCTACGCTGGCATGATCCAGATCAGGTCCCAAGGGTCAAGGAACTTCAGAGCGTTCCCCTCTCAGCCCAACTCATTGGACTCCCCTAGTTAAATATAAATATTTAATTACTCACATTATAACACACGAGGGTTTTATTGGAAAGTGTTTTAAATCATATAAGTTTACTTAGGTTAGTGTCGAAATGACCAGAAAAAAGTAATTTGATTATGGCATTCAGTCTATTTATTCGGTATGATAAGTAAGGAAGGAACGAGGGGGGCTGTTATGATGCAGACTAAACAAGTAAGATACATCATTTTTATTTCTATTGTTCTAGCTGCTATCCTACTGTTAGTCCTTTTTCTACGAGTGTATGGAGTGTTACAGGATACTCAAGCGAGTACAAATGTAGAACGCACAAAAGTAGTAATTATTACATCAGATGTGCTAGGTGATCAAAGTTGGGGCAGTTTAGCTTATAAAGGTAAGTTAAAGATTGAAGAACATTTTCCTGTTTCTGTGAATTTGTATGAGGATATAAATGTTATGAATGATAGAATAATAACTGAAACAATTGTACAAGCTGCTGATTGGGGCGCTGATCTTATTATTGGTCATGGAAGAGAATTTTCTGATCCGTTTGAAAATATGGCATTATGGTATGAGGATATTCATTTTGTTACGGTTCATGGAGAGGCTCATTTATCAAACCAAACGGCATATTCCTTTCACCAAGGCGAATTTGAATATTTTGCTGCATTGGCAGCATCTCTAAAAACGAAAACAAATAATATTGCTATAATTGATCCATTCGAAGGTGCAAAGCGTAATGTTGAATTTATAAACGCATTAGACTATTATTTACCAGAAGCAAACTTTTATTATGAAGCAGTTAATAGTCGTGACGATGGAGAAAAGGCAGTTGAAATCATGGAAGATTTATTGGAAGAAGGAGTCGACGTCGTTTACTCGAGAGGAAATGCTTATAATCCTGATATTATCCACATGGCAAAAAATTTAGGGTTTTATGTAATTGGCTATTTAGAGGATCAGAGTTATTTAGCACCTAATCATGTCCTAACAAATGTCATGAACGATATTCCACAAGTGTACGTGTCGATTATGAATGATTACTTTAGTGATGAAGGCTTACCAACTGGTAGCGTAATTTTGTCAAATGAGGATGGAGTAACAGGGTTGTCCCCTTTTGGAGCGATGTTTACTGAAGAAGAGCTTGAGTTCATCCATGAGGAAATGGAACGTTATAAAAGAGGGGAACTTTCTTTTTAAATTGAGGAGAGGTTGGAATGAATAAGTTGTTAAATAGTATGACATTTAGAACGAAGATCCTATCTGCCCTCCTCATCATTACACTCGTATTAAGTGGATTGTCGTTGCTTCTTGTTCAGTCGATTAAGGATGTCAATCAAGTAAGTATTGAATTAAGAGACCAGGGTGTTCCTGCTGTCATTTTATTAAGTCATTGGGAACGTGAATTATTTAACAAAGAGCAATTAATTTACGAGGCGTTGTCGACGGATAGCTGCTGTGACATTGTCGACCAATATAATGCGATTATGACTAGCGATCAATTAGAAATTAATATCGCTGATGTACCGGATTCCTTGCGTACGCTAGCTAGAGAAATGGACTTGCTTGATTTTCTTATACGGAATGAGCTACAAGGTTTTCTGAATTTCGGTGATATGGAGTCAGCAGAACGTTTTTTGGAAGAAACGTATTTAAAAGAATTACAATATATACAAGATGAAGTGGATCTGCATCAAGACATAAACTATCAAGACATACAGAATAAATCGATGGAATTTACTCATATTATTGAAACATCATTGGCTTTACTAACAGTTGTTACAATAATTGTCATTATCGCATCTATTTACATATCATATCGAATTAGTAATGGTCTAACATCACCGATGGAATTACTTATAAAAAAGGTTAATCGTATAGCATATGGTCAATATGGTTTGACATTTAAAAATACGAATAATCAAGTAGAATTAGATGAATTAACAAACTCAATAAATCAAATGTCTCTAAAGCTAAAAGAATCGTTTGAAACGATCATTAATGATAAACAATATCGTGAGCAAATTGTCAATTCATTGCCGATAGGAATGATGACAATTGATCATGAATCAAGCCAAATTTCTTTAAATAAAGCAGCTCATCGTTTATTGGGGGAGGAGGCAAGGTTCTTAGCAGACGTGTCGTCTATTCCAAATACATCGAGAAACAAGAAATTTTGGGATATATTAAAGTCAGAGAAGGTTTGTGAAAACAGAAAAGTATCATTTGAAAATGGGAAGGATCAACGTTTTTTTCTAGTTTCACAATCAATCCTTCATGACGTTGAAGGAATAATGATTGGGAGAATTTTTCATTTTAATGATATTACAGAGACAGAACAACTAGAGCAGAGAATCCATCAATCCGAAAAATTAGCTGTTATCGGTGAGATGGCTGCTGGAGCCGCGCATGAAATTAGAAATCCTTTGGCAGTGATCCATGGTTTTTTGCTACTCATGACTCAGTCTCTTAGTAATGAAGAGCAAATACAATATCGTATGCCATTGCTTATGAAGGAACTTGAACGCATTAATTTTATTATTGAAGAGATGCTATTATTAGCAAAGCCAAGTGCACCTCATTTTAAAACATGTTTTTTAGATGATGTCATTAATGAGATTATACCTTTAATGAAACAAAAGGTTGAATCTGAGGATGTTACTATTGACGTTGACTTACAGAGAGTGCCACTAGAATTAGATGCTAAGCAAATGAAGCAAGTATTTTATAATCTGATCCGTAACAGTAGTGAATCAATGAATAATCAAGGAACGATTCATATTTATTCTGAAATTATTGAGGATAAGTATTATATTTATATTGTTGATTATGGTTGTGGAATTCCTAAAGAAAATCAGCCTTATATTTTTGAGCCTTTTTCAACTTTTAAAGAAAATGGAACAGGATTGGGATTGACAATTGTGAAAAGGATTATTCAAAATCATCACGGTGATATTGAACTACAATCAAGTTCTGAAAAAGGTACGACTTTCCAAGTGCGGTTTCCAATAAAGGAAGGTTAAATAGACATGCTCTGTTTCTCCTTCGGGGCTGGGCCGATTTTTCAGGCGCCATATTGAGAAAATAGTTAAATGACATATCGTAGTAGATAAAAGGCCTTTGAGTCTCATTTCTCAAAGGCCTTTTTAGACTATTTCTCTTATTTTCTTTTTATCGTTGAAGAGTAGGGAATGTCTATCCTACCTCTCAACAAAGCGGACGGGATGGGAGGGCCGACTCCTGCAGGAGGGGGCAGGTTGAAATCCACCGGCGCAGCCGGTTCGTTCAACGCCCGCCTGCGGAAAGCGTGTCCCCCATCCTGGGAGCGAGTGCAAAGCTCCCTTTCAAGTCCGAAGTAAACGAGCACTTTTTCAGTGGCCTCCTCTATATCATCAAGGATTAATTGAAAAGTCCAACGAAATTTACAACGAATTTCTCGAAAAGGAAATCATGCCAGGAATGGAACGTGAAAGTGAAAAATACGTCATACTTGAAGAACTTACCAAGATGGTACAGAAAGTAGAGGATGTCATTTCCGAGTATGACCAAAAAGTTTATTTGCAACACGGTGAATTTGGTCGGTTTCTTATTTTTTAAAATACTGTTGTCACAATTGCTTTTTACGTTCATTTAATAATTGAAGTTGATCAAGAAATTGTTGATTATAACCTGTAATTTTATGAATGCGAGCTTTTGCTAATGGAATGTTTGTTTGACACTTTTTCACTAGGCAAGTTACCGTTTCTTGGCCTTCAACGATTAAATACTTATTTCTTTTTTTACAAGTGGGACATGTAGCACTAATTAAGAAAATAGTCGCTGCTTTAGAAAACGCCCCTGCGGTAACATCCTTCGTCTCATATGATAACTCCTTGTATAAATAGGCATTCGTGGCTGCCCTACCCGTGCGCTTAATTAATGTATCTACTTTAAGCATAGGTTTGTCATTACGTTTTGGATTTCTTTTAACCGTAATTTTATCAAATTCATCGATTTCAAGTAACCCATATCCTATTGGAACTTCCTTTATGCTAAGAAGGTTTTTCGGAGTTAGTATATATGCGTAATGTGCAATATTGTGATATCCGTAATCACTCAAAAGTGTCTCATCTCTAAGGAAATCTTGTCGAGTCGCTTTCACTTCAATGATTCTTACTTCTTTTCGTTTCATATTAATTCCTACTGAATCAGCAATGATTCGTTTTCGACGAATATACAATTTGACCTCATTTGCACATAGATCTGTCATTTTCTTTTTTAGCCAATATAACGACTGATGTTTTAAATGTTTATGAAGATTACTTTCCATTTTAAATCCTTTCTAGAAACGTTCTCTCGACCTTTTAAATCGATCCAATGATTTCTAACATTTGCAATATTAAGTATGGTCGTTATAAAATAGAGACCAAATATGAATCTAGTTTGCTCTCTTTTTATCATAGTTTTTGAAAAAGAGCAACTTGATGGTATTTTGTAAGCGGAAACAAATTGATGACCTTTCAAAATGTCCGAAATCGATGCCTAAATTAAAAAGCCTTATAAGAGTGGATTTCTCGTATGAGGCGAGCAACGAATGATGCCATTTCTAGTCATCAAAAGCACGGAAGAAGTTTGGTTTTTAACTTTTTTACTTTTTTACTCCATTTTGATCATTACTTTCTTAAAAATATGAAGTGAGGGAGATTTATTACATGGATGTTTCAGTCGTTCAAGAGCTAGCTAATAAAGTGAAATTGAATATTCAAAAGGTGATGGTTGGAAAGGATAAGAGCATTGACCAAATACTCGTTGCGATGATTGCTTCGGGTCATGTGTTATTAGAGGATGTTCCAGGTACTGGTAAAACACTACTAGCAAAATCAATGGCAAAATCGCTTTCGTGTTCATTTAATCGTATTCAATTTACTCCAGATTTACTACCAACAGATGTAACTGGTTTGAATTTTTATAGTCAAAAGGAAAGTGATTTTATTTTTAAAAAAGGGCCGATATTTTCAAATATTATACTTGCTGATGAAGTGAATCGCGCGACACCTCGAACTCAATCTAGTTTGCTAGAATGTATGGAAGAAAAACAAGTGACGATTGATGGTGAGACAAAACAATTAAATGAGCCGTTTATGATTATTGCAACTCAAAATCCTGTTGAAAATCAAGGCACTTTTCCTTTACCTGAGGCACAATTGGATCGCTTTCTAATTAAATTAGACTTAGGTTATCCGACAAAAGAAGAAGGGATCGCTATTTTAAAACGTTTTAAGGAAAATAATCCAATTGAAACGCTCTCTTCTGTGGCGACGACTGAAGATATTATTGCCGCGCAGAGATTATTTACTTCTGTATATGTTAGTGATGATCTGCTAGAGTATATGCTTACTATTGTAGAAGAAACTCGACACCATCCAAAGATTGAATTAGGTATAAGTCCGCGTGGCAGCCAAGCGTTATTAAAGGCTGTGCAAGCATATGCAGCCATTAATGGTCGTTCTTATGTCATACCTGATGATATAAAAGAAATGTTAAAGCCCGTCGTTAGTCATAGAATGGTGTTAACACATACAGCCAAATATAAAAAACAGGACCCTGGACATGTTTTAGATGAAATTGTAGCAACATTAACTGTACCCGCAGAGTCAATTGAAACGGGAATGACTTCATCATGAGTATAGCGTGGCTTATTTTTTTAACGCTTGCATTCTTTTTTCTTCAAGGGGTCATTTATGTTAAGTGGGGATTACGGAATATTGAATATAATAGAAGGTTTAGTCAAACTACGGCTTACGTTGGTGATGAAATTGAAATGATTGATGAAATCGCCAATAAAAAGCTAATCCCTGTACCTTGGGTTCGGTTAGAATCAAAAATTAATGCTCACTTAGTATTTGGGCAAGTGGAAGGGGCTGAAAGAGGTGACATGCATCGAACTCTATTCAGTTTAATGCCTTTTCAAAAAATAAAACGAAGACAGAAAGTACTTTGTGCTAAAAGAGGTTACTATCAATTTGAAACGGTATCGATGTCAACCGGTGATGCTGTTGGCTTTGATGAAACGTTTCAAACGGTGCATTCAACTGCTTCTATTACCGTATTTCCTGAAATAGTTAATAAAGAGGATATCCCTTTACCGTCACAAAGCTGGTTAGGTGAATTGATTGTCAAACGTTGGATTATTGAAGATCCTTTTTTGGTTGCTGGTGTAAGAGAATATTCATCAGGTGATCCGATGCACACGATTAATTGGAAGGCTACAGCTAGGTCAGGATCTATGCAAGTGAATCAATATGATTATACGGCAGATCACCATCTGATGATTTATGTGAATTTCGATCAAACGGAAGATAAGTGGCACCCAATTATTCATGAAGATTTACTTGAGAAAGCTTTATCATATGCAGCCTCTATAGCACATGAATCTATTGAACTAGGTATACCTACTGGCTTTGGTTGCAACTCTTATTTAGTTTCAGATTCCAATAAGGAAAATTCGATTCGTTTGTATCCGGCTAACGGTCATAGCCATCTACTAGCTATGTTAGATCAAATGGCAAAAGCAAAAATGGATATAAGCTTGGCATTTTATGAGTTTTTAGAGGAAGATATCAACCGGCAATTAGAAAGAACAGACATACTCATCATAACGAATATTATCACTGAAAAAGTGCAGATGCACATTGATATACTTGAGGAAAATGGAAACCGTGTTGAAACACTTTTACTAAATAATGAAGAAGAATCAGGTGATCGTTATGCATCGTAATAACCATTTAAGAGTTCTATTTACCGGTGTACTTGAGTATTTAATGATCTTTCCAGTTTTTTTAGCGATCTCTATTTTCTCACTTTCTGCAGACATTCAAGCATGGTGGTTATATACATTACCAGTTGTTTTTGCAATCGGTTATTTCATTCGAATTGTACTATCGAAACAAAAGCGATTCGTTTATTTGGCGATCATACTTTCGATTAGTTTCGTTCTTCCAGTGTTATTGAATTATTTCATTTCTATTTCAATGATTGTTTGGATAGTACTTTCAATCATTTATGTGACTATTTTATATCGTGGTTTAACATTTGGAGAAAAAGACATTGATGACCTTTTCAAAGCTCATTATTTATGGGCCATTGCCTTTCCTCTTTATTTTGTCGGGTATTTCTTTTATACAAACATCGATTTACTGGTCCCCTTTACAAATACTTTTCAGTTAGCTGGCTTTGTCATATTTGTACTTACGTTATTTATTTCTAATAGTTCAATGTTAAGAAGGGCAACATATTCGAAGGAAAAAAGACCAGCCATTGGGAGATCATTACGTAATCAAAATCGATTGTTTATGTTAGTTACACTTATAACGATTGTACTTCTCGCTAATTTTGGCTTTATCCGTGAAGTGTTAATTATACTGAGAAATGGTGTAAGTAGTGTAGTCATGTTCTTTTTAACAATATTTAGTCCAGATGAATCAGACGTTGTATATGATGATCCGCAACTTTCTGAACCTGTTTTACCATCAGCCGAAACTGGAGAGCCGTCATTCATAGCCCAATTTTTTGAGCAAATTGTAATCTACGTAGGTATAATTGCTGCTGGTGTATTACTGATTGTGGCTCTTTACTTTATAAATCGAAAAATGAAATCGTTTATTAAGAATATCATTCAGTATTTGAAGAAGATGATTAAACGAATAATGCCAGGTGATGATTCTACTGATGGTGTTAATATTTATGTTGATGAGAAAGAAAACTTATTCAGCATAAAAAAATGGGTGAAAAGTAAAACTAAAAATGTTAAACATTTAGTGGCTACGATCACGGAAAGACGTGTGAAATGGGATTCATTATCAAATGTTGAAAAGGTTAGATTAATCTATCGTACTCTCTTACACGATAGAATGAAACGTGGGGACGTATACCGTAGAGAGCTTACTCCACGTCAAATGTTACATGAAGTGGAATGGCAACAGCCTACAGACGGAGAAACGATTCAAAAACTAGATCATCTCTACAATAAAGCAAGATACAGTCATGAAAAAATAGAAGAGCGTGATCTTAAACAAATAGAAAAGCTTCGAATGAAACAAAAATAGTCAATTTTTTTTGAAAATTATCATGTTCATGATAAAATGATGACGAATATATGATAGAATAATAAAATGTTAAAAAAGAGGAGTGGTAGAGATGAATAAACAACAAATAGGTGTCATTGGCCTTGCTGTTATGGGGCGAAATTTGGCACTGAACATTGAAAGCAGAGGATATTCTGTCTCTGTTTTTAACAGATCTTCTGACAAAACAGAACAAATGCTAAAGGAAGCAGAAGGTAAAAAGGTCGTTGGTACATATAGCATAGAAGAATTTGTTCAATCATTAGAAACACCTAGAAAAATCATGCTAATGGTTAAAGCTGGTTTTGCAACTGATGCTACAATTGAACAACTATTACCTCATTTAGATAAAGGTGATATTTTAATTGATGGTGGTAACACATTCTTCGAAGATACGCGCCGTCGAAATAAAGAATTGGCTGAATCGGGCATTCATTTCATTGGAACTGGAGTTTCAGGTGGGGAAGAGGGTGCATTGAAAGGTCCTTCTATTATGCCTGGTGGTCAAAAGGAAGCTTATGAACTCGTAGCACCGATTTTTGAGGCGATCTCAGCAAAAGTGGGTGACGATGCGTGTACGACATACATTGGCCCTGATGGCGCTGGACATTATGTAAAAATGGTTCATAATGGAATCGAGTATGGAGATATGCAATTAATTTGTGAATCTTATCATTTAATGAAAAATGTTTTAGGATTAAGCGCACAAGAGTTGCATGAAACATTTAATGAATGGAATGAAGGTGAGCTTGATAGTTATTTAATCGAGATTACGAAGGATATCTTCACAAAAGTAGATGATGAAACAGGTAAACCACTAGTCGATGTTATCTTAGATACGGCTGGTCAAAAAGGGACAGGAAAGTGGACTTCACAAAGTTCATTGGATTTAGGTGTCCCACTTTCAATCATTACTGAATCTGTATTTTCACGTTTTATTTCTGCCATGAAGGATGAACGTGTGAAAGCAAGTAAGATCTTAAATGGTCCTAATCAATCTTTTGATGGTGATAAGAAAGAATTTATTGAAAAAATTCGCAAAGCCCTTTATTTAAGTAAAATTGTTTCTTACGCTCAAGGTTTCGCGCAAATGAAAGTGGCTTCTGAAGAATATGATTGGAATTTAAAGCTTGGAGATATTTCAATGATTTTCCGTGGCGGATGCATTATTCGTGCGCGCTTTTTACAAAATATTAAGGAAGCGTATGACCGCGATCCGAACCTTGCCAATTTATTACTTGATCCATATTTCAAGGAAATTGTTGAAAATTATCAGGATGCAGCACGTGACGTTGTTGCAACAGCTGTTAAGTTAGGTATTCCTGTTCCTGGACTGTCCAGTGCATTAGCATACTATGATAGCTACCGATCTGCAGTCTTACCGGCTAACTTACTACAAGCTCAACGTGATTATTTTGGTGCTCATACGTATCAACGTGTTGACAAAGAAGGAGTATTCCATACAAATTGGATGGAATAACCAGTTGTAATCACATTGGCTGTTCAGAAAGGTTTTCCTTTTTGAACAGCTTTTTTAATAAGCTAAGCGATTTAATCTAAGTAGCAGTATGGTTTTAGAGAAGAGAGGAATTCTTATTGTAAAGAACTAAAGGAGTGACTTTTATTGATGAATTCTTTTCGAATTATATTAGTAGGTTGTGGGGCAATGTCACACATTTGGGTGGATTATGTTCAAAACAAAAAGGATGCAACAATCGTTGCTTTAGTAGATATAAATGAGGAAAGTGCTAGGAAAGTTGCTGAGCGTTTTCAATTAGATGTTCCTTTTTTCTATTCAGTTGCAGAGGCAGCAAGTAAAACAAATGCAAACCTCGTCTTTAATACGACAATTCCTAAAGTACATAAAGAGGTAACGTTAGAAGCTTTTCATCATCATTGTGATGTTATTTGTGAAAAACCAATGGCAACAAGTTTAGATGATGCTAAACAGCTTGTATCAGCAGCCAAAAAATATAATCGTTTTTATGCTATTATGCAAAATAGACGGTATTCGTACTCGATTCGTTCTTTACGTGAGCAGCTCTCAAATGGAATCATTGGAGATCAGCAATCGCTTCATGCGGATTTTTTTCTTGCACCTCATTTCGGTGGTTTTAGAGATGCGATGGAAAGTCCACTTATTATTGATATGGCTATTCATACATTCGATCAAGCTCGGTTTATTAGTGGTTCTGACGCTGTTTCAGTCTATTGTCACGAATATAATCCAAAAGGTTCTTGGTATTCAGGTGCAGCGAATGCTTATTGTATATTTGAGATGTCTAATGGCTCAGTTTTCACATATAATGGTTCATGGTGTGCGGAAGGTGCGCCGACTTCATGGGATGCGAGTTGGCGTATTGTTGGTACAAAAGGTACAGCCATTTGGGATGGCTCTGAACAAGTTTATTACGAAACGATACAAGCTAATCAAGGGCAGCCTTTTTTACACGAGTATGAAAGTAGAGAGATTGAAGTGAACACAAGTGGAAATGAGGGACATCATCGTTCTCTCGATGATATGTTTCTTGCTCTTGAAAATGGTGAGAAAGCAGAAACCGATTGTGAAGACAATGTAGAGAGTATGAAAATGGTGTTTGCTGCGATTGAAAGCGCTAAAACGGGAGAACGCGTGATCATAAAATGAAAGAAAAGAGATTGTCAGTCGCCTTTGTCTGACAATCTCTTTCACTGATGAGGAATCAACGGTGCTCAATGAGTTGGTCTACATTGACGACAAATTCATTGTCTGGTTCATGTAATGAGAAAATGCGCGCAGTTGCACTCTGTTCATTGACTTGTTGAATATATATTTGTTGATCTAAATAAGTAACATGTTTCATATCGGGAGACTGTGAAATTTCCTTAGCTCGCAAAGTGTTCATAATTACTCTCCTTTGGTGATTTGACTTACTGTAGTAGTGTAGGCAGTTGAGTAAGGCAATATTCTGTTATTTAATTCCGAATAATAATGTAAATTAAATAAGCTACATAGGCTAAAGTCAAAATAAATCCTTCAGCTTTAGCAACGGTGTAGCTCGTTCTTGAGAAGATAAATAGCATTACTGTGAGTACAAGTAGAATAATTAAATCAATGATCAGTTTACTAGAGACGGTTAATGGTGTAATTAATGAGGCCAGTCCTAGTACAAAGAAAACATTAAAGATTGAACTCCCAACTACGTTGCCTAAGGCCATCTCACTATGCTTTTTCATAGCAGCCGTTATGGAGGTTACTAGCTCTGGTAGTGAAGAACCGATTGCTACAATCGTTAATCCTACAAGTGTCTCACTCATTCCAAATTGATAGGCAATCGTTGTACTTGTTTCTACGACAAAATAGCCGCCAAGAACAATTGCAGTAAGACCGAAGATCGAGAACAGAACACTTTTTTTTAGAGAGTGAGCTGGTTCATAATTTCTTGATTCAACTGAATCGTTTCGACTATTTTTGGCTGCTTCAAAAACGTAATACATAAAAATAGTGAAAAATAAAAGTAAAATGACCCCATCACTTCGAGAAATCAAATAATAAGTATTTTGATTGGTTGAATCAAGTAATAGTACGAGTAAAACGACAGCTGATAAAAAAGCAAAAGGAATCTCTTTACGGATTGTCACAGACTCTACTTTCAATGGGAAAATAAAAGCGGTTAGTCCGACGACTAAAGATAAATTTAATAAATTACTTCCGACAATGTTTCCAACTGTCACATCAGAATTACCTTCTAAGGCAGCGATAATACTGACAGTGGCTTCAGGAGCCCCCGTCCCAAAAGCAACAATCGTTAAGCCGATTATAAGCGGAGAGATATTTAAGGAATGCGCTATAGAAGCAGAACCTTCTACAAACCAATCTGCCCCTTTTATTAACAAAAGAAAACCTAGAATTAATAAGAGATAAGTCAAATCGATTCACCTCACTATAATTTCACGTACCGTAATAATTTTTCATCTACATATTAATATCGTCTGAGGAGAATAGAGAAATGGTCAGTTGTCCGCCGTAAATGAAGCTTCGTATTAAAACCGGTTGATTATAATTATTTTGAAAAGTGAAATCTGGGCCATACCAACTAACTGTAGCGTCTCGACCAGGAGGTACATAAGGAACCCTTTTACTATGGCTGTAGCGTTCGACAATTTTCAAATGAGCATAATCAACTGCATTGTACAAAGTCGATGAGACTTGACAAATTCCACCACCTACACCTTCAGAAAGTTCACCGCGTATGATGATTGGCGCCGGTAAGTAACCTCGTTCAATCGTTCTTTTTCCAACGACATGATTAAATGAAAATGTTTCACCCGGAAAAACAACAAAATTATTAATGGAAGCTGCTGCCAATTTAATATTATGAGATCGCTTTTTGTTGCGTTTATTAAAATAAGTACTGAACGAGCTAATATGATTCGTTTTAATATGTGCAAGTAACTCAGTGTCAACTTTCGGATAAGTTGCGATGATAGGTGCATCGATTTTACTGCTTCCATGTTCGTAGAAATATTTTACAATTAATTGATTCATGGAAAACCGATTTAAGCGATAGCCATTTTCTTCAGCAATCATACCACCATTTTCAGCAATTGTCGCATTTTGGGCCGGCTTTTGCACAACCGTTTCTATCGTGCGTATTATTTCATGTAATTGATCATGATTAATCATTTGTGTTCCTAGAAATGGGTGCTGTAATGCTTGATGATCAATTGAATATATTAACTCGTTTTCATGATAGATCATTAAAGGTTCTTCGACAGGTGTAGGTAGAAGTGCAAGAAATAAGAACAATGAAAGCATAATGTATTTTAACCTCCTACTGTTAGTATGAGTCAATTCTTGCTTTTCTATTGAAGGAAGTTTTGATTTTTTGTTCCTGTTTGCTTAGGCTTTTTTGGGGAATGGTAAAACTAAAGATGTTGTTAAAGGGGGAGATGAACTTGAAGGATGGGTATAACAAGCGGATTGAATTGCACGGCTTTAATAATCTAACGAAAACGTTAAGCTTTAATATGTACGATATTTGCTATACAGAGACGAAGGCAGAAAAAGAATCGTATATCAATTATATTAATGAACAGTATAATGCTGATCGACTTCAGCATATATTAACAAATGTAACCGAAATAATTGGAGCGCATGTCTTAAATGTATCCAAGCAAGATTACGTCCCACAGGGTGCTAGTGTGACAATTCTTGTTTCAGAAGGTCCCGTTGTAGAAATTCCCATACATTCTACAGATGATAAAGTCCCTCTACCTGATTCGGTTGTGATGCAATTAGATAAGAGCCATATAACGGTTCATACGTATCCAGAATATCACCCATACGAAGGGATTAGTACATTTAGAGCTGATATTGACGTTTCAACTTGTGGGGAAATATCTCCACTAAAGGCATTACCATATTTAATTCATTCATTTGAAACGGATATCATGTCCATTGATTACCGTGTACGCGGTTTTACAAGAGATGTAAACGGAAATAAATTATTTATCGATCATGATATTGATTCGATTCAAGATTATATACCTGATCATGTGAAGGATGAGTATGACATGATGGATGTAAACTTACATCATGATCATATTTATTACACCAAGTGTCGCCTTAAGCAATTTCGATTAGAAGATTATCTGTTTACACCTCGACATCAGCTATCAAATATGGATAAGAGTCAGATCACGAAGAAAGTTAAGAATGAAATGGATGAAATTTTTTATGGTCATGTAACTAAAAATGAATAGATTGAAATGCTAGTTCATACGTATTTTTAAAAGAATGCGTTTATTTATGACTTAAGCAAGCAGGCTGAGGAAGAGGAGAATGTACAGTGAAATCTAGTTATATTATTCGTTTACTTTTGCTAATCATTTTACTCATATTAAGCTGGTATTTAATTTCTGTCTTATTTACTTTAACTTTTCCATTTCTTATAGCTGTGCTTTTAGCCTTTTTGATGAATCCACTCGTGTCCTTTTTTGAAAAGCGAATGAGGCTACCAAGAACCGTATCTGTTATGGTAGCCATTTTTTTTATATTTGGAGTAATTGGATCAATACTGACACTTATTAGTTGGTTAGTCATTGATGGAGTTCGTTACTTATCACATTATTTACCTCCTTATATTGAAAAGGCATCAATTTCCTTGCAATTTTACATAAACAATCAAATCTTGCCACTGTGGCACTCTAGTATTGGTTTTATTGAACGTTTAAATGCTCCACAACGCTCTTTTTTGGAGAATGGAATTGAGCAGCTTGGAGAGCAGTTGGCGATAGTATTAAGCTCAGTAGGTCAGTCTATTGCCAATGGCTTATCTTATATTGTATCTGCATTACCGATCACGTTTACGGCAATGATGGTTACATTGTTAGCATTATATTTTATTAGTCGTGATTGGAATGTTTATATGTCTCAAATCAAAACGACCGCATCAACAGATTTCTTAAAACGAAGCCAATCTATTTTTAAGGCATTACAACATAAAGTAATTGGCTATGTATATGCACAGTGTATCCTTATTTCCATAACAGCACTTATTTACTTTTTAGGGTTTGTTATAATTGGTGTAGAACATCCGTTAACGATAGCTCTTATCATTGGGCTAATTGATTTTATTCCTTATGTAGGAACAGGTATCATTTTAATTCCTTGGGCGATTTATTCACTAGTTATTGGAGATGTTTTGTTTGCAATAGGTTTATTTATACTGTTTGGGATTGCCATGCTCGTACGACAATTAATTGAACCAAAAGTACTTTCCTCCAATATGGGACTACATCCTTTATTAATGCTCATGTCTTTATTTATTGGCTTTCAATTATTCGGAATGGTTGGATTAGCACTTGGACCGATGCTATTAGTTGTAGTTGTAACGTTATACCAAGAAAATGTATGGCATGATCTTTGGCAGTATGTTATGAGTGAAAGCAAGATGTAGTGCTCTCACTCATGTACACCATTAAGACGGATTATGTTGGCTTTCTTCATAAGCAATTAACCGAACTTCTTTATTCGCTTCTTTGTTTAAACGAGTTTCTAGCGCTTTTATCTCATCAATTAGATGGTGATCGAGTCTTGCAGCAGTGTATCGATCTTCGGGAATGTCTTCATACATATTCGTCTTCGGCTCCTTTTTATACATTGAGATTAGTGATAGTTTCCGCAAGTATTGTTACAATTATGTTAGAACGAAATGGTAAGTTTAAGACATGCAAAAGAGTGGTACGAGAATACTGTACTGACTTACATGAAAATAATGGAGGTTTTTTAATGGCAAAACAGACAAGTGAAATCGTGAAACAATCGTTAGACGTGCTAATGGAAGACAAAAGTTTTTTACCCGAGCTAACAGGAGAATCTAGAGCTAAGGCATTTGCTTCTTTAGTGGCTATTTTATCGACACCGAATCAAGTACATAAGTCCTTTTTACGGATCTCATTAGAAAATGGACATGTCGTTCGTATTCCATCCTTTCGAGTTCAGCACAATAATGCATTAGGACCGTATAAAGGAGGTATTCGATTTCATGAAACGGTACAAGAGGACGAGGTTATTAATTTAGCCGCTTTAATGACATTAAAAAATGCACTTCATGATGTACCTTTTGGAGGTGGAAAAGGTGGAGTCATCGTCAATCCGCGGGAACAATCGATAAAGGAACTACATCTAATTTGTAAGAAATATGTGCAATATTTTAGTGATAGTCTTGGACCAGATAAGGACATTCCTGCACCGGATGTCGGAACAAGTGAAAGAGAAATGGATTGGATGATGGCAGAATACAAAAGCATTAGACCTGGACAAGCGTATTTTGGAAGCTTCACCGGGAAAAGTATTGAAAATGGTGGTTCTTTAGGGAGAAGGGAAGCGACCGGAAAAGGGGTTTATTTTTCATTACGATATATGTTACATCAATTTTTGAATGATCATAAATCATTGTTAACGAGTACGAATAACAGGTTTGCTAAAACGGTGTTAGCTTTTGAAAAGAAACCATTACAAATAGCGATTCAAGGCTTTGGAAATGTTGGTTCAGTAGCAGCACTCGAAGCCTATCATTGTTCGTATTTACAAAATAAAGTAGTAAGCGTGAGTGATCGAAATGTCATGCTATATAATTCAGAAGGACTAGATATTCCAACATTAGTCAAATATACGATGGCTCACAATGGTGATTTACCAATAAACGAAGCAGAATTAAATGAGCACGGGATTAAAGCAACGATTCATTCTAACTATGAGATTCTGTCCTTAAATGTAGATGTATTAATTTTGGCAGCGCTTGAAGATCAAATTCATAGTGAAAACGTAAATGATGTGAAAGCTCAAATCATTGTCGAAGGAGCAAATGCTCCTGTAACAGCAGAAGCTGATGAGATCATTAATCAGCAAGGGAAAATAATCATTCCAGATATTTTAGCTAATGCAGGTGGAGTTATTGTCTCATATTTTGAATGGCTACAAGGGAGAGAGACACAATTTCATACAGAAGATGAGATTATTCATATGCTCTATAATAAGATGAAAACAACGATGGAAATGATTCTACCAAGGTTCTTTGGAGATCCGTTCCCACTCAGACAAAATTGTTATATCCATTCTGTTATGAGGCTTTCAACTGTATTATTTAAGCAAGGAAAGTTATATTAAGAAGCTGCTATCGTTTGCACTCATTTCAGGGTTGAAAGGCTACAGAATTTCTTTATAGAGAAACGATTTACAATCTTCTTCGCCTCATGCCATCCACAATCTAAGCTAGAACTGCTTATCGCGAAATAGATAAGCGGTTTTAGCTATGAGCATTTCTTTAATCGTTTTCTTTTACGTGAAAAATACCATTGTAAAGTTATAGGAACTACAGTGATAATGAGTAAGATTCGGATCATTTGCAAAGAGCTAACGATGGCTGGATCCGCACCAACAGAAGAAGCGGTTAATGCCATTTCAATAAGTCCGCCTGGTGCAAGACTCAATATAGCTGTAGCATAATCCATTGAAGTAAGAAATGCTAATATCGTACCTAATCCAAATGAAATAGAAATGATGATCAGTGTCGTAATGAGAAAATGAATACAGTAAGCACCGCCTTTTTGTAAATCTTTGATGGATATTGATATGCCTAATCCGATTCCAACTGATAATTGAGCAAGCACGACGAACAAAGAGGGAACAGTCGGTAAATCAATGATTGACATGTTAAGAAATGCTGTCAAAAGCATCGGGATTAGAACGATTCCTGCTGGGATTTTCTCTTTTAGGAGAAATCCAATAGTAATTGGTATGATGAACCAAAGTAGTGATAATTCAATATGTAAAAATGATTCATTTGTTTGAGAAACGAATTCACGATCTGGATTTGATGTGTGAAATAAAATAATAATAACAGATGGTACCGTGAAAAGAACCGTAACAAGTCGGATTGTTTGGAAGATCAGAACAAATGAAGAATTAGCTTTCAAATCTTCACTTGCAATGACCATCTCAGTCAACCCTCCAGGGATCGTACTTAAAACACTCGTTACTTGATCGATTTGAATTGATTTTGAAATAAGAGTTCCAATCATTATACATATTATAATGAGAATAATAGTAAGTAATACATATGGAATGAAGAATGGAAAAATCATTTGAACAGAAGATAATGTAAAATAAAGACCAAAATAAATGCCCAAAATCGTTAACCCACTATTTTTTAGGTAATCGGGCCAAATCATATCTCTTTTACTTATCGTTTTCCAGATCACAACAAAAAGTAATGGACCTAAGACCCATGGTAGTGGTAGTGATATAGACATAGCAATTACTCCACCTAAAAGACTAATGAATAGAACTTCACTAATGCGTAAAACATTCATAACAGCATCACTCCAACTTTTACAAGCTACTAATACTATTTTCATAAAATATAACACCATTTGTCGAACTACTGACTATTTTCATATTTTCTTATTTTAAATCGTAATTGCTTCACTTTCAATGTATAATAAGAATGGTTGAAAATCGTAAGGTTGAGGGAGGATGTATAACAGATGGGATGGGCTTTACTTCTCATTTTTATAGTAGCTATTATTTTGCTTTGTTGGTCGCTCTTTTCTAAGGAACAATCAACAGAGAAGAAACAAATGGAACAATTTTCGGTTTCCGTTATGCAAGAGGTTGATCATTTGCAACAGCAAATAAGAGATTTAGAACTTGATCAGGATATTATTGCGCAAGAGGCAAATATACCGTCGAAAACATCTCAAGAACGTAAAGTACTGCGTGAATTATTAGACCTTCATAGAAGAGGATATTCTATGGAAGGAATTGCTCATGAAAAAGGGTTATCAGAAAATGAGGTTATTTTGCTATTAACTCCATATATTGAAGCTAAGCAAGAAAGGAGACAAGCAGCAAATGACGGTTAAGACGGTCAGAGCATTTGCTTCAGGCCTCCTAATGGCAGGCGCTATCTGTGGAATCGCCTATGCTGTTGATACAGGCTCCGCAGAAGAGTTAGAAAATGAGGCTACTGATGAAAATGTACACTCAGACTCTAATGATGAACAAATTAATGATCAATTGTCTGAAGATGATTATTCGTTAGAGGATATGACATCTGAATTGATAAATGAAGGTTACATTGTCAGATCAGAAGATGAATGGCAAACGATTCTTGATGAATTAGATGAAAGTCATGAGGAAGAGTTAAATGAATTACGTGATAGGATTAGTGAGTTAGAAGATCACGATGAAAATAGTGATGGAGCGTCTGTTATATATCGAACGATATTAACGGTTACACCTGGTATGACGAGTATTGATGTAGGACAAGCTCTTGAGAGAGCTAATATTATTGACCGGGCGATGGATTTCTTTGATGAAGTAGAAGATCAAGGATTGGCAAATAGCTTGAAACCTGGAACGTATGAAGTAGATAGTGAAATGTCATTGTCTGAAGTGATTAGTGAAATTTTTTAATAGGAACGTCATTTCTTATTAAAAAAAGGATGAACCTAGCGAGAAGCTAAGTTCATCCTTTTTTAGTGTGCTCTATTTACTATATGTTGGGGAGTTGGACTGCTTGAATTGAAATTTTGGAAGTTGCCAGTCAAAATGGACGGACAATAGTCGTAATACGACAATGAGGCAAAGTAAAATATATAAACTCATACCGGTTGGGAATATATTCAAACCGATTAATAATCCAGCTAACATTGCCCATAGAGCATAAATTTCCTTTCTAAAAATCATCGGCTGACGCTTTGCTAGTAAATCACGGACGACACCACCACCACAACCCGTTAATGCGGCGGCTGTAATAACAGCAATAAGAGGTAGTTGTGCTTCTTTAGCAAACATAGCTCCTTGAATCGCAAATGCGGCAAGCCCAAAAGCATCCACTGTATGTCCCCATTTATGCCAATGCTTCATAAAAATACTAGGAAAAATAAATAAAAGGGTGATAGAAATAAAAGCAACGATAAACAGCGTCCCTTGTTCCCATAAGGCAGATACAGGGACACCGATCAGTAAATTTCGAATGGCACCTCCACCGAAGGCACAACAAAAGCCTAAAGCAAAAACACCTAATAAATCATAATCACATTCTTTATCTAGTGCGACCATGGCTCCACTTAAAGCAAAGGCGATCGTTCCGATAATATTTAATACATCCCACACCACAGCGCAGCACACTCCTTACCTTTCACAGATGTCTAACAAACATTATAAAGCAAAAACACTGAAAATAGTGAACTTTTTCGTAAATTTCATCTAATTTGTTCGGATATACTCGTGTGAATGGAGGAAATGTTATAATAAGCAATAGAATTTGAAGAAATGAGGAGTTTTTATGGTGTTCTTATCTAAGAAAATGGAGCAGTTTCAAACAAGTATTTTTACTGAATTATCCGTATATAAAGCAAAGAAAAAAAAGGAAGGTAGAAGTCTAATTGATTTAAGCATTGGAAGTCCAGATTTACCTCCTCCATCTTTTATTGTTGAGGAATTAGTGTCTCAAGTACAAGATGTGAGTCAATATAAGTATGCATTAGATGGAATAACGGAATTGCATGAAGCGATTCACTCTTATTATATTCGTCATTATGATGTAGAAGTGCATGCACAACATGAAATATTAAGCTTAATGGGATCACAGGATGGACTTGTTCACCTTCCGAGCGTGTTGGCAAATGAAGGAGAAGTTATTTTAGTACCCAATCCTGGTTATACAGCTTATGCAGCAGGTATTAGCCTAGCAGGAGCTATTCCTTATTCAATGCCCCTTAGCGAAGAAAATCAATTTTTACCTAATTTAGAGGCTATTCCAAGCGATATTAGAGAAAAAGCGAAATTAATGATTATTAACGTACCTGGAAATCCAATCCCCAACATGGCTGATACAGACTACTTTGAGAAGCTCATTCATTTTGCAAAAAAGCATGACATTTTCATTTTGCATGACTTTGCTTACTCCGAGCTTTATTATGAGAAAAAGCCAATAAGTTTGTTGGCGATAGAGGGGGCAAAAGAGGTTGCTATTGAATTTAACTCCTTATCTAAAAGCTTTAATATGGCTGGTTGCCGAATTGGGTACGTTGTGGGTAACGCTACTGTCATACAGGCATTAAAACGGTTAAAATCGAACCTTGATTTCGGAGTGTTTATTCCTATTCAGAAAGCTGCAGCTCGTGCTTTAAATGATCGCTCAAGCTTTAGTGGGAATTTAAGAGACGTTTACAGAAAAAGAAGAAATACGTTAGTATCTGGTTTACATTCAATAGGGTGGCATGTAGATCAACCTCAAGCTTCGATGTTTGTTTGGGCAAAAATACCATTCGAGATTAGCTCCTTAGAACTTGCATACCGATTTATTGATGAAACAGGGGTTGTCATGATACCAGGGATAGCATTTGGTTCAGAAGGTGAGGGTTATATGAGAATGGCTTTTGTACAGGACGAGGTAGTGTTACAAACCGCTGTCAACCAATTAAAAACAAGTTCTTTTTTTAATAATCGTTGAGTTGATCGAGACTGGGGCAAAAGTGTTTGAATAAATGAGAAACCGAGCAAATAAAACGATTTTCAGTTGAGCACTTTCTTTTATATCCCAGCCTCTTTCTATATGTCTTAATTTTATGATGTCGCAGGTTCTATCGCCATCGCAGGTCCAAAAAATTCATAACGTACCTCACTTTGATGTAATCCTAATTCATTTAAATAAGAAATCATTAGTTTCATGAAAGGGACAGGGCCACAAATATAGAAAATCCCTTGATCTGTAATCATTTCTGTTAAATGTTCCTTCTTAATAAATCCTTTAAAATCATAATCCTCATGTAAACGATCAGCCTTTTGCGGTTCGCTAAAAAACGTTATACTCTTGCCATTTTTTAACGTAGTCATGAGTTGTTTAATTTCCTCTTGGAAAGCACGAGTCTTACCATCTTTTGCAGCGTGGATAAATGTAAGCTTTCGATTAGGGTTATGCAAAGCAACATATTTAGCCATACTTAACAGGGGAGTAATACCAACACCACCACTTAGAAAATAAATGGGATTCTCATTTGCTTCGCTAAGTGTGAATTCACCTGCAGGAGCTGTTAATTCTAATTCGTGCCCAACGTTAATTTGATCGTGAAGATAATTCGAGACTTTTCCTTCTGGTTGGTGTTCGTTTTCTCGCTTTACAGATATACGCAAGTACGGTTTCCCAGGTACATCTGATAAACTATATTGTCGATTGGATAAATAATTCTCCCCAGGTAGTTGTACACGAATTGTAACGTATTGACCCGGTTTAAAGTGTGGGATAGCACCCTGGTCTACTGGCTGTAAGTAAAACGAAGTAATACATTTACTTTCTACTTGTTTACGTATCACTTTAAATGCTCTGTAGCCATCCCATCCACCTATTTGCTGAGCCGCTTCTTCATACATTTCATTTTCCACATCAATAAATACTTGAGCAATAACGCCATATGCTTCTTCCCATGCGTCTAATATGTCTTCAGTAGCGGCATCACCTAATACTTCTTTAATAGCTTTTAATAAATATTTACCTACTATAGGATAATGTTCAGCTTTTATTTGTAAACTTCGGTGCTTATGAGCGATTTGTTTTACTTTTGGCAATAATACTTCCAACTGATCGATGTTTTGTGCTGCAGCATAGACAGTGTTGGCCAAAGAGATTTGTTGTCGTCCTTTTTTTTGATTTGCATGATTGAAAATATGTAATAGCTCTGGGTGTTCATTAAACATAGATTCATAAAAATGACTTGTAATATCAACTCCTTTATTTGCTAAAATCTGCGCAGTAGATTTAATAATTTTAATCGTTTTTGTCGATAACATGATAAACCTCCATTAAACATATATTTTAAATACATCTTTAATTGTAAAAGGGAATAATATTAAAAGCAATATTTAATATACATGTTTAAAAAGTGTTCACATTTCGAGTGTTGTTATTATAAATTTAAAATGATCTATGTTATGATAATTTCACTTACAAAAAACATTGTAGTATATAAGGGGCTTACTATGAGATTAACGAATTATACAGATTACTCATTACGAGTACTCACTTATTTGGCATTAAAAGATAAAGAGGAGCTTTCTAATATAAAAGAGATTGCTGATTTCTATCAAATATCTAAAAATCATTTAATGAAAGTCACATATGAACTAGGGAAGTGGGGAATAATTGAAACGATTAGAGGGAGAAACGGTGGAATCAGATTATCAATT
Organism: Halalkalibacter sp. AB-rgal2; assembly: GCF_041821005.1. NCBI lineage: Bacteria > Bacillati > Bacillota > Bacilli > Caryophanales > Bacillaceae > Halalkalibacter > Halalkalibacter sp. AB-rgal2. Next base: position 122,377 of record NZ_JBGUAV010000009.1, read on the forward strand.
GATCCGGAAGAAGTGAATATCGGGAAAGTTGTGCGAAAAACAGAGGATGATTTTCATTTAGTGGAATGTTTCGATGCTTCTCGAAATGATTGTATCATTTCACCGGTATGTGGTTTGAAGCATGTTTTAAATGAAGCGTTGGTAGCCTATTTAAACGTGTTAGATCAGTATACATTGAAGGATATTTTACAAAATAAACAAATGTTATCGCAATACCTATCATCGAATTCTTCAGAAAAAAAACAACAGGAGGGTTAAGCTCCCGTTGTTTTAGAAGCGACTTTCATGGAATGCTTTTTTAGTTTATTTTAAAGTGGGGGGCAAGTATATCTTTTAAAATGTGAGCACTTTTATGAAAAGCAATGGATTCTTCCTCATTTAAATCAAGCTCAACGATTTCCCTAATTCCTTCGCGGTTAATAATAGTAGGAACACCAATATAGACATCTTTTTCATTGTATTGTCCATCAAGGTGGGCAGATACAGTCAGAATGGCATTTTCGTTGTTTAAAATCGCTTTCGTAATACGAACTAATGCCATAGCAATGCCATAATAGGTAGCGCCTTTTCCTCTAATAATGTGATAAGCAGCATCTCTAACATTCTCAAATAACTGCAGTAAATCCTCGATATTGTACTGTTCGTGACGTTTAATCATCTTCATAATAGGGACTCCACCAATATCAGCGAGACTGTAGACAGGCAGTTCACTATCACCATGCTCGCCAATAATATAAGCATGTACATTTGTAGGTGACACATTAAAATATTCACCAAGCATAAAGCGGAGCCGAGCCGTATCAAGTGTTGTCCCAGAACCAATAACACGCTCTTTAGGTAAGCCGCTAAACTTCCAAGTGGCATAAGTTAAAATGTCAACAGGGTTTGTTGCTACTAAGAAAATACCATCAAATCCACTATCCATCACTTGTTCAACAATGCTTTTGAATATATTTACATTTTTCTCGACAAGATCTAGTCTTGTTTCTCCAGGCTTTTGGTTAGCTCCAGCACATATGACAACGATGTCTACGTTATAACAATCCTCATATGTTCCGAATCGCACATGTGTAGGCTGAGGTGCGAAGACTTTTCCATGATTAAGATCCATGACATCACCGATTGCCTTTTCTTCATTTAAATCAATTAATATAAGCTCATCAACTATGCCTTGATTAATAAGTGAAAATGCATAACTAGACCCTACAAACCCTGTTCCAATTAGAGCAACTCGATTTAGTTTAATGTATGCCATTTCATCACATCCTTCATTCATTGTGAACGTACTATATATGGAGTATATCACTTTTCCAATGATTTAAGTTAAGTTTGCTCAATTTTTCACAAACTATCCACATCTTTTAAAAAAAAGACAAATAGATTAATGAGTGGTAAAATAGTAGCATGATTTAATACACATATACCAGTCGCAAAGGAGAATAGAGATGAATCGTGTACAAGAGATGATCAATCGTGATTTCAAAGTGAAGAACAAAATGATGCTTATTATTTTTTCCATGAGTATTTTAGCAGGTGCTATTTTATCCTTTGTGCAAGGAGAAACGGGAAAAGGAATCTATTATTTAAGTCAAGCGCTCTTATTATTAATAGCCTTTCTCGTCGTTTCATACATATTTAAAAAAGCAGCTGTTTTTCCATATAGCTTTATACTCATTGTTGCTGGATATACGATATCATATTCGCTTTTTTTGGGTGGGGGATTTGGAATTATATTCATCGCTTTTTTCTATTTACTATTTTCTGCTTTCCACTATCGTCATCGGATTTTTATCTTTGGATTAGTTCTAGGTTTTGCGATGATTCTTATTGAATTTTCAATAGGGGAATCTCAACATGAAATATATGCTTCTTTACAACCTTTTGTCCTATTAATTTATATACTAATGGGATTAGTACTCTATGGAATGATTCGAATTAATCATCAACAATCTTTGACATTACAAGAAATGCTTACGAAGGAAGAAGAGGCCAGCCGTAAAGAATCATCTCAAAAAGAGTTGCTCGTAACGGATCTAAAGGATATTACGAGCAATGTTAAGGAGGCTAATGAGAAGCTGAGAACAAATAATGAATCACAAAGTGAAATGGCTACAGCTATTAACCAAATTGCTGTAGGGAGTCAAACGCAAAGCGAACAAGTCATTGGAATATCAATGAATGCGCAGGAAATATTGACAATGATGAATCAATTAAATGAAAAATCGACAGAATTAAAAGGTGAAACGAATTCAACAGCAGACCAAGCGAACGAAGGTCAAAAGCTAATTCTTGGATTACAATCTTCAATGAATGAGTTACAAACGTTTGTTGGTCAGTTAAATCAGACCTTTCAAATATTAACTGAGAAAATTGAGGAAACGACAACTTTTACGAGCGATATTCGCGAAATAACTGAGCAGACTAATTTACTAGCTTTAAATGCTTCCATTGAAGCAGCTAGAGCGGGAGAAGCTGGAAAAGGCTTCTCGGTTGTTGCGAATGAAATTAAGAAATTAGCTCATATTACACATCAGACAACGGAGAAAATTACTAGTAATTTACATGAGGTGAATGATCAAAATCGATTAACGGTTGATAAGCTATCGCTGAGTAGTAGTCAGTTTGAGACGATTTTACAGTCAACACATACTGTGAAAAATAACTTTGATGGTATTACGAGTACGATTCAACAATTAGTACAGCAGTTTGATGAGTTTGATACGTTATCGGATACAGTAAAAGAACAATCAACAAACGTGGATTCTTCAACACGTTCATTAGCTAATATTATATATGAAACGTCAGCTAGTTTAGAGGAGCTAACAGCAACAATCGAAACATTAAAGCAAGATAATGAGGAGATTGCGTCATTAATTACTGCGACAACAGAACGTGCTCAAGACATTATTGAGAAGCAACAATAAGCGATAATAGCTAGCCTTAAAGAGAAGAACTTTAAGGCTAGCTTTTTTATCCTTGTAAATCGGTGTTGGTCATCGGTTGATTATCGTGTTGTGATGAAATAATGATGTGTCCTTTCCTTAAGAAATAGAAAGCGATGATGAAAGTAAATGCTGCACAATAGAATAAACTGGAGTGTCCAATTAAATCCATGAAAAGACCTAGCAAACCTGGTGCAATAATAGAAGAGGCCATAGAAAATAAGTAGTATAACCCAGTAAAAAAGCCGATGCGATGGACACCTCCTAAGTCAGCAACTAATGGGTATGCTTGAACATTAATGAAAGCCCAGGCAATTCCACTTAAAAATAGGACAGCTTGGAGTATGAGTATAAATGAATGACTACTATTATCGCTAACAAACAGAGGAAGTAATGGAATAAGAATAAAGAGTAAAGGTAACGCAATAAGTCCAATAAACATCGTAGGGGCTTTTCCTAGTTTAGAGCCGAGAATACCGGCCGGGATAGCAAACAATACAAATGAGAGACTAAAAAATCCAAGTGTCATTCCTGCAACATTTTCATCTAGCTGTAAATATTCGACAGCATAAACAGTGAATTGTGCTTCCATACCTGAATAACCAATAAAGTAAAGAAAAATGGCAATGAGAATGAGAAGCTGACCACGATATTGTTTTTCTTTTAATTTGAGTAAAGAATGTGTAAAGGATAATGAAGCTTGTGTTTCTTCTAAGCTATCGTTTGAACGGTTAGAGTAAGCTGGTTTTCGATCGACAATATAATAAAGTAGGATAAATGATAAAATTAGAAAAATACCGGCAACAATAAATGGGAAGGCTCGATTTATGACAAATAAGTTAGATAGTACAAACAATGCAATAATGGCTCCGATTCCTCCCATCAGATTGATAACACCATTAGCAGTGGACCGTTTGGAAGGGTGGGTATGATCGGGCATAAGGGCAATTACAGGTGCTCTATATATCGTCATTGCTAATAAAAAAATAATATCAATGATAAGTAATAGCCAAAGTGTGACGGTAGCGCTGTATGGGATGAGAATGAAAAAGATTGCTGCGATAGGCATTCCTACTATGATAAACGGTAATCTATTCCCAAGTGGAGATTGTAGCCGATCTGACCAAGAACCAATTAAAGGGATTAATAAGACAGCAAGCAAATTATCTAGTCCCATAATGGCCCCGCGAATCGCTCTTGATTCAATGAAATTACCTAAAATTAACGGCATATAAGCATTGTAGAAAGTCCAAATCATCGTTAGGGCAAAAAAACCACTACCGATAGCAGCAATTTTTTTATAGGAAAAGGTAGGAGCACTCTGAGTATTCATTACGTTCTCTCCTCAAATTCACTCATTTTAGAATGTTCGTCATACTTTTGTCGAATCAATAAAGCTTGATCAACGTGATCGGTAATAACGGCTGGGCATTGATAAAAGATAAGTCGCTTTAAATCCTCTTCCTCATTTACCGTGAAAGGTCTAACGGCTATTTGTTCTGTAGCAGCTTGATCTATTATTGGCTTTTGAGCAACAGGGTAAAAGCAATGTAACCCACGTGCTCCGACTGTTCGTGCATAATCCCATGGCTTATATAAGCCCTCCATAAACAAAATGGCGGTTTCAATATTAGGATTTAATTCCGCAATTTTTGCGAGGCTATAATGGTTAAATGATGATAGAATGATTTGATCTTCTAATTCATATGTAGTAATCATTTCAAGGATAATTTCCTCAAGCCCTTCATATGAAATCATGCCATTTTTTAATTCAATATTGGTTATCAAATCCGTTTGCTTTACCCACTGGAAGTATTCGTCTAACGAAGGGATTAAACATTTCTGTTCGTGATTATTTTTGATGGTTCCAGCGTCCCATTTCCTTAGCTCATTAAAGGTGAAATCCTTTACAAAACCAGCTCCATCTGTTGTTCGATTAATGGTTTCATCATGAATAATGACTGGAATGCGGTCTTTTGTTAATTGTACGTCTAACTCAATTCCGTCGGCTCCACTATCATAAGCTGCTTGAAATGCAACCATCGTATTTTCTGGATATCTTGCAGAAAAACCTCTATGTGCAAAAATCATTGTTCTATGCTTCAACTCATTTCACTCTCCTTCATTGTTGACTCTATATTCTTTCGGGAAAAGTGGAAATAATCCTGCCGCTCATTTATGTTTTACAAAACGTTTAACTTCTTTACAATAGGTAGCATTGCTTTGTATTAAATTCTATTTGCTCGGCAATGTTTAATTTAGTGTCGTGTACCTGTTGTTCTATACTATGGACAACATTCTTTAACATAAGAGGCGTCGTTTCTTGATTTTGAAATGAATCGTTGTATTGCCACGGACCATCTGTTTCAATAAGTAATTGAGTAAGTGGGACGTTTTGGAGCAGGAGCTGGTCCCGTTTACGGTAGCATAACTCTGGTGTGACGGAAATATAATACTGGGCATTCAAGATGTTAGTTAATACATCTTGAGGTCCTTTGAACCAATGAAAATGAGCTTGTTTAATTTTATGTTTCTTTAATAGAGAAAGTACGCTTGCTGCTTTATCGTGAACGGCATGTAAGGAAACAGGAAGTTCATATTGATAAGCATATAATAACAATTCATCTAGTAATTCTGTGAAAAAGGGGAGTTTGTCAACTTGCTGGGGCTCATAATGGGGTAGACCAATTTCACCAATTGCAGTAATTCTTGATCGTTCTTCTTTGAGAAGCTGTTTAAATTCTATTAAATCATGGTTTGTTGGATAAGAAAACTCTGGATGAAACCCAATACAAGCATTGACAAAATACGGGAAACGAAGCTGTAATTCAAGGGTTTTATAGGAAGAATGGAGATCTGTAGATACTGCTATTACTTGCTTTACTCCTGCTTGCTGCCATTGATCTATTTTTTCGGGTAAAGTTAAATAATCATATTGATCTAAATGTATATGTGCATCAATCATGTTCATGTCTCCTTTATATTATATTTCACATGCATGAGGATGAGACATAACGAAAGTGTTTAGCTGAGAAACTGAACAATGTATGAACGTAACGAGTAAAGAGTATATACGTAGACTTAAGAAGCAAAGCTAAGAACCCACAGTGCATAGCATTAGGCCAACCAGTTTTCCGTTTTAAGAAAGGTTTGTTTGCAGCTATGCAGTTGTTCGGATTCTCATTGATTAAAACCTTTTTGTCCCAGCCTCTGTATTTAATGTGAAATGATAAACTGTTCTTTCTATTTATTTAATTCGTCTTGAAGATGATGAATCCCAATTGTTCGTTCAACGTCTAAAATAAATCCAATTCCTTTGCCAGGTTGATTAATTTGTACATCCTCTTCAATTTGTGCCAGTACTTGTTTCGTTTTCTCTTTTGAAATTAATGTTAGTATAATCTCTTTTTCAGGTTCAATGGATAAATTTAACAACTTGGCTCTTTCATGTATACCTGTTCCACGTCCAGAAATAATTGTACCCCCTTCAGCGCCTGCTTTCTTTGTTGCATTGACGACTTTTTCAGAGTCACCTTTATTGACGATTGTGACAATTAACTCAAAATGCATAGCTTCTTTTGACATTGGTTGCTCATTCTCCTTCTCGTCTACAATGTTTTGAACATGGCATAAACCTAGAATAGATTTAATGTGTAAGACGATTCCTAAGCCTTTTCCCGGTTTGTCGATGGAATAGTCTACATTTATTTGCTCAATGACGTTGTGAACCATTTTTGAGGGGACAGCTGTTAAAATAATATTTTTTTCGGGCTCAATAGGTATACCAAGAAAATGCTTTTTCTCATGTATCCCTACACCACGACCTAAAAGAATCGTTCCCCCATCAGCACCTGCTTTTTTCGTCGACTTGACAATATGCTTGGCGTCACCTTTTTTTACAATTGTTATAATAAGTGAATAGTTTAAGTTAAGATCCATTTTAATTAGATTCAGCTCGCTTTCTTTCAAAAATTAAACCTAATATAAGAACAGATAAAATAGGAGCCAATGCCACTAGTGCAATCATACCAAACCCATCCATTAATGGGTCGCGCCCTTCAATAACTGAAGCGATGCCTACGGCAATCGCTAGTATAAATGTGACGGTCATCGGACCTGTTGCGACTCCACCAGAATCAAAAGCAATCGCAATAAACGTATTTGACGAGAAGAACATTAAAATCATGACAAGTAGATAACCTGGTATAATGACATACCATAAGGGAAAGCCGCTTAAAATACGAAACATTGATAAAGCGATTGAGCATGCAACACCAATGGACAACGTGTACAACATCATTCTCTCTGAAATATAGCCACTAGATACTTTTTCTACTTGATTATTAAGGATCCTCACAGCAGGTTCAGCAAAAGTTGCTACAAATCCTAATAAGAAACCAACGGGGATCACAACCCAATTGTAGCTGAGTTCGCCTAACTTTTCCCCCATAAGCTCACCAGCGGGAAAGAAACCAACATGTACTCCTTGCAAAAACAACGTAAGTCCCGTAAATGATAATACGATTCCAATAAATATACGAAACAACTTTTTTTTATTTAGTTTTAAAAAGATAAACTGAAAAACTAAAAAGAAAATAAGTAGTGGAATCAGGGCAAACGTTACTTCAAAAATGGTTTCTTCAAAGCCTGCGAATATTCGAGACATCATCCGTAAATCACCCCTAAAATCAATACAGCAATGATTGGACCAATCGATGCAAGAGCGACTAATCCAAAGCTATCACTTGATGAAGTTTTACCACGAATGACAGAAGCTACCCCCACGCCTAAAGCTAAAATAAAAGGTACAGCCATCGGTCCTGTCGTAACACCACCTGCATCAAATGATATCGGAATAAAAGATTCAGGTGTAAATGCAGCTAGAACAAAAACAACTGCATAACCGCCTAGTAATAACCATTTTAAAGGGATATTGTATACCATTCGTAATAAGGACAAGGCAGCGAAAATGCCTAGGCCAATTGCTACAGAATAGATAAGCACCATTTGTGAGATGTCTCCACCAGATACGTCATCAATTTGACTTGATAATACACGAACATCTGGTTCAGCAACGGTAACTACAAACCCTAGTAAAAAGCCGAAAAATAGAATTAAGCTGATTTTTTTGGTTTTTGGTAAAGTAGATCCGATCATTTCTCCTATAGGGAGCAATCCAATATGTACACCGAGTAAAAACAGAAAAAGACCTAAACTTACCATGAATACACCTATTAAAAATTGAATAAAAACATCTGCGGGCAACCAAATGATCGTGTACTGTAAAATGATGATGACAAACGTTATTGGTAATATGGCAAAAATAACTTCTTTAGCTTGATCCTTTATATCGTTCATTTCATTCTCCTTTCATTTATTCAGCTTTATTCTAATCTCATGTGGAACCTGTGTTTTTCTTACTTATAGAAAGGAGAAAACACATTCATTCTATTCCCGTATGTTGAGTAGTTAAACCTTTATGATGCAGCCTTTCATTACACATTGCCTTTCATATAAAATAAACAAGATTCACTATGATAAACCAATCAAACATGATAAAATAAAAACAAACAAAAATAAACAAAGGTTAGTGTGGGGTGACTAAATGCTTGTAGCAGAAAGACACGAAAAGATAACAGCACTTGTAAACGAACGTGGTAGTATTCGAGTAACAGAGCTCAGTCAACTGTTCAATGTCACAGAAGAAACGATTCGACGTGACTTGGAACGGCTAGAAAATGAAGGGAAGCTAAGAAGAAGTCACGGTGGAGCAATTAGTATGAAGACAAATCAAATAGAAGCTCCTTATTTTGAGCGTGAAATTCGAAATGTAAAAGAGAAAACAAATGTTGCCAAGGCTGCACTTGAATATGTCAATGAGCATGATCGAATTATTTTAGATGCAAGTACGACTGCTTGGTATATGGCAAAGCTCTTGCCTAATATGGCTTTAACGGTAGTAACAAATTCTCTTAAGGTAACTATGGAATTAGCACAACATGATAAAGTAACGGTAATTTCTCTTGGCGGTACGTTACTGCCTCGCTCGTTATCATTTGTAGGTCCAGTATCAACTGATTCTCTTGAACATTATCATGTCAACAAAGCATTTCTTTCCTGTCAAGGTATTCACCATGATAGAGGAATTAGTGATTCAAATGAACTTCAAGCTATTGTTAAGAAAAAAATGATGGAAATTTCTGATGAAACATTTTTGCTCGCTGATTATTCGAAATTTGGTGTTCAAGCATTTGCACGCATCGGTTCGTTAGAAAGTGTTCAAATGATCATTACAGATCACAATACATCGGATGACCAGCTTACACGATTTAAAGATTTGCCATTGTCAATTATAAAATCATAGTTTCAGCTTGTTCGAAAAAGAGAGCGATCCTTTTTAGTGTATGTAGCAAAGATTAGCACCATAACTTAGTGAAGTATGGTAAAATAAGTTCGATTTGATTGAAGGACTTATTGTAAAGGGTGAAACGATGACGATTAAATTTGATTTACATACTCATCACGAACGTTGTGGACATGCAATCGGTACAATTGAAGATTATATTAGACAAGCGATTCAATTAAACTTAGATTATATTGGTATCTCGGATCATACTCCGCATTTCTACAGTGAGGAGGATCATCTCTATCCAGGGATTACGATGAAGAAAAGTGAATTTAAAAGTTATGTGGAGGAAGTATTACAGCTTAAAGAGAAGTATGCAAGTAGGATCCATGTGCTTTTAGGGATTGAAAGTGATTTCTTCATTGATCATATGATTCATTACCATAAGCAATTCGAATTGTATCCATTTGATTATATTATTGGCTCTGTCCATTTTATTCACGACATAAATATTTTTCAACGTGGTCGATTTGATTCATTAACTCAATCAGAACGAGTTCAAGTTAAAGAAAGCTATTATGAACAAATTGCTTTATCAGCTAAAAGTGGATTTTTTCAAATATTAGGGCATATTGATGCGATGAAAGGGTATTATCCTCCATTTTCAGACTTAAAAACGGAGGTTGTTGACAAAACGTTAAAAATAATAGGAGAAGAACAGGTCGCAATTGAAATAAATACATCTGGTAAAACAAAGGATGTTGGGGGATGGTATCCAGCAAATGAAATTCTAGAACGAGCATTATTTTACAGTGTTCCAGTTACTTTTGGTTCAGATGCTCATACACCTGAGCGAATAGCGGATGATTTTGACCTAGTCAGGAAAAGGTTAAAAGAAATCGGTTATAAGGAATGGACTTATTTTATTAATAAAAAGGCAGTGAATGTTTCTTTGTAAAGGATGAATAATAGCTCTGTTTTTGAGCTACTATTTAATGGGTTTACATAATATTATTATAGTAATTTTTATTAAAGTTCGTTTTTATAAAACTGTCATGTTACAATGTGGAGAACTTAATGTTTCTAAAGGAGTCACATATGCTATTTCCTGTTTTGCTTTCATTTGTCGTTTGTGTCGTTGCACTTGTCATCACTTTAAAATTAACAGCAGCTAATGATGAAGAATATGATAGTAAAAAAAGTATGAAACATATGTCATGGATTTACTTTCTCGTGTTTCCTATTATTCTAGTCGTTGTTTTACTTTTATGGTGGATTGCGGAGTTAATGAGTTAGTTGAATAAATCATTTGGCTAATAATCGATAGTGTGGTATCATTTACTAGAAATTGAATAGTACTCGGGGAGCTATGAGGTTGGCTGAGAGGATGTCCCGTTGAAGACATCGACCCTTTAACCTGATCTGGGTAATTCCAGCGGAGGGATGTATGACTAATTTGTATACGTGTATTAAATGAACGTCTACATGCCTCCATGCATGTAGACGTTTTTTGCTGCTTGGAAGTCCAATCGGGGAAGAGGAAGATCAATTCTACGGAAAGGTGTTGTTGTAGTTTTATATAGTAAGAGGGGGTATTCATGAAAGATTTGAAGGGTGCGACAAAAGCTGGATTACCAGCCATTGTCACTGTCGCTATGTTTGTACTCATATGGGAGCTTATCGTTCGGGTCACCGACATAGAACCTTATATTCTACCAGCTCCATCTGAGATTTTTCTGGCATTTGGTGAGTCGTGGACATTATTGCCAGAACATATTTGGATTACTGCTATTGAAGCATTACTTGGTTTTAGTTTGGGGATTATCGTTGCATTGGTCATTGCTTTATCACTTGATGCATCAGCAATATTACGAAAGAGTGTGTATCCATTGCTTCTCTTTTCCCAAACGATTCCGATTATAGCGATTGCACCTTTACTCATTATTTGGTTTGGATATGGCATTCTACCAAAGGTGTTAGTCGTCGCTTTAGTAACATTTTTTCCTGTAGTTGTGAACATGATCGAAGGCTTGCAATCGAGTGATCGGGATATGATGAGGTTATTACAATCAATGGGTAGCTCACGTTGGCAAACAATGCGTTATGTTCGATTTCCACATGCACTCCCATACTTATTTACTGGTTTGAAAATTGGTGCAACCTACAGTGTGTTAGCTGCAGTAATCTCTGAGTGGGTCGGAGCAAGCAAAGGTCTAGGTATTTATTTAGTTCGAGCTCAAAATTCTTTTGCAACCGATAAAGTGTTTGTTTCGATTGTGATTATATCATTATTAAGTTGTTTCCTATTTTTAATCATCGTCCTTATTAGTAGATGGACGATGCCTTGGAAATATAAGCATATGAAAAAAGGAAGTGGACAAAGTTGAAAAAAGGTTTATCAATCATCATCATGAGTGTTATGACTAGCTTTGCTTTAATAGGATGTGGTTCAGAGGATGTGAGCAATGACGATTCGACTGAACTAAATGAAGCAGATAATGAACAATTGGGAGAATCAACAGATGAAAAAGATGAACAAATGGGAGAGACAATAGAGGAAAAAAATGAACGACTAGAAGCGACAATTGTACTGGACTGGGTTCCTAACACGAACCATACTGGTATTTATGTGGCTAAAGCAAATGGGTATTTCGAGGAAGAAGGCTTAGACATTACAATCATCGAACCAGCGTTAGAAGGAGCGGATCAAATCGTCGCTTCTGGTCAAGCTCACTTTGGAATAAGTTCACAGGATAATGTAACGGTAGCCCGCTCAAGTGATATTCCGGTTATCTCATTAGCTGCGATTATTCAAGAGCATACGTCGGGATTTGCTTCACCAGTTGAAAAAGATATCACTTCTCCTTCTGATTTTGAAGGAAAGACGTATGGTGGCTGGGGATCTCCACAGGAAGATGTGATGATATCAGAAGTAATGAGTACAGTAGATGCTGATTCTTCAACAGTTGAAAATGTCACGGTGGGAACGTCTGACTTCTTCGTTAATACATCAAGGGAAATTGATTTTCAATGGATTTTCTATGGATGGACAGGTGTTGAGGCAGAGGTACGTGGTGAAGATATAAACATGATTTATTTAACGGATATCGATCCAGTTTTTTCATATTATTCTCCAGTTATTATTAGTAGTGATTCTGTTGTTGAAGAACAGCCGGAGCTTGTTGAGAAATTTATGCATGCCATCAGTCGTGGGTATGAATTTGCCATTGATCATGTCGATGAAGCGGCAGACATCTTAATCGAGGCAACTCCCGAAACAGATGCTGAGTTAATACGTGCTTCTCAGGAGTGGTTAAGTGAACGTTACCAAGGAGAGGCGGAGAAGTGGGGGTATCAAAGCACAGATGTTTGGAGTACTTATACCGAATGGATGCTAGATAATGAATTGATTGAAGTAGATGTACCAATTGAAGAAGCGATGACGAATCAGTTTCTTCCTTAGAAAAGGAGATATGATGCATTTACAATTATCGAATATTCACTATACATTCTCTGATCAAACTAACGTCATTAATGATTTGCATCTCTATATTGAAAAAGGGGAATTTGTCTCCCTTATTGGACCTAGTGGATGTGGAAAAAGTACATTATTCAATTTAATATCTGGTTTAGAGATACCAAGCGCTGGTGAAATTCTTCTTAATGGCCATTCGATTGTCGGTCAACGGAATCATGCAAGTTATATGATGCAAAAAGATTTACTTTTACCGTGGAAAACAGTATTAGAAAATGCTCTATTAGGAGCAGAAATTAGTAAGCAGAATATAGCAGAATCTAAGAAAAAGGCGTTTGAACTCTTACCTTTATTCGGACTTGATGGCTATGAGCATTATTATCCGCATGTTCTTTCAGGTGGAATGAAACAACGCGCTGCCCTATTAAGGACATTTCTCCATCAAAAAGAACTTTTGTTGTTAGATGAGCCTTTCGGAGCGCTTGACGCATTAACAAGAGAACACATGCATGAATGGCTTCTATCAATTTGGAGCAAATTACGACGTTCAGTATTGTTTATTACACATAGTATTGATGAAGCTATTTTTTTATCAGATAGAATCTGTGTCATGGCTCCAAAACCTACAAACGTATTAGTTGAATATAGCGTAAAGCTACCAAGACCAAGAACGAAAGAAATGATCGTAACAGAAGAGTATTTATCGTTAAAAAAACAATTAATGCAATCTTTACAAAAAGAGGAATGGAAGGGATGACTTTTAATGAAATTTTCGGAACATTTAAGAAAGCAGGTTGATTCAATTTGGAATGCAAGCTTTGAACATCCATTTGTAAAAGGGGTAGCTGATGGTTCTTTATCTCTTGAAGCGTTCAAGCATTATGTGAAACAAGATTCATATTATTTATCAAAATTTGCACAGGTTCAATCGATTGGTGCTGCTAAAGCAATGGACTTCTACACAACGAGTCGAATGGCGTTTCATGCCAAGTCGACCTTTGATGCTGAGCATATGCTACATGAAGGATTTGCGAAGGAGCTGGGGTTATCAGAAGAAGGGCACATAATTGTTGAAAACCCTGCACCTACGGCAGTTGCCTATACGAATCACCTATTTGCATCGGCTTATAAAGGAACACTGGGAGATGTGATTGCTGCTATTTTACCGTGTTATTGGCTTTATTGGGAAATCGGTGAGAAATTTAAGGGAGCTAAACCGGGGGTAGCCATTTATCAAAAATGGATTGATACGTATGGTGATGAGTGGTTTGGAGATCTTGTTCAAGAGCAAATTAACCGCTTAGATGATTGGGCGAGTAAAGCTTCTGAGGATGAGAAGAAAAGAATGGAGGACATTTTTGTTACGAGTAGTAAGTATGAATATATGTTCTGGGAGATGGCCTATACATTAGAAGAGTGGCCAGTTTAATTATATTCCATGTGCATTGAAGTCCACCTTTTTATAAGGCGGACTTCTCCTTTGTTTAAAAATGATGAAACGTGAAAAATAAAGCATTTAGCAGTAAAACCAACTTGACTTATAGGAATAGTGAAGCTATCATTATAGTAATCATTTTTTAATTATACCCGAAATAATGAATGATTTTTATGTCAAAACTAGTCCTATTACATAAAATCAAGTAAGATTAGTTTATATTTAATTGTGAGGTGGAATTTGTTGCAACTTCATGTTTTGAACAGTCCGTTTAATGAAGCACAGGTAGAGCAATTAAATAAGCTCTTACCAACATTAACAGAATCACAGAAAATTTGGTTAACAGGATATTTAGCAGCTACACAAGCTGCTTCAGTAACTGGAAATCAATCTAGTGGAAATACTACAGCTACTAATGTTACACCAGTCGTGGAACAAGTGATTTCTAAGGATGTAACGATCTTATTTGGATCACAAACCGGCAATGCGCAAGGTCTTGCTGAACAAGCAGGAAAGATGTTAGATACAAAAGGTTTTAACTGTACGGTTCTTTCTATGAGTGACTTTAAACCAAAAAATTTAAAAAAGGTTGAAAACCTACTCATTCTTGTGAGTACTCATGGTGAGGGTGATCCACCGGATAATGCATTAACGTTTCATGAGTTTCTTCATGGGAAGCGCGCACCTAAATTAGACTCACTTCGCTACTCAGTCTTATCACTTGGCGATAGCTCATATGAATTTTTCTGTCAAACAGGCAAGGAATTCGATCAACGATTAGAAGAGCTGGGAGGTACACGTTTACATCCTCGTGTAGACTGTGACTTAGACTTTGATGAGCCTGCGGCAGAATGGATTGAAGGCGTTCTTAATGGATTAAATGAAGGAGTAACACAGTCAACAGAAGTGTTAGCAGAAACAGCGACAGCTTCATCTGTTGAAAGTGAATTCTCACGAACCAATCCGTTTCAAGCAGAAGTGTTAGAAAATTTAAATTTGAATGGTCGTGGTTCAAATAAAGAGACGCGCCATCTTGAATTATCATTAGAAGGTTCAGGTCTTACATATGAACCGGGTGATGCGTTAGGGATTTATCCTGAAAACGATCCAGAGTTAGTTCATTTACTTTTGAACGAGTTAAACTGGGATTCAGAAGAAATAGTGACAGTTAACAAACAAGGTGATGTCCTGTCATTAAAAGAAGCACTTACGAAGCATTTCGAAATTACTGTTTTGACTAAGCCTTTATTAGAGCAAGCATTAAAGCTATCTAATCATGATGCTTTACGTGAACTACTCTCTGCTGGAAAAGAAGCGGAATTAAAGGAGTATATAAACGGACGTGATGTATTAGATTTAGTTCAAGATTTTGGACCTTGGGGTGTATCCGCTCAGGAGTTTATTTCAATTCTCCGGAAAATGCCTGGTCGCTTGTATTCGATCGCAAGTAGTTATACGGCAAATGAAGAAGAAGTGCATTTAACAATTGGAACTGTGCGTTACGAGTCTCATGGTCGTAATCGCAAAGGTGTTTGCTCTACTCTTTGTGCTGAACGTCTAGAATCAGGTGATACGATTCCGGTCTATATTCAAAAGAATCCTAACTTCAAACTTCCTGATCATTCAGATACACCGATTATTATGGTTGGTCCAGGAACAGGAATTGCACCATTTAGAGCATTCATGCAGGAGCGTGAAGAAACAGAAGCTGAAGGGAAGTCTTGGCTCTTCTTTGGTGATCAACATTTCATGACAGATTTCTTATATCAAACGGAATGGCAACAATGGTTAAAGGATGGAGTCTTAACGAAGATGGATGTTGCTTTTTCGCGTGATTCTGATGAAAAGGTGTATGTCCAGCATCGTATGCGTGAACAAGGTAAGGAGCTATACTCATGGATTCAAGAAGGTGCTGTTATTTACATTTGTGGTGATGAGAAGCATATGGCACATGATGTTCACGAAACGTTGATCACTATTATTGAACATGAAGGACAGATGAACCGTGAACAAGCAGAACAATACCTTTCAGAAATGCAGCAACAAAAACGTTACCAACGAGATGTTTATTGATTTAAGAATGGAAGGAGTAATGCAACATGGCTAATCAAAAGTTAACAGCACCTGAAGGTTCACCTAGTGATGTTGAACGAATAAAAGAAGAAAGTAATTACCTACGTGGATCATTAGAGGAATCGATGCTAGATCAAATCACTTCAGGAATTCCTGATGATGATAATCGTCTTATGAAGTTTCATGGAAGTTATCTTCAAGATGACCGTGATTTACGTAATGAAAGGCAAAAACAAAAACTAGAACCAGCTTATCAATTTATGCTTAGAGTTCGTACACCTGGTGGAGTATCGACACCTGAACAATGGCTCGTAATGGATGAATTAGCACAAAAGTATGGAAATAGCACGTTAAAGCTAACGACTCGTCAAGCATTTCAAATGCATGGAATTTTAAAGTGGAACATGAAGAAAACGATTCAAGAGATTCATGCTTCGATGCTTGATACGATTGCAGCCTGTGGCGATGTAAACCGTAATGTGATGTGTAATCCAAACCCATATCAATCTGCTGTTCATGCTGAAGTATTCGAATGGTCTAAAAAGCTAAGTGATGATTTATTGCCACGTACAAAAGCCTATCATGAGCTTTGGTTAGATGAGGAGAAAGTAGCAAGTACACCTGAGGTTGAGGAAGTTGAACCCATGTACGGTCCATTATACTTACCGCGAAAATTTAAAATTGGTATCGCCGTTCCACCATCTAATGATATTGATGTTTTCTCTCAAGATATTGGTTATATTGCGATTATTGAAAACAACAAACTCGTTGGATTTAATGTAGCCATTGGTGGCGGTATGGGTATGACACATGGTGACACGGCCACTTATCCTCAGCTTGGAAAGGTTATTGGCTTTTGTAAGCCAGAGCAAATGGTAGATGTCGCTGAGAAAATTATTACGATACAGCGCGATTACGGTAACCGTTCTGTTCGTAAAAATGCTCGGTTTAAGTATACGGTTGATCGTTTAGGATTAGAGAATGTCGTCGAAGAGCTAGAAAACCGTCTCGGTTGGAAGCTTGAGGACGCGCGCGACTTTCATTTTGACCATAATGGTGATCGTTATGGTTGGGAAAAAGGTGTGCAACGTAGATGGCACTACACCTTATTTGTACAAGGTGGTCGTATAGTTGATACGGATGATTATAAGCTTATGACAGCATTAAGAGAGATTGCGAAGGTCCACACAGGTGATTTCAGGTTAACAGCTAATCAAAATCTTGTCATTGCTAATGTCACGAGTCAGAAGAAAAAGCAAATTACTGAAATTATTGAAAAGTATCGTTTAACGGATGGTTCTCCTTATTCAGCATTACGCCGTAGTTCACTTGCCTGTGTATCGTTACCAACCTGTGGCCTTGCAATGGCTGAAGCGGAGCGCTATTTACCAACACTTATTGATAAAGTGGATGTGATTGTAGATGAGGCTGGTTTACGTGATAAGGAAATTACGATTAGAATGACTGGCTGCCCTAACAGCTGTGCCAGGCCAACACTTGCTGAAATTGGGTTCATCGGAAAAGCACCAGGTAAATACAATATGTATATAGGTGCGGCCCATGACGGGAGTCGCTTAAGTAAACTATATCGTGAAAATATTGGTGAAGAAGACATTTTATCTGAATTGAAGCAACTGCTTACACGATATGCGAAAGAGAGAGAAGATGGCGAGCATTTTGGTGATTTCGTTGTTCGTACAGGTGTGATTAAAGCAACAACAGACGGAACGAATTTCCATGAATAACTGTATTTGATAAAGGTGCTTGATAAGGTTACATTTAACCTTATCAAGCACCTTTTTCAGGTTGAAAATAGTAATTGTAGCAACTAAAGACGACGCTCTAAAAAAATTTTATTAATTTTTTTAGATTAAATGAACGATTATATATCTCCAAACGTCACAATAATGTCCACATAATAAGGAGGCTTTAAATGGAGGAAGATGATTGGATACTCATTGAACGTGCAATGCAAGGAGAAGAAGAGGCCTTTTCGATGTTATATAAACGTTATTATTCATTTTTGTTTAATTATTTACTTAAATTAACATTAGATGAGCAAATTAGTGCTGATATAAGTCAGGATACGATGTTAAAAGCGTATTTACGTTTACATACATTTCGTGGAGATAGTAAATTTTCGACTTGGCTTATTTCAATTGCCTCACGTGTGTACGTTGACAAAAAGAGGAAGGAAAAGCGTGATATCAATTTAATGAAACAAATGAAGGTGATCCTGTCGAGGCAATTAAAGTGGAAAAGTGATCAACTACAAATGGAATGGAGTGATTACTTTGCGGAGTTCAACCAACTAGAAACATCGATTAAAATGCCAATATTGTTGCATTATTATTATGGCTATACGTATGAAGAAATTGGCGAAATGTTAAAAGTAAAAGCTGGTACTGTTAAGTCTAGGGTCCATTATGGCATTAAAAACGTGCGAAAGGAGATGAATAGAATTGAGTGAACAGGATAAAGATCATCGCCAGTTGGTACAGTCGTTAAAGGCAGATTGGGAGAAGCTTAATCAAATTGGAGATGAATGGGTCGATGCAGCCTATTTAGAACGACAGATACAGCAAGCTCAAAAAGAAAAACAACGTGCAATGAAGAAAGAGTTTTATTTATTTCTTGTTTCTTCCGTATTCATCATGATAGCTACAATAGCCGTTATTCTCCAGTCCTTTCATGCATTTGTAATCATACAATGTGTAACATTAGTAGGTGCACCTCTTATTCTTTTCTTACTAAACAAAAGAAAAAAGAAGGTGACTTCATGATTGAGAACACTCAATGGGATATAAGGATCATCATGTTGTTAGCTGTCACTTTACTCGTTCAAAGCATCTTTCTTTTTAGAGATGCTCAAAAAAGAGGGAGCTACAAATGGTTTTGGGGTATTTGGGGGTTACTTCAATTTCCTATGCCGACGTTGTTTTATTTTCTATTTGTTAGATGGCCACAATACCGAAAACAAAATAAGAGGAGTGTATAAAGATGAATACGATTGATTCAGATTTGTTAATGCTACTAGTGCCGATTTTTGTTCTACAAGGGATTTTATTCATAATTGCAATGATTAGTTTAATACGTCAAGAAGGTACCAACGGTCCTAAATGGATGTGGGCTTTGCTTATATTATGCATGAATCCTATTGGAGCAATATTGTATTTTATTCTCGGTCGAAAAAACAACTAAGGAGTGAGTAGATGATTATTGAAGTAAAGAAGCTCTCAAAGAAATATAAAGAACAAACTGCTGTTCATCCATTAACCTTCTCAATTAATAAAGGCTCTTGTGTGGCTGTGCTCGGTCCGAATGGAGCTGGTAAAACGACGACATTGCAAATGCTTGCAGGATTATTAACACCGACGTCAGGTAGGATAAATTTCTCTCATTTATCTAAAGGAGACATGCGTTCAGAAATTGGATTCTTACCTCAGCATCCTTCTTTCTTTAACTGGATGACTGCTAGTGAGTTTTTACAATTGTCAGGGCAATTAGCGCATATTCGCAAAAATGAACTTCATGCTAAGATCGATGAAGTGTTAAACTTTGTTGGTTTGACATCTGCTAAAAAAAAGAAAATTGCAGGGTTTTCAGGAGGGATGAGACAGAGGCTTGGATTAGCTCAAGCAATCATTCATGAACCAAAATTATTAATTTTAGATGAACCTGTTTCAGCACTAGATCCACAAGGCCGTCGCGATGTTTTACAGTTAATTCAATCATTAAAAGGGAAAATGACGATTCTTTTTTCTACACATATTCTCCATGATGCTGAACAGGTTTGTGATGATATTTTCATATTAAAAGAAGGACAGTTAAAGTGGCAAGGTAAATTAGATGATTTGCAGGAAGAGCAGCATTCAATCAATCTTAAACTTACAGTAGAAAGGAATGTAGCGCAACACCTAGATCATTTAAGCACCATCAACGATTATCGAATTGTAGATGACACAACAGCTTTCATTCATATTCAACACCAAACAGAAGGGACTCAGATCCTATCAGCTCTTTTGAAAAATGGGGCAGTTGTTACGCACTATGAATTAGTGAAGGAATCGTTAGAAGACGCATATTTAAAGGTGATGGAACTATGAGAACATTTTGGATATTGTTTAAAAAAGAAATGGTTGAAAGCATGAAAAACGGAAAATGGATATGGCTACCTATTACATTGATTATCCTTGGAATTTCACAACCGATCACGACTTATTTTATGCCACAAATTCTTGAAATGGCAGGAAATCTACCAGAAGGCACTGTTATTGAACTTCCAACACCTACAGGCGAAGAAGTATTAAGCGGTGTATTATCGCAATATAGCACGATTGGAACCCTTCTATTTATTTTAGCGTCGATGGGAATGATCGCTCATGAACGAAGAAGTGGTGCGTTAACATTGATTATGGCTAGACCTGTTTATTCAATTCAATATATTATGAGTAAGTTTGCCGCTCATGCGTTTCTACTAATTGTTTCTCTCTTTTTCGGTTATGCTCTGAGTTGGTATTATACGAGTCTATTATTTTCAACCATCACGTTTCAAGCAATGATTTCTAGTATGATTATGTATAGTATATGGATACTTTTAGTGATTGCCGCTACGACATTTGTGAGTACAGTATTGAAACATGCTGGGGGAATTGCCGGTGTTAGTGTTATTCTATTAGGCACAATTAGTATATTAACTACATTGCTTCCGAAATATATGACATGGAGCCCTGGAAATATAAGCAATGAAGCGATGTTACTTATAAATGAAACGTCTTCGTCCAGTTTATGGTTAGTTAGTCTTAGTAGTGTGATGTTGATTGCGATCCTGTTGATTGCCGCTATCGTCACATTTAATCGATTAGAAAGCTATCACCAAGCTGATTTTTAAAAGATAAGCATATATTTTTATTATTTCTCCAACATTAGATAAAATAGAAATAACTTTTTAAAAGGAGTGATTAGATGTCTTATGAGATTGCGATTATTGGTGCAGGTCCCGCTGGTGCAAGCGCGGCTCTGTTTGCAGCGAAGGCCGGTAAGAAAACATTATTGTTAGATCATGGTAAAAGTATGACAGCGAGAGCATGGGTGGAGAATCATTATGGAGTAGATGGTATTGAAGGTCCTAAACTTCTAGAATTAGGAAAGGAGCAAGCAACAAAATTTGGTGCTGACTTGAAGGAAGAGGAAGTTCTATCAATTTCTGAACAGGCTGATGAATATGTGCTTGAAACGGCAAATGGTACATACTTAACAAAGCATGTGATTCTAGCAACGGGAGCTATTGCGCAATTAGCTGAAAAGAGTGGAATTACCACAAAAGAGGGATCTGAGCCTCGTATTAAAAACGTTGTCGATGTTGATTCTTCAGGTAAAACGAATAAAGAACGTCTTTGGGCTGCTGGAACTGTTGCGGATCAAAGTGTACACACCATTATTACAGCTGGTGATGGTGCGAAGGTAGCGATTAATGTCATTAGTGAACTAAATGGTGAGCGTTATGTAGACCATGATGTATTAAAAGCATAGATTGATATTGAGTAGAGTCCACTATGGATTCTACTCTTTTTTTATTCCACTGCACGAGAGGTGAACAAGACAAAACAGGATGACAATATAGATTGTATAAATTGTAAATCAATTAATGTTTTGTATATATTTTGTATAGAATCTGTTAATTCAATTATTTAGTGATATTTTCTATGTTTTAATACAAGTGAGGAGGCGATTACATGAATCAAGTTGAGTTAATAAATATTTCAAAATCATATGACAAACAATCTCATGTTTTAAAAGAAATTTATTTATCGATTAAAAAGGGTGAGTTTTTTGTCTTAGTTGGCCCATCCGGCTCTGGAAAAAGTACGTTACTTCGAATGATAGCTGGTTTGGAAGACATTACGGATGGAAAGCTTTTAATAAACAATAAAGTCGTCAATCATTTACCTCCAAAAGATCGTCATTTATCAATGGTATTTCAAAATTATGCATTATATCCTCATTTAACGGTCGAACAAAACATATTGTTCGGGCTCCATGCAAAAAAAGTACATAAACAAGAACAAAAGCGCCGCCTGCATGAAACGGCTGAAATGATGGGATTAACGGAACTCTTAAAACGAAAACCGAAAGAATTGTCAGGTGGTCAACGACAACGGGTAGCATTGGCTCGCTCCGTTGTGAG
Source organism: Halalkalibacter sp. AB-rgal2 (assembly GCF_041821005.1). Lineage (NCBI taxonomy): Bacteria > Bacillati > Bacillota > Bacilli > Caryophanales > Bacillaceae > Halalkalibacter > Halalkalibacter sp. AB-rgal2. The sequence goes on from NZ_JBGUAV010000009.1 coordinate 144,835, forward strand.
TGAAGCTCCTCTTTGTTTAATGGATGAGCCTTTGTCTAATCTAGATGCAAAGTTACGATCTCATATGAGAATGGAAATTCGACGTTTACAAAAAAAACTAGGGTTAACGATGATATATGTCACTCATGATCAAGTAGAAGCGATGACAATGGGAGATCGAATTATGGTATTGAATGATGGTCATATTCAGCAGCTAGGTGAGCCGATCACACTATACAATGAACCTGCCAATACGTTCGTTGCCTCATTTATTGGTTCTCCTAAGATGAACATGGGTAGAGCGTTATTTGATGAAAGTGGTGCCAATTTGCTAGTTGAAGGAGAGCTGAAGATTCCTACTAATTCAATAAATATGACTAGCTTATCGAGGGACAGAGAATACATGATCGGAATTCGTGCAGAGCATATTGCTCATAGTAATCATGAGCAAATCACTCATTTAATTGAAGTCATAAATGTTGAACAATTAGGGAATGAAACCTTACTCTCTTTTGAAATTGGACAAGAGGTATGGACAGCCAAATGGCTTGGACAATGGCGAATTGGAATGGGAGATAAGGTTCCAATCCAGCTATCAATCGATTCATTATGCTTTTTTGATAAAAAAACAGGTCAGCTCGTCAAAGCAGCGACGGTTGGTGGTACAAAAGAGGTCGTAGCAATATGAATGAAGTGATCGTAAATCAAGATTCAATCATTGGTGATGCAGCCATTGAAAAAGCAAAACGAAAAAGAAAACGTATGCAGTTTCTTAAAGGCACGCTATTTCTACTTCCCTCTATTGTTTTGTTTGGTTTGTTTTTATTTTACCCACTAGGGAGAACCATTTATTTAAGTTTTTTTTTAACAGATAATAGTGGTAGTCCTACTGTATTTGTTGGTCTTGATAATTTTATAGCTATTTTTACTTCTCCTATATTTCAAAAGAGCTTAATGTCTACTTTTCTGTTTGTTTTATATATCGTTCCAGGTACGGTACTTTTAGGGTTATTTTTAGCCATTATTGCGAACGAAAAACTAAAAGGTGTTGGGATTTTTCGAACCATTTTTTCGTCAACAATGGGTATATCAGTTGCAGCAGCATCCGTTTTTTGGTTGTTTCTCTTTCATCCTACCATTGGTTGGCTTAATCAATTGATAAGTATATTTGGTATTGGAGCTGTTGGTTGGTTAACCGATCCTCAATGGGCACTCATGTCTGTGTCGATTTCAACGATTTGGATGAATGTTGGCTTTACGTTTTTAATTTTACTAGGTGGCTTACAATCAATTGATTCGTATTTATATGAAAGTGCGAACATTGATGGTGCAAGTTATTTTTATAAGCTGCGACGTATTACGCTGCCAATGCTATCACCGACACTGTTTTTCGTTGTAACCGTTACATTGATTAACGCCTTTCAAACATTCGGTCAAATTGATTTATTGACTCGAGGCGGACCGCAAAATGAAACGAATTTAATTGTTTATTCCATATACCAAAATGCGTTTATGAATTATCAATATGGTATGGCAAGCGCACAAGCTTTCATTTTATTTGCAATTATTCTAGTTCTGACATTTGTTCAATTCAAACTAGGTGAAAGGAAGGTTCATTATCAATGAGAATGCCCACATCTCAAAAAATCATCCTCTACATTTTACTAATTATTTCAGCCTTTCTTATTTTTGCACCTGCTTTAATGGCTTTTAGTATGAGCTTTATGTCAGGACAAGATATTATGACAGGTAAAATCATTCCTACATCGATTACGTTTGATAATTACATTCACGTTTTTCAACGGTTTCCACTTATGAATTATTTAATTAATAGCTTTGTTGTTTCCATTTTGATTATGATCGGCCAGCTTACTTTGGCTAGCTTGGCTGCATATGCTTTTACGTTTCTCCATTTCAAGGGAAGAGATGTGCTATTTTTTATATTCATTGCGACAATGATGGTTCCCTTTGAAGCTTCCATTATTCCTAATTTTCATACGATTCGTGACCTAGGCTTTATAGACTCCTATATTGGCCTAACGCTACCGTTTTTTGCGATGGCCTTTGGAACGTTTCTATTACGACAAAACTTTAAGCAAATTCCAATTGAATTAAAAGAAGCTAGTGAAATTGTCGGTATGGGTGATTTTAAATTTTTTATTAAAATCGTTCTGCCTGTTGCGCGCACAAGCTTGTTAACCTTATCCGTTTATAGTTTCTTATCTTCTTGGAATATGTACTTATGGCCATTATTAGCAACGACAAATGATTCTGTCCGAACCGTACAAATTGGTTTGAAGCAGCTACAGTCTCAAGAGCAATTAAATGAATGGGGCATTATTATGGCTGGAGCGATCATTGTTGTATTACCAACATTAATCTTATTATTTCTAGGTCAAAAGAAATTACAAAGAGGATTGGCAGAAGGAGCACTTAAATAAGGCATTCTTGAATAACCAATGTGTTATTCATTGATGATAAATTAAAAAAGAAATGATGATGAGGAGTGGAGAGTTAATAATGAAAAAAGGATTAGCTTTTATCGTATTGCTTGCTTTCATGCTAGTTACAGTCGCGTGTAACAACAATGAAGTGACTGGAGAAGAAGGAAATGAACCGGATAATTCTACAGATGAGGTAGAAAATGCAGATCAAGATCAGGGAACTAATGATGAAGGGCAAATCACTGATGGACCTGTTACAGTAACGTTTTGGCATGCAATGGGTGGGGCATTACAAGAAGCACTTGATGGATTAGTTGATATGTATAATGAGTCTCAAGATGATGTGGTTGTTGAAGCAGAATACCAGGGCTCTTATGATGAAGCATTAACAAAATTTCATAGTGTTGCAGGAACAGACAGTGCTCCAACGATGATTCAGGTTTTTGAAATTGGAACAATGTCGATGGTACATAGTGGACATATCACCCCGATTCAAGAGTTAGTTGATGCAGATGGTTATGATATGAGTAGCCTTGAAGACAATATTATTAATTACTATAAAATAGACGATCAATTTTATTCAATGCCATTTAACTCTTCAACACCTGTTATGTATTATAACAAGGATGCCTTTGAAGAGGCTGGACTTGATCCTGATTCACCACCTGAAACCTATGAAGAAATAGAAGAAGCCTCACGTCAAATTGTTGAATCCAATCCAGATATGAAGGGCTTTGCTTTGCAGGCCTATGGTTGGTTATATGAACAACTGCTAGCGAATCAAGGTGCATTGCTTATGAACAATGATAACGGAAGAAGTAGTACACCGACAGAGGTAGGCTTTACAGATGAAGAAGGAAAATCGGTTTTTGAATGGGTTGAGCGTATGATTGAAGACGATACGTTTGCTAATTATGGGACAAATAGTGATAATATGGTTTCTGGATTTATGTCAGGTGATGTTGCAATGTTTTTACAGTCATCGGCAAGTGTGAAAAATGTTGTAGAAAATGCTCCATTTGAAGTAGGAGTTGCATTTTTGCCTCATCCTGAAAATACAGAAAGAAATGGCGTTGTTATTGGTGGGGCGAGCCTTTGGATGGTAGATGGTAAACCAGAAGCTGAGCAAATGGCAGCTTGGGATTTTATGAAATTTCTACAAACACCAGAAGTTCAAGCACAGTGGCATGTTGGAACGGGATATTTTGCCATTAACCCAGCAGCTTATGACGAAGAGGTTGTCCTAGAGGCATATGAAACAATGCCACAATTAAAAGTAACTGTCGATCAGCTACAAGCGACAACGTCTAATTATGCTACTCAAGGAGCTATTATGGATATGATTCCGGAAGCACGTCGGATTACAGAAACGGCGCTTGAAACCGTTTATAACGGTGGAGCAGTCGATGATGCATACCAATCAGTTGTAGATCAAATCAATGCAGCGATCGAACAAGCGAATAGAGCACGAGGAGAGTAATAGTTTTTAACATAAAGGATAAGAGTGTTTCAAGGGAAATCTTGAAATACTCTTATTTTTTGAGGACTATCTGCGAAGAAGTTGATTTTGTTTACGAGTACATGTCACGAACAGCTTCTCCGTTCTCTTTACATTACTTGATTTAACACTAATAGATATTAGTACCCGATTTCCAAAATTATATTTTAAATAATTAGGACGTTTAGATTATATAAAGTAAACACTTTTATTGATATATTGAATTTTATATTTGAAATTTTTATAAATACAGAGGAGGAGAACGATGGAATCTATTTTCAAGCTTGTAGCATTTATGGGAGTGGTGTTTATTCATTTTATCCCGACTTATATTGCCTATAAAAGGAAAAAACATAATCGAATAACGATTGCAGTTGTAAATTTATTATCAGGATGGATCATAATAGGCTGGTTTTTTGCGCTTTACATGGCTTTGAAGAATGATGATAATCAAGCTTTATATAAGGCAAAGTATAAGTTATGATGTTATCTAAATCTCAAAATATTAAACAAACTGTCTTGTCTTATTTATACATAGATTTTGTGATTGAAAAAGTGTCCGTTGAAATAATTCTGATGACATAACGAAAAATGAAGTAAAAGTGTATACATAACTGTCAATAATATGCAAAGTGTGTATATTAATACAACGATATTAGTGTATTTATCTACTCGAAAACTGTTATTAGCATCTATTTACAAAATGACAATAAAAGGATGTGAAATAATGAAATATAGTAGTATGTTACTATTTTTGCTTTTGATATCTTGTTATTCTGATAATAGTCATGATGAATATGTTTCGGAAGTTGAATTTTCAGTGCGAGATAGTATTGTGCAAGAGTACATTTTAGAAATTAGACCACTGGAAGAACGTCAATATATTGGAGAACACCCAATTTGGAGGGACGACCAAGAAGAGTTTGAGGCTAATAAGTTCTTATATCTTACAGATGGGCAAAAGGTGGAAGTAGTGATTGAAAATGACCTTTTGTATAAAGTGATGGTTTTTGAAATAGATCCTAATGCTGATATAGATAAGTATAAATTACGTGAGGGAACCGCAGAAATGATATATGAAGAGGAATTTATGGTTGATAAGGGAACAAAACAGTTTATTATTCATACAGAATAATTTTCTATTGAAATACCTGTGAAAGCTCTGGTCATCGGAGATTAATAGACCAGAAGAGTTAGAGAAAATAACTAAAAGTATGAGAAAGAAACTATTAATACGATGATAACTAAAATACTTATGTGAATTATACTAAATTAATATAATGCGAACCCATTGATAAAAGCAGGTCAATAATGGGTTCTTATTATTTAGTTCTTAATTATCCTGTCTAAATAAAATGTTTTTAAATTTTTCATTTTGTACGATGAAAAGAAGGAGAATATTTTAAATTATACGTTACTTCTATCTAGTTTACATAATATATATTATCGGAACCAATGAAGTGATATTCTTTTTTGTATCAAAAATCAAGTATACGTATTATATTGAGACGAAAACAAAAAATAATAGTATACATCTCATTTTTTCACTCCTTTGTTTTAAGAATGAAATTTAATTTGCAGAAAATAAACCGAGATCGTTAAACCTCGGTTTATTTCAATGGATCATGTTCGGTATTTGATCACATCGATGACGTCGCCTGTTACATTAGCATCTATCAAAAAGGAGCCATTGCTGTATCGATCGCTCTTACGAAGCAGCTTTGGATTTATTTCCTCTCTAGTTCCTTTTTCTGTTAACAAAGCATAGGCTACTGTATCATCCTGACAAATCTTAATACATGAAACGACTCTATGAGGGTTTGATTTTAATTCTCTTAATAATGTTAAGCCCCTTTTCGCTCTGCTTGATTTATCAAATTCACTTATTGCTACTTTCTTAGCTGCTCCACGATGCGTGACAATTAAAAATTCAACATTTTCATCGAGTGTAAATAATTCAGTATTAACGACATAATCATTTTCTTTTAAGCTAATCCCTTTTACCCCAGCTGCCCGTTGACCAACTGCATTTACTTCCGACTCACTAAACCATAATCCGTAACCTTGATGAGTAGCGATGAACAACTCTTGTTCGCCATTTGTTTTAAACACGGAAACGACCTCATCGTCAGCTTTCAATTTGATTGCCATAAGTGGTTTGGAGTAACGCTGTGCTTGGTATAGTGATAGCATTGAACGTTTAGCCATACCATTACGTGTAATAAATAACAACGAAAATTCATCAGTAAACTCTTTTATTGGCATTGCAGCAATAATTTTATCTTCTCGGTCAAGCGAAACGATGTTTGCGACATGCTGCCCCATCTCTTTCCAACGGACATCTGGAAGCTCATGTACGGGAATATAAAGATAATTCCCTAGTTTAGTGAATAAGAGCAATGTGTCGGTTGTGTTCATTTCAAAGTAATCAATTAAATGATCACCTTCCTTCAAAGTCGGCAGTTCACCATTTGAGGCAGAATAGGAGCGAATACTCGCACGTTTAACATAACCATCTTGTGTAACACTTACCATAACATCCTCTGAAGCAATTAAGACATCCATATTTATTTTAATTTCTTCGATTTCTTCTTTAATTTCTGTTCTTCTGACATCAGCGAAGTCTTTTTTAATTTTATTTAAATCTTTTTTGATAACTCGAATAAGCTTTTTCTCACTTGCTAAGATCGCTTCTAATTCATGTATACGTCTTTCAAGATCGGCTGCTTCTTCTTCAAGTGTTGTAATATCAGTATTTGTTAATCGATAAAGCTGTAAATTTACGATTGCTTCAGCTTGTAGCTCAGTAAATTCGTATTGAGCAATTAAATTATTCTTTGCGTCTTTTTTATCGTTAGAAGCACGAATTGTTGAGATAACATCATCTAATATCGAGATAGCTTTCATCAGACCTTCAACGATGTGTTGACGGTCTTTCGCTTTTTCAAGGTCATATTGTGAACGTCGTCGGATGACTTCTTTCTGGTGATCAATATACGCCTGAATCAGCTCTTGAAGTCCCATTAGTTTAGGTGCTTTTCTTGAAATGGCCACCATGTTGAAGTTATATGTAATTTGTAAATCTGTATTTTTAAACAGATAGTGCAAAATAGCATTTGCATCCGCTTCTTTTTTTAATTCAACAACGATTCTCATACCCGTTCGATCTGTATCGTCACGAACCTCAGCAATCCCGTCTACTTTTTTATCAAAACGAAGCTCATCCATTTTCTTCACTAGATTCGCTTTGTTTACTTCATATGGGATTTCCGTAATCGTAATTTGTTCCTTGCCACCTTTTAATTGCTCAACCTCTGTTTTAGCACGAACGACTACTTTTCCTTTACCTGTTTGATACGCTTGTCTTATGCCATCTAATCCTTGTACAATCCCACCAGTAGGGAAATCAGGCCCTTTAATAATGGTTAGTAAATCTTCTAAAGTTACGTTCGGATTTTCCATCTGCATGATAACCCCATCAATGATTTCACCTAAGTGATGAGGTGGAATATCAGTTGCGTATCCTGCTGAAATTCCTGTTGATCCATTGACAAGTAAATTTGGAAACATTGCAGGAAGAACAACAGGCTCTTGCTCAGAATCGTCAAAATTTGGAATGTAATCAACTGTATTTCGGTCAATATCACGTAATAATTGGGAAGCGATTTTCGATAATCTCGCTTCTGTATAACGCATAGCAGCTGCAGGATCACCATCTACTGAACCGTTGTTTCCATGCATATCAATTAAAATGTTTCGTACTTTCCACTCTTGACTCATCCGAACCATTGCATCATACACAGATGAATCTCCATGAGGGTGGTAATTACCGATTACATTCCCGACCGTTTTCGCGGACTTTCGGAACGGTTTATCCGCTGAATTCCCTTCCTTATGCATCGCATATAATATCCGACGCTGTACAGGCTTCAATCCGTCACGGGCATCAGGTAATGCACGCTCCTGAATAATATATTTACTATATCGGCCAAAACGATCGCCGATAACTTCTTCTAAAGGAAGATCTAAGTAACGCTCTGTTTGTGCCAAGCTTACTCCTCCTCAATAATAGCTAAATTTTCGTTTTCCAAAATATTTGACTCTTCTTCAAGTCCGAATGCGACATGTGACTCAATCCACTTACGGCGTGGCTCCACTTTATCACCCATTAACGTAGTCACTCGTTTTTCAGCACGAGCCGCATCTTCTAATTTCACACGTATTAATGTTCTAGTTGTTGGGTCCATCGTTGTTTCCCATAGTTGAGTTGCGTTCATTTCACCAAGACCTTTATAACGCTGTAGCATATAACCACGACCAACACTTTTAATTTTCGTATCTAATTCTCGCTCGTCCCATGCGTACTCCACTACTTCTTTTCTTCCACTACCTTTACTAACTTTATATAGTGGGGGTAAGGCAATATACACTTTGCCAGCATCTAAAAGTGGTCGCATATAACGATAAAAGAACGTTAATAGAAGCACCTGAATATGAGCTCCGTCTGTATCGGCATCTGTCATAATAACGACTTTGTCATAATTGACATCAGTGAGATCAAAATCAGAACCGACTCCAGCTCCAATGGTATGAATAATCGTTCTGATTTCTTCATTTTTCATAATATCTTCAAGCTTTGCTTTTTCCGTGTTAATTACTTTACCTCGCAACGGCAAAACAGCCTGAAATTTTCGGTCGCGGCCTTGCTTAGCAGAGCCTCCCGCGGAATCCCCCTCAACTAAGTATAGTTCATTTCGTTTTGGATTCTTTGATTGAGCGGGAGTTAATTTACCACTTAGCAATACATCTTTCCTTTTGCTTTTTTTACCATTACGTGCATCTTCACGAGCTTTACGAGCCGCATCACGTGCTTGTGCTGCTTTTATCGCTTTTCGGATCAACATTGTACTAATGTCAGGATTTTCTTCAAAGAAATAAGATAGCTTTTCAGATACGATTCCATCAACGGCAGAACGCGCCTCAGGAGTACCTAATTTACCTTTTGTTTGTCCTTCAAACTGAAGCATTTGTTCAGGTACTCGAACTGAAACAATTGCTGTAAACCCTTCACGTATATCTGAGCCATCAAGATTTTTGTCCTTCTCCTTAAGGAGCTTTACTTTACGAGCGTACTCATTGACGGCACGAGTCATCGCTGCTTTAGCCCCTAGCTCATGTGTCCCTCCATCCTTCGTACGTACATTGTTGACAAAGGATAGGACATTTTCTGTATAGCCATCGTTGAATTGAAAAGCAAATTCGACATCAATATCATTTTGGTCACCAGAAAAAAAGACAACTGGACTTAACGTTTCTTTATCTTCATTTAAATATTCAACAAATGCTTCAATTCCGTTCTCAAAATGGAATTCTTGTACTGATCCTTCCCCACGTAAATCGGTTAATTTAATCAGTAATCCCTTCAATAAGAAAGCAGCTTCCCGTAAACGTTCTGTTAACGTTTCACTGTTATAAGTAGTCGTGCTGAAAATAGATGAGTCTGGTTTGAAATGAATGGTTGTTCCTGTTTTTCTAGTGTTTCCAACCCGCTCTAAACCGGTAACAGGTTTTCCCCCATTCTCAAAGCGCTGCTTGTAAATATGACCGTCTCGTTTAATTTCAACAACTAACCATTCAGATAATGCATTAACGACAGAAGCACCTACACCGTGAAGTCCTCCACTTGTTGCATAACCGCCTTGTCCAAATTTGCCCCCTGCATGAAGGACTGTCAAGATGACTTCTGGTGTAGGCTTTCCTGATTTATGTATCCCAGTAGGCATGCCTCGGCCGTGATCAGAAATAGAGACACTCTGATCACGGTGGATCGTTACTTCGATTGAATCACCAAACCCCGCTAAGGCCTCATCTACTGAATTATCAACAATTTCATAAACGAGATGATGAAGCCCTCTAGCGTCCGTACTACCGATATACATACCGGGTCTTTTACGAACAGCTTCTAATCCTTCTAATACTTGAATTGATTCATCATTATATTCCATCTGATTCCTTACCAAATTGTGTACTCCTTTCACCATGCTACAAAAATATTGTAGCACACACGAACAAATGTTTCCATGACCGTCACTACGTTGCCTTATCTATTGTAGCGGTTATTTCATTATTCGCAAACACTTTTTAAATTCCTGCATAAATATTTCATGAAATCTTAATATTGTTTGAAATGAATACATGTTCACTATTGGTGTCTAGCATATTCCACTTTAATACAGCGATTCATAATTGTGAGTATTTCTTGATCTTTTAATAATGAATATGCTTCTTCATTTTCAATACCTAATTGCGCCCAAAAGGATTTTACTTTGACATTAATAGCCTGTTTGGCGATTTCTGGTAAGTATTCCTCTCTTCTAAATACATTCACAATATCAATTGTACCACTTATTTCTTTTAATGAGGCGACCGCTTTTACCTCTAGTGCTTCTTCAATTGTCGGATTAACAGGGATAATCTCAAATCCTGCATTTTGCATAAATTTTGCTACTTGATAGGATGTTCGTTCAGGGTTGTTTGACAATCCTACAACAGCTATCCTTTTACTTTCTTCCAATAGTTCTTTTATTTGTATATCGGTTGGGTTTTTCACTTTTATCACTCCTAAGTTAATATTTTAATCATTATTTAACCGTTCTTTCCAAATACTAAACAAAACGGTCTCTCAAATATGGAGGAAATGAAACATGAAGGCGATCAAACCAATCCTTTTCTTAAGAAATCATTTCTGGTTTATACCTGCTTTATATGGAACAATTTCCGTGGTATTAGCCATTGCGACCGCATTATTAGATCAATTTCTTCACATTCATCTGTTTCTCATTAATAAAAGCTTAGCACAATCGCTATTAAGTACAATAGCCTCTTCTTTATTAACGATGACAACGATTTCATTTTCGACAATTATGGTTGTACTTACAACATATTTATCACAATTTTCACCGAGAACGATGCAAGACTTCTTAACAGATATCAACACACAGCGTATTTTAGGCGTATTTATCGGTGGCTTTTTATACTCCTTAATATTATTATTATTGCTTCAAAACGATAAAGGAGATTATTTTATTTCTCCGATATTTGCTGTATTTTACGCAATGATTTGTGTCGGATTCTTTGTTTTCTTTATACACCATGTCGGTAAGTGGATTCAAGTAAGTAATTTAATGCACCATATTACATCCAAAACCATTCATGCTGTTCATCAATATTATGAGGATGAAGAACTAACGACTCGGGATGAACCGTGGAAAGATTGGGAGAGTGAAGAAATTAAATTAACCGATCCGTTGTACATTCAAGCTAATCATTCTGGTTATTTACTTGTCATTGAAATTGATGAATTAATCGCTCAAGCAAGCGCTGATGATAGTATTGTGAAGGTAGAAGTTAGCTTAGGTGATTACATTGAAAAGGGAATGTCTTTACTTTCCTATTGGGGAAATCGAGATAAGGTGGACCATAAGCAATATAGAAAATCATTTCACCTTGCTGATGAAAGAGCGACTATTCAGGATATCGATTTTGGATTAACAAAGCTTGTTGAGATTACGTTGAGAGCACTCTCCCCAGGTATTAATGATCCGAATACAGCTATTAATGGAATTAAAGCTTTAGCTCGAATATTATCAACGCTAGCAAGTAAAAATTTACACCGTTCGTATTACAATGACGATTACAAAAGCTTAAGAGTCATTAATAAGCAAAGGAGTTTCTCAGATTACTTATATCGTTGCTATTATCAAATTAAGCATTACGGTATTGAGGATATTTCTGTCGTTGCTGCGATGATCGACTCACTAGCACTAATTGCATCACAAAACAATCAAGAGATTAAGCAATTAATTTGGGACTTCTCACAGTATATTCAACTAGCGATCCATTCAGAAACATTACTCGATTTAGATCGTTCATTTATTAATTCAAAATTAAAAAAGCTTGCGATTCAAACGAATCAATTTAATCATTTTAAACCACTCTAAGTAAAAAGTGACTATCTCACTATACACCATTAAGATAGTCACTTTTTACTTTTAGAATAACTCACGGTCTCGTGTATTAAACAAATCAAAGCCTAAATGGGCAAGAATAGCTGCTAAGACACACCATCCGATTAAGCTAAACGTTAACCAATAGGTGACCCCTCTTTTTGTACCACCGAAGCTTAAGCTCATTAAAGCTGTAATATGACTACCTACGATTAAGGGGCCAATAATAGCAAGCCCAGGTAATCCGTACTTTTTCCAAATACGTTCGGCTCTTTGCGAACGGCGCTCCGTTGACTTTTGGGAAGCTTTTTTATTTTTTCGCCATTTTTTTATTTGCTCAATAAAGATAATAATAAAATAGACGGTTAGTAAATTGCCAATTAATGCGATAATCGTCACTTGTACAGCCGGCATACCTGCAAAGATGGCAAATGGTATGACTATAACTGCTTCTAATAATGGAATAGCTGATAATAGAAATACAAGTGTATACATCCAAATTAATTCTAACATGTTCATTCACTTCCTTATATTCGTGGAAATGAATATAACATACAAATTGAAAATAAGACAATCTAAAAGCTCTGTTTTAGATTAAAATTGGTATAAGCGACGGTATTTTTCGTTTAAGTACGATAAAAGCGGCTGTGCGTTAATGCCGTTACCCGTTATGCCTTTAATGATTTCAGCTGGCTTTTTCGTTGCTCCATGGTGATGAATATGCTTTTTTAACCATTCATGAATCAATGTATAATCTCCTTGGCTAATATATTGATCAAATTGAGGAAGGTCACGAACAATCGCTTCTTTCATTTGTGCAGCATAAATGTAGCCAAGTGCATAGGATGGGAAGTAACCGAATGCACCGAAGGACCAATGAACATCTTGAAGCACACCCTCCCCATCATGAGCAGGCACTACACCCAAATACTCTTTCATTTTCTCATTCCAAGCTTCAGGCAAGTCCTTTACTTCTAAGCTCCCCTCAATTAACGATTTCTCTAATTCATATCGTAGAATAATATGTAAGCAATAGGTTAATTCATCACTTTCAATTCGAATAAGGGATGGCTTTGACTCATTAATGGCAAAGTAAAATTGCTCTAACGAAACATGATCGAACTGTCCGTTTGAATGCTTCTTTAATACTTGATAATTTCGCTCCCAAAAAGAATAATGCTTACCAATAAATTTCTCCCAAAATAATGATTGAGACTCATGTATTCCCATTGAAGTTCCATCACATAAAGGTGTACCTATTAACTCTTCAGAAATGTTTTGTTCATATAACGCATGACCACCTTCATGAATCGTGCCAAACAAAGCAAGCTTAAAATCGTCTTCTTTGTATTTTGTCGTAATACGAACATCGTTAGGATTTATTCCAATTGCAAAAGGGTGTACAGCTTCATCTAACCGTCCTTTGGAGAAGTCATAACCCATTTCATTCAAGATATCCATATTTAAATTCTTTTGTTGTTCTTTTGAAAATGCTCGATAAATAAAATCTGTCTGAGGCTGATTAAGAGATTCCGACACTCCTTTTACTAGCGGAATAAGTCCATCACGCAACTCGGAAAAAACGTGGTCAATTGTATCAATGAAAATGCCCGGTTCATAATCATCTAATAGTGTATTGTAAGGGTGTTCGTTGTATCCCCAATAACGAATAAACTTCTTTTTGAATTCAAGAAGCTTCTCCAGGTAAGGTCGGAACATGTCAAAGTCAGCTTGATCCTTTGCTTCTTCCCAAATTGATTCTGATTCAGCCTGTAACATCACGTATTGCTTATACTCTTCCTTTGGTATCTTTACATTTCGCTCATATTTCTTTTTGCATTCATCTACTGTCTTTTGAGTAATAATGGAGAGCTGGTTGTAAACATCCTTTTCTGTTAGCTTCTCAATGAAATCAGCCATTTGATTAGATGTTGATAATTGAAACACTTCAGTTGACAATGTTCCTATAATTTCTGAACGTTGTTGCACTCCTTTTTTGGGAGCCCCGGTTCTAGAGTCCCAAGCAAGTACTGAAAGAGCTTCATTAAAATCTTCTATTTTCTTAACGTACTCCCTAAATTCTCTTTCTACTGCTTCAATGTTTGACATTGTATCACTCCTTTTTTATCCTAACATTACTTTCGATGTAAGAAATGAAATCCCTCTTATCTATGTAGAAAAGTTACGTATTGTATGGTAAGGTGGATACAGGTTAGGAGGAAGAAACCATTGCATTTAAAAATATCTAAAGAAGCTGCTTATTTATATAAAAAAGAAATTCCCCTTCAAGCTGGTGATTCCTTACGTTTATTTGTACGTGTAGGTGGAGTTGGGTCTGGAGGTTTTTCAGTAGGTGTGGCAAAAGAAGAACCACCTTCTAGGTGTTTTAAAGTAATAAAAGAAAATATTACTTTTTTTGTAACAGAAGATGATTATTGGTATTTTGATGGGATGGAGATCCATTATAACGAGGATCTTGATTATGTTCAGTTTGAACATACTAGTTTTGACCATTTGGATCATCCAGAACAAGTAAAAATGACAAAATGAGGCAGGGACAAAAGTGTTTTAATAAATGAGAAACCGAACAAATGTCCTCGATTTTATACCTTTCTTGCCCGGTTCTTTAAAATCTCTGAATACACTGTATCCCAATTTACGAAGAGACCTTTCCCTAACTATAAGGGAAAGGTCTCTTCGTCTTATTCTACACGTACTTTCTTCCTTCTCCAATACCATATGCCAGCTCCAGCTACTAATAATATGAAGCCCATTAGGAAGATATTGAAGTTATTCGTTGCTGTATTTGGTAATGTCTCTTCTGGTTGCTTTGATTCATCACCTTTTTCTTCCGGCTTTTCTGGTTTTGGCTCTGGATTCGGTTCTGGCTGATGCTCCTCTGGTTCCTGTGGTGGAGGTGATGATTCCTTTTCCACCGTGATCGACTCAGATGGAGTTCCTGGTGTTTCCACATTGTCAGCCTCAACGGTTGCCACGTTTTCAATCGTGTTTCCTGATTGATCGCTTTCAATCGTTGCTTGGAACGTGATCATACGCCAGTCTGTATCTGACACATCACCAAAGCTTGCCGTAATGACACCATCTTCGTAGTCTCCTGTTCCTCCGTTACTTACTTCAAGACTTCCTTCGACAAAGCGTAGTCCGTCTGGAAGAACATCGGAAAGGACAAGGTTTTCAACGACGCTATCTCCGACTGTATTACGCGCTTGAATCGTATAAACAACCGTATCCCCTGCATGGAAGTCTGCGTTCCCTTCTAGGTTCTCCGCTGTCTTTTCTGATTCCAATTTTGGTTCACGTGGATAGATGAGAACCACTTCGTGTGGCTGTTCCGGCTCGTCGATATTGTCTGCATCCACTGTTGCGATGTTTTCAATATCTTGACTTGCTTGCCCTTCACCAACTGTCACTTGGAATGCAACTGTATGCCAGTTCGTATTCCTGACATCGCCGAACTGTCCGACGATTTCGCCATCTACGTAATAGCCTGCATCCTCATCGTTTTCATCGGTGACGGCTTCCCCATCGACCATTAATGTGCCAGGCACATATTCTAGGCCTTCTGGCAGTTCATCACGGATAATCAGATTTTTCACTAAACTATCCTCTACTGTATTACGCGCTTGAATCGTATACAGTAATGTGTCGCCTACTTCTGCATTCTCTTCATCGGTGTTTCCTTCGCCTTTTTCTATTAAGATTGCCGTTTTCTCCGATTCAAGCACTGGATCTTTCGGCTCCACTTCGATGTCCGTTGATGGTTCATCTGGTTCATTAAGGTTGCCCCCATCGACAACGGCGATGTTTTCAATCGTCTGCTCCGCATAGCCGGAGTCGATCGTCGCGTGGAATGTCACCGTCCGCCACTCGGTATCCGTCACATCACCAAAGTTCGCAG